>DASPXJ010000001.1:0-16111 GCA_035637355.1 Gemmatimonadales bacterium
GCGATTGCCGACGTCGCCCTCGGATCGCAGGCCTCGCCGCTGCTGCTCGCGTGGACCGTGGCGGCACTGATCCGCGTGGCCACGGGCTCCGCGACCGTAGCGATGACGACGAGCGCCGGCATCGTCGCCCCCATCGCGGCCGTGACGCCGGGGACGCATCCGGAGCTGTTGGTACTCGCGACGGGCGCGGGCTCGCTCGTGCTGTCACACGTCAACGACTCGGGGTTTTGGCTCATCAAGGAGTTCTTCGACATGACCGTGCAACAGACGCTGAAGACGTGGACTGTGGCCGAGACGATCATCGGGGTGGCGGGGTTGGGCTTTACGCTGCTGCTCAGTCTCCTGGTCGGGTGCGCCCCGCGCGGGCAGGCGACGACAGAGCTGAGCGCTCGAGGGTGGGTCGACGTGACGGCCACGCTCGATCCCGCCAAGACGCCGGTGTACGAGGGCGACGCGCCCATGAGGTTCGATTTTCTCAAAGACATGCGGAAGGGCGACAAGCTGACGCTCTCGGTCTACTCGCTGGGTGCGCACAGCGGGACGCACATCGACGCCCCGATGCATTTCGTCGCCAATGGGGCGCCGATCGACCAGGTGGCACTGGACCCGCTGATCGGCGCTGCACGCGTGATCGATATCCCCGATAGCGTACGGGCCATCGACGCGGGCGAGCTGAACCGGCATGACTGGAGGGGCGTGAAGCGCGTGCTGTTCCGGACGCGGAGCACGCTGCGCGGCTGGATGGACTCTTCCACGTTCCATCACGACTTCGCCTACATCGCTCCGGACGCGGCGCAGCTCCTCGCGGACGCCGGCGTCGTGCTGGTGGGCGTGGACTACATCTCAGCGGAGCAGTTCGGCGCTCCGGCGCCGCGGACGCATCACATCTTGTTGGGGCGCGGGATTCCCATCGTGGAGGGGCTGGACCTGCGCCCGGTGCAGGCGGGTGACTATGACGTGATCGTACTACCGCTCAAGGTGCGAGGACACGAAGGCGCGCCGGCGCGGGCGATCATGCGGGCTCTCGCAGCGCGATGATGTCGCGTCGCGTCCCAATGAACCGGAAGCCGTGGGACGCAAGGAGCTCGATGCACTCGTTGCACTCGCGATTACTCATGTGCGCGTGCTCGAAGCTGACGATGAGCGGCTGTGTGACTTTGAAGTCGATCGTCCGCACGATCTGGTAGTCGTACCCTTCTGCGTCAATTTGAATGAAGTCGCAGCGGTCCATGCCGTGCCTGGCCAACACGCTCGCAATCGTGACGCTCGGGATGCGCCGGACTTCGATTTCTGCTTCGGGCACCCCGTGCTTGAGCAGGTGCGACCGGAAGAACGACGCTTTGCGACTGGGGTCGCGCGTCGTGACGTAGAAATCGCGCGCGCCGTCCGCATCGGCGATGGCCGCGTTGACGGCGACGACCTGCGGATATGCGGCATAATTCGCCTTGAGCGTTTCGAGCAGCTCTCGCTGTGGCTCGACGACAATCCCGCGAATGCCGAATGCTTCGACCAATGGTCGAATCGGATCTTCAGTCAGGCCATCGAACGCGCCCACTTGCAGGAAGGTGAAATCGGGGCGGAGGCGGAGGTGGTGCCCGACGACGAGTTTGAGGAGCGGTTGGTAGTTCCACTCCGGATGCCGCAGCAGCGCCGGAGGTCGATAGGACCGCTCGAGCCCGAACCGTCGCAACAGGACATCGCGCGCGATTTTCTTGCTGTTCACGGGGCAGTCGCCGTGCGACCTTTTCGGCCCGTAGTGCTGAACGCGGCGACGCGGACCGTCCCACGCAACGGGATCGGACCGTGGGCTACGGCGCTGCGCACGGTAGGCTCACTGCCGTCGGTGGTATAGCGCAGCGTGAACCCGGGTAACTCCACGCTGGTGTAGACCATCCCCTCATTGGCCTTCAGACCGGGGGTCGGGATTCGGTAGTTGAGCCCCGGGACTTCGCGATCGAGCCGCGGCAGCTCGCGCTGGCCAACCACGTTGACGAAGCGGGACCAGGCCTCGCGATGGAGCGAGTCGGATTTCGCGGCGTCGCGCTCTCTCGCCCAGTCGGGGTCAGCCGCCCACGCTCGCTCGGCGAGGGCGAGCAATCTCGGCAGCAGCATGTACTCCACGCGTCCCTCGCCGCCCAGCGTCTCCGACCACAGATCCGCTTGTATTCCCACGATGTGCGCCCGGCCGTAGTCGGTGAGCCGGTCCTTGCCGGCGAACACGGCAGGGTCCAGCGGGTTGCCTCGGCGGTCGAGGCGGGTGTTGCGGTAGTAGTCGAACGGAATGAAGTCGAACGGCTTGCGCAGGTCGACGTAGCCGCCCCAGTCGAGCCCGATCTCATCCGGGCTCTGATTCCACGCGAGATCGAAGTAGAAATTGGTCACGGGACTCAGCACGACGTCGTAGCCGCCATTCGCGAGGCGGTAGGCGAGGTCCTCGGCGCCCCAGCCCGGGACGTTGTTCCAGACGTAGGCGCGCCAGCCGCGCGCGGCAAAATCGGGATTGGGGATCGTCGTCGGCCGACCTTCGCGCACGGTTTTGCGGACCGCGATTTCCTCCCAGCCCGAGGGCAGGAGGCCCTGGGCCTTCAGGATCTGCTCCACCCGGCCGTAGAAGGCGAACCAGAGATCGTCGACGCTCGTGATGCCGTGCGCCTGCATGTACGCCTGGACGGCCGGCGACCCCACCCACACACCGGCAGGCACCTCGTCACCACCCATGTGGATGTGGCGGAGAGGCGCACCCGCCTCGCGGTGCATGGCGGCGAGATCGCTCACCACGCGCTCGATGAACCGATACGTGGATTCGAGCGCTGGATTGATCACGTTGTCGGGATAGCCTTGGACCGAGGTGTATTTCGACGTGTCTGCGGCATCCGTCAGCGCGTAGTCTGGACGCCCGGCCATGGCCTTGACCGCGGCGCGCGCGTGGCCGGGCATTTCGATTTCAGGAATGACTTCGATGTGTCGTGCCGCCGCGTAGCGCACAATCTCGACGTAGTCAGCATGGGAAAAGAATCCGCTGCCCCACGGCCGATCCACCAGAGGACCCGAGCCGAACGCGGGCTGAAGATGCCGGTCCGAGTCGGGCGGGTGGCCGCGGCGCGCACCCACCGCGGTCAGCTCGGGGAGGCCCTGGATCTCGACCCGCCAGCCTTCGTCATCGGTCAGGTGAACGTGAAAGACGTTGACCTTATAGCGCGCAAGGAGATCGAGCGTCCGCAGCACCAGGGGCTTCTGGTGAAAGTTGCGGGCGACGTCGAGCATGAAGCCGCGGTAGCCGAAGCGGGGAGCGTCCACCACCTGGATCGCCGGCAGGACCAGGCCGGCGCGTGGCGTGGGCGCGGGCAGCAGACTGCGCAGCGACTGGAGACCGTAGAAGACACCGGCGGGCGAGACACCCACGATTCGTACGCCCTGGGTCGGATCCACAACCAGCGAGTACGCCTCGGCCGAGGTTTGACCAGCGACTGGGCCCACCTCGAGTCGCAGCGGCGGGCCACTTCCCTTCCTGGTAGCGAAGTAGGGGCGCAGGTACTCCGCGGCGAACGCCGCTTCGTTGTTCAGCGTCGCGGGCGCTTCGACCGGCGGCAGCGCCGTAAGGCGCAGCGACGCCGTTCCTCGCGTCACTTCCACCGGCGTCGGAAAGACCGGTGGCAGCTCGCTCGCGGGGATGACGCGAATCACGGTGTCGAGCGCGAACTGGTTCTCGGGCGTCGCCACGCGGCGCTCGAAGGGGGCGACGACGTAATCGCTGATGGGGACGCCGACGTCCTTCGCGGTGTCGAAAACAACGTACGGACCCTGCGGAGCGAAGCTGCGATTGAGGAGGAGGTCCGTGAGATACTCGATCCGGACGCTGGCTCCGGGCGCGAGTCCGGCGAACCCAGCGGCAGGCAGGAGGCGATGCAGGTCGCCCGTCAGGTCCTCGCTGGTGAACCCGCCCCCCACGCTGCCCGGCTGCGCCGAGTGGAGCGCGTTATAGTAGATCGCCCAGCCGCTCGGCGGCAGCGGTTTCGCGCCGCGGTTGGTGAGCGTGAAAGCCGCTCGAGAGGCACCCCAGTCGGTTGTGATGCTGTCCCTCACGAGCTCCCAGCGAAGCTGGAGGGATGTTTGGGCAGTGACGGCCCTCGCCGAGAGGGCCAGCAGTGCGGACAGGAGGAGGAGGAGTCGGTTGCGCATGAGAGAGATTAGACCTCCGCGGGTTGCCGTGTCCAGAACTGCATGGCAGTCACTGGTCGCGCACGCCTACCCAAATCTCGGTCCGCTCGGGTTCGGAATACGCTTCGAAATCCGCCGTGTACGCACGCCGCGGCGCATCCGGACGCTCGAAGAATGTCCATACACGACGCCACCCCTCGATCACGGCGTCCGGCAAAGGACCCGGACAACTTGGATTATGAAGGCGGAACCGGAGTCTCAGCCTCTTTCCCAACCACCGTCGTCCATTCGCGCACCCGCCATTTCGTCACGACGCCGTTGCGCACGTAGGGATCGTCGCGCGCGAATTGCTCGACGACATCAGACGACGATGCACGGAACAGGAGGATGGAGGCGTCGACTGGATTCGCCAGGGCGCCTCCGAGGATCAGCTCTCCGCGATCCACCGCCTGCTGTGCATACGCGAGATGCGAGCCGCGATACGGCATGCGCTTGGTCGCGTAATCCGGCACCACATCGTAGAAGAGCAGGTAATGCATCGTTAGTCATTCCTCAGGAGATCGACGGCCTTTCAAGGCAATGACGAACGCCAAGACTGCCATGAGAATTGCGAGGCCAGCCGTGACGATAGCCCAGAACTCCCCCAGCCTGGCCAGGAAAATGACGAGCGAAAGGAATAACAGAAAGGTGGAAACGTAAACCAGGGGATGACGGCCCCTGATTGGGGTCGGTCGCAAAGCCTTCATGAGCAACGAATCTAAGCGATTGCGCCGCCAGCAAGCCGCCGCCATGTTCGGCCCATGATCCTCGCCTCCTTACTCGCCCTCGCCCTAGCCGCTCAGGACACCAGCAGTTTCGAGCAGCATGAAGCGATGGTGCCGATGCGCGATGGCGTAAAGCTCCACACCTCCTGGTACGTGCCGCGCAACGCCACCGCCCCGCTGCCGATCATCTTCGGCCGCACGCCGTACGGCATCGAAGGCGCGGCGAACAACTTCCGTTTCTACTATCAGGCGCTGGTGCGCGAGGGCTACATCTTCGCCTTCCAGGACATCCGCGGGCGGTTCGGGTCGGAGGGGACGTTCGTGATGCAGCGCAAGCCGGACCACCGCACGACCAAGGGCCCCGACGAGAGCACCGACGCCTACGACACGATCGACTGGATGATCCATAACATTCCCAACAACAACGGGCGGGTGGGAATGCTGGGCATTTCGTACGACGGCTGGACGACCGCCGAGGCGCTGATCGATCCGCATCCCGCGCTGCGCGCCGCGTCGCCTCAGGCCTCGCCCGACGACATGTTCCTGAACGACGACTTCCACCACCAGGGCGCCTTCCGCTTCAGCTACGGCTTCGAGTACGCGGTGCTCACCGAGGCGTCCGACACCAACAGCAACTTCGACTTCGGCCGCTACGACACCTACGACTGGTATCTCGAGCTCGGCCCGCTGAGCAACGCCAACGATCGCTATCTGCACGGCAAGCTCCCGAGCTGGAACAACTTCATCGCCCACCCGAACCACGACACGTTCTGGACCGACCAGGCGGCGACGACCTATCTGACCAGGACCACGGTGCCGACGCTCAACGTCGCCGGCTGGTGGGACCAGGAAGACTTCGTCGGCCCGATCCGCATCTACGAGTCGATGGAACAACACGACTCGGCGGGCATCAACTTCCTGGTGGTGGGACCGTGGAACCACGGCGGTTGGGCCGGCGGCCCGGGACGCCGCCTCGGCAACGTGGACTTCGGCAGCAATACCGGGGAGTACTTCCGCGACAGCGTGCAGGCGCCGTTCTTCGCGCACTACCTCAAGGACAAGGGCACGCTGAACCTGCCGGAGGCGCTCACGTTTGAAGCGGGAGCGAACAGCTGGGTGCGCAACGACGCCTGGCCCGCCCGCGCGCAGGTGACGCGCAAAAAGCTGTACGTGCGCGCGAACCGCGAGCTGAGCTGGGACGCTCCAACGGCGGGCGCGTTCTCATACGACAGCTACATCTCCGATCCCGCGAACCCGGTGCCGTATCGCCGGCGGCCGATCGAGCCCACCTACTACCCAAAGGGGAGCGGCTGGTACACCTGGCTGCTCCAGGACCAGCGCTTCGTCGATCATCGCCCCGACGTGCTGAGCTGGGAGACCGCACCGCTCGAGCGCGACGTGGTCATCCGCGGCGACATCGCGGCGCATCTGTTCGCCAGCACGACGGGGAGCGATGCGGACTGGATCGTGAAGCTGATCGACGTCTTTCCCGAGGACTATTCCAGCCCCAACATGACCGGGGGCTACCAGCTCATGGTCGCCAACGATGTGCTGCGGGGCCGGTTTCGCACCGGGTTCGATCGGCCGGTGCCGATTCCGCCGAACCGCGTCCTCGAGTACGTCGTCGATCTCCACAGCCAGGATTACCGCTTCCTGAAGGGCCACCGCATCATGGTGCAGGTGCAGAGCACGTGGTTCCCGATCATCGATCGCAACCCGCAGACCTTCGTGCCCAATATTTTCACCGCAAAGGCGAGCGACTTCAGGGCGGCGACGCACCGCATCTACCGCTCGGCGGCGCGCGCGTCGTACGTCGAGCTACCGGTGTTTCAGGACGCGCCGTAAGCTCACGGTTCCTGCCCGGGGGCGGACGCCGAGGCAGCTTTGAGCGACCGCGCGATCACCCCGATGCCGCCGGCCAGGAGCGCAAGCATGACCAGGGTGTCGAACAAGGACGTCGCCGCGAAGTAGATGTGCAGGTTCGCGATGATGCCGGCGAAGATGATGAGCGCGCCCATCACCGTGAGGACCCAACCGCCGACGCTGCGGCCGTCGAAAAACAGCCAGCCGATGCCGATGAGCAGGGGTAACAACGACATGCCGAACGCGCTGTAGCCCCAGAGCATCCAGGCGCCGCTGCCGACCGTGACGCGGGTGAGCAGCAGATAGGCGCCGACCACGACCATCCCCAGGCCCACGGCGAAGGCTCCCACACCGCCGGGCGTGCCACCAGCTCCTTGCATTATCTCTCCCTCGCTATCGGGACGACGAGCTCAGGCGCCGTTCGGCGAAATCGACGCGCTCTTCCAGCTCTCCTACGCGGGTCTGCATCTCATCCAGCGCCTGCCGCAGTTCACCGATTTCCTCGGACGACGCCTGGAGCGAGCGGGATGGCGCGCGGACCAAGAACGATACGGCTCGCCCGATCGAGACGGCAATGATGATGACCCCTACGCCGAGCGCCCACTCGGGGATGAAACCCATTGTCTGACTCCTTTTGCTTCAACTTGTCGATTTTACGGTCGTCCGCTCTGGCGCCGCCCGCAACAGCAAGGCAGGGTCGAGCTTGAAGAACTCCGCGAGTAGGGCATACAGATCGGGTTGATCGCCACGTAGTTCAAGGGGCGTCTCGAAGAAGGCTTCCGTTGCGACTGCAAAGAACTCTGCCCGGTTCGTCGCTCCATAGGGATCGAGCACCGTGGACTCACCTGCCTCCACGCGGCGCACGTGCTCTGCGAATTGGGCCGACCAGCGGGTGACCCACGCGTGGTAGCTCGAGCGGGAATCGAGGACCGGGACGCCGTCCATTGTACCGCCCTCGGCATCCAGCATGTGGGCGAACTCGTGGAACACGACGTTGTGTCCATCGTTGCCAGCGTGTGCGCCGTCCTGGACCTCCTCCCAGCCGAGGATGACGACGCCGGACTGCCACGCCTGGCCGGCCGCCGGCTCGTCGGGCGAAACCATGTGACCGGAGCTATACGAGTGCTGGGTTTTCGGCACGAACGCGGCCGGATAGACCCAGGACTCGCCGCACGCGGGCGTACCGCGGGTACGGCATTTTCAGAAGCAACAGACAGGCCTGCGCCGCGATCGTCACGCGAATTTCTTCACGCAGCTCCAGTCCGCCGCACCCCTCAAACGGGACCTCTTTCACGAACAGCTGCATGATGTGATAGAGCCGATCTTGATCGGCTGTCGGAAGGCGCGCAATGAGTGGGACCTGCCGGCCGACGAGCTGGAGCCAGGACGGGGAAATCGGCTCGCGCGGTAGCCGGACCCTTGTCAGCAGGTCGGCCAGTTTGCGAAGGATGGGATTCATTTCACTGCGGGGCTTTCCTCTGCATGAGCGCAACCACCGAGTCCAATCGACCGAGGTACGCGTCGATCAAATCACGATGGATGGTGATGAGCAACCGATCCCCAGCGCGATCGTAGAACAGCACCGCCAGGCTGTCGGCATTGGAGCGGAGCAGCGCATCAGGGATGAGCGCCCCGAATGTTTCCGGGGGCGAGCACGGCCGGCCGCCGACGCACGCCTGGACGTCGCGCGAGATGCCGGTCAACTCGAGGGGACGAGTCGGTGTTACCGCTCGGTTGAAGACCAGCTTCGCCGGTGTGTAATACGTGCTGACGTAGAGTCGATGGCCGACGATGAGCGAGCCATCGCGGCGCAGCCACGCACGCAATCCGTATGCGGCATCCGCACCATCCCACGCGACGATCGTCACGGTCGGTGAATGCGGGTAGTAACGCACCTCGACCGTGGCCGCCTCAGCGACGGCTGTCGAATCGACCGGGTTCGTCCGCGGCGGAACGTCAATCCGCGTTGCGGTGGACGCCGTTACGGGGAGAATCGACGGCGCGCAGCCGGCCAAGACGGCGACTGCGCCAACCAATCCGAGGGCTCTCACATGTCCTCCTTCCTTAATCTACACTTGGGGATTCGTCAGATACGCCTTCCAAAGGTCGGTTGCGTTTCCAAACAGCGCTCCGCCGCGTTCCTCCGCCTTACGCACCAGGCGCATGGTTTCTTCAACAGGTAGTTGAGCATAGAATACTCGGCAGGATACCCTCCTGCTCGAAATCTCTTCCACGCTTGTATGAGGTCGAGTGCCGCGTCGTTATCTAGCGGTCCTGCGCCCCAGGCACCCATTGTAGCCTCCGCACTCTCACAGTGATTGTACCTTCATATCTGCTTGGTCCGCCGACGAATCTTCCCCTTTATCGAGTTGGCGTCTTCGTTCGCGATGATACCGAGGCGAGCTCGGCGCCCCCCGACCATCCTCAGTCGGGCGCGTGCCAATAGAACGACTCGCGCGCGCGGAACAGCGTCTCACCGCGCGTATTGGTGATCGTGATCAAGGCGTTCAGGACCGGCGCGTCGAGGCGGCTCGTGACCGAGCGTGACGGGAACTGGCCCTCGATCGTGACCATGCCGACGCGCTCGAACTCGCAGCGCAGGTGTACCGACGCCGGGCTAATCCGTGCATCTGCACACCCCACTTCCTGCCGTGTCCCGATCCGCGAGAACGTGACAAAGGGCTCCGGACGCAGCGTCAGGCGGGTGAAGCGCCGATCGGAGACCGTGAACTTGTAGGACGGTTCGTAGTACCCCTCGGCTTCCGACTGGAGGGGGCGCGGCGGTGGGGGCGGTGGGGGCGGTGCCGCGTTCGGTTGCTCGGTGACAACAGGAGGTGGTGCCGGGAGGCGCATGATCACGAACGCCCCGGCGCCCACGAGCGCCAGGAGTCCGGCGCCAATGATGACTGTGCGGCGACGTCGACGTATGGTCATCCACAGGCGTTGTAACATTTCCCTGAGACGTCCCAGCATCGCCTGAAGGCGTTGCACGACCGCTGCACGTGCAGCGATCGCCCCCCCCTTCCTCGGCGCGAGCTCATGCGTCGGAGCGCTGTCCGCCGCTGGCGTGACAGGGCTCGGGCCCGGTGAAAAGTCGGGGGGCGGCGGTACGACCCGCGGCGGAGGCGGAACGACGCCGCGAGGTGGAACGACAGTACGGACCGTGGGGGCAGCCGGGCGGGGAGCGGCCGCTGCGTGCGGCCTGACGAGTCTGACGTAGGCCGGTTTGCGGCTGAGGCGGGACCAGACAGCGAGCAGCAGCGCCGCGCCCAACGCCCCGGCGGCGTCCGGTACGAGATCCCGCACGCGGCAATGTCCCCGCCCCGTCACAGTCATGCCCTCGGCGATCTCGACGAGGACTCCCACGAGCAGCGTCGCGAGGAGCGCCCAGAACGCGCGCGCGTCAGACCTCCCGAACTGTACCCACGACATCCAGTAGAAGCCGGCGAACAGCGCGATGTACGCGTAGTTGTGCAGCGAAAGAACGAGCACCTGCATCGTGGGAAGGAGTTGCTCGCACTTCGGGGCGTGCACGTGGAAGTGGGTTTGCGCGGGAAAGTAGAGGAGCCCGAGCACCACGAATGCGGGGTAGGCCCAGCGCTTGCCGCGCAGGGCGAGAAGAGCGAGGAGAGCGAGGACGCCCGCACCGATGCGAACGGCTAGAGGTGACATGTGTCCAGACGCAGCGTGACGACGTTGGCCTAAGCTAAGGAGTCACGCCTCGCAAGCCGTCAGCCTCCGTATAGGCCGTCAGTTCTACTGAGCGCGCAAATCGACCTCAACGCGATCACCGTTGACGAGGACGATGCTTTGATTCACCAGTTGTTGGCTCGTGATGTCCGCCTCTGCGAACTTCAGCATTGCGTCAAGCGGGAAGTATGCGTCGATCGTATCGCTTTTGGTGTCGCTGTAGGATGGAGCGGTCCCGTGAATGCTGGTTTGTTGCAGCTTGAGCCCGCTAATCACAGTGTGCGGCACCGCGATCTTCGTGAACGCCTTGAGCAGTGCCAGTTGGTTGTCGATCACGCGACCGACGCGTGCCATCCGAGTCACACGGAGATCATTCCACGTGTGGCCGTCACCGATAAGCACCATGGTCAAGTAGGTGACTCCCTTGTACGTTTCCGAACCGAGGCGAATCCCCTGGGCCGTTGAGTCCGCGAACCTCAACAAGAGGAGGCGCTGAGCGGACGTGAAGTGCTCGAGCGGACCCGTAAAGAACCGTGTGCCCAGCGAGTCGTACGCCACGTTCCGGATGGAATCGGCGGCACTGAGAGGCGCCACAAGCGCACGAATCACCTGGGGCTGGCCCGCTGGGGCATAGAGGCGATGCTTAAAGCCGGCGAAGGCTGTAGTGAGAGTCACCTCGATGAAGCGCCCATCCGCATCCTGGCGGCTCACAATCTTCAGATTGGAGACGAAGAAGTGGAGTCTCGACGGAAAGCGTCCGAATCGCCAATCCCGTTTCCAGGTTGAATCGCGAGGGTCTCGGACCTCCACCACACCGTCAGAATCGCGGGCCTCGACCTCGAGATTGATGTCGCGGCTAGAGGACCCGCCCCGGTGAACGACCGCAAATCCCGATGGCAGCGCGAGCACCACCGAGTCGCCTTTCACAAATCCAACGTCGGGGGTTTGCGGTAGCGCCGTAGCACCGTGAACGCGGAGTAACCAGACCAACACTAGGGTCCAACCGACGCTTGCCGGACGCATCTGGATACCGCTGCCTCTCGATTGTGTCGCGGTCGCGGCTCAAGAACCATCGTAACCGGAACCACCAAAACTGCCGAAGGAGCGACGGTTCCGCAATCGGACGACCTCTTCGGTAGTGGGTCACCCAGTACCACCTCTTCGCGCCCACGCTTCGAGAGGCCTCTACCCTGCCACGCCCATCCGCCGCTCCGCCGCGATGCGCGCGCCGAGCTACGCGACTACTCGTCGAAGAACGCCCGCTATCTGGCGACGACAGCGCGCAGCCACCGGCGACGAATCATCTTCGAGAATGGAGCGACGACCAGCCAGTAAGGAGACGCACCAAACGGTCAGGTGCGGCGGGCATGGCGAGAGCTTGACGCACGGCCTGCTCTGGAGAGAGCGACACCCGGACCTCGTGACGGTGCCCTACGTCGAAAGACGGCAGCCAGCTGTCGATGCCGGGCATTGAGGACAGCCACCTAACGGCGTGCGCCTACCTTGCGGCGCGATGAAGAACGATGCATTCCATGTCCGTCTCCAAGCGCATAGTGAGAGCGCATGCTTACTTTTTTACTTCCGGGCATGATTCGTCCGATCGAAACTCGTTTTTGGCATCGGCCGCATCATTTGGTTGTATTGGCCAGTCCTCATTTGTGTAGTCGCCCACCGTGAATCTGTTGCCGTCCTGTTCGACGGCCCAAAATACCTTGCCTTCGGCATTAAGATAGATTCGGACGTTGTTTGGAACATAGTCCAGATAGACGAAACGAAGCTTGCCGGCCGTGTCGTAATACCGCTCCACGGGAAGTAGCTCACGGTGCGATATGGTCTGAACAATCTTCAACATCCGGACACGGTTTGCTTCATCTTGAACCAGACTCTTTGAGTTGATCGGATAGGGCGACGAACAGAGGGATGACTCGACATCGAAGTTTCTGGTCTTTATTTCGTACCTATTATCGTTCACCCCGGCCTTGATCTCGTCGTAAATAGCCCGTACCTCCTTGACCTGCGGGTCATTCTTCCAGTTTTCCATTTTCACAGCGTACTGCGCAGGACGTCGGCCGATATCATCTCTAAACCAGCCGAGACTGATACCGACGATGATCCCGAGAGCAGCTACGACAAGATATACGCCGGGTGCCAGTAACCATCGCGCCACCCGGTGCCGCCGCAGGATCGGCAACCGCCAAAACAGAATCGTTGCGACCGACGGGAGGGCGAGAAGGACAATAATGGCTTCGGACAGAGAGAGATGCATGGTTGATGCGCTCTAACGTGGAGGTTTGCGGCGCGGCGAGCCTGACGGCGAATTAAGCGATGCGCTTGCCGCCGCGTCCGGCAACACCGCCATGTTCGACGGCCCTACTCAATGTTGAAGCCACCCTTCTTACAGAAGTCAGCAAACTCTTCGAGGTATCCCCATATGCTCTCAGGAACGCCGACGTGGTAGTCCGCATATCCGGTCTGCTCGCGAACGGCCACCGAGATCTCTAGCGCAAGCTCCTCCGCCTTCCGAGTCCTCTCCGAATCTGCAACGGCCCTCTCAAGAGCGACACCCAGTGCCCGCGCATCGTCGGCCGTCACACGCCGTCCTTCGTTCGAGTCGTACGCCCCTGACCATGAGGCATTCTCTACCGTGGGCGGTGCCTGAGTTCCTACCGGTCTCCAGTCGTAACGTTGCGCAAGGTTCAGCAGGAACGTCCAACCACTTCCGTTCCAGCGGAACGTGGCTCTGGACTCGCTGGTTAGGTCCATGCCCATTGCTGGCCCCAGGTCCGTCGAACGGACCGCGCTTAAGCTGCAGGGCACTGGTGAAAAATCAAATACCCCTACGCGCGCTGCCAGCTTCAAACGCTTGTTAGGTAGCGGCCTCATCTAGCGCGTGAAAGTTGCAGCACCAGCAGGATTCAGCGCGAACGGCCCGCTCCCAATCACGCGAAGGACGCGCACCGTGTACGCGCGACCAGGCGTGAGTAATGTGGGCGCGAGGACCTCCAGAGCATTGGCTGGTCGGTGACCATATCGGACGACAGGGAGAATCACGTTTCCGTCACGACCGCTTACGGTCCAGGTGGGCACATTTGTGGAGTGGTCGAACACCTCAAGCCAAGCGACTGGGCAAGCGGGCGCCCACACGATGTCGAGGTCGGAGCCATTCTGGATGCTGAGCGTGACGCTGTCGCCGGGACAGGGCTCCGGATCGAGGAGGTCGGGGCCGCCCTCGCAGGCGGGGAGCGCAGCGAGGATCAGGAGAGCAAATGGAAGTGCAGATAGCCGCGTCATCGGACGCTCGCTAGAGTGGAGGCCGCTGCCTAACGGACCGCGCTTAAGCTGCGGCGCCGAGCTGAAAGGCTCACAAACGGAATTCTACCACACCGCGAGTAGAACGTTCGCCGGGCTCGCTGGGCACGGGCGCCGGCAACTTCAAGCGCATGTTAGGCTGCCCGCGCAATGGTCTTCCCGATCAGACGGGTACCAGCGGCGATGGCCATTCCGCCCGCAACGAAACCGACCGGCGAAACGAGAGCCAACCCAACGCCACTCACCAGGAGCATCGATCCCAACATGATTCGAGAGATCCGACTGATGCGACTGAGGCGCTGCGAAATTGGCGGACCCTGAGGGGAACGCCCGCGTCCAGGTTCACGGAGGCCCATTGCGGTCGGAGGCTTCCGAGGCGGCGGAACGAGCTGATCGCTCGGCTCGGGCTCCGGTAGTGGAACGTGTTCAGGCTCAGCCATATTTGAACATACAAAGTTTCTAAATGGGGCCGAATAACGGATCGCGCTTAAGCTGCAGCGCGCTGAAGAAAAAGGTGTCATTCAATATCCTACGCGCGCCGCCAGCTTCAAGCGCTGGTTAGACGGCTGCGGTCGGCGAAAACTTCCAAGTATCACCCAACAGCGGAACGGTAGCGCAAGCCGGGCCCCCGTCGCTTGCTGTCCCGGCGATACGTGCTTCGAGCACTCCGCCGTTCGCCGTCAGGACGTGCTTGATCAGCCGATCTGTGATCCTTTGCAGAGGCACCTTGGCGCGACGATCCCAACACGTGTCGTCCTGCCCAGCCCGCCTACCTGAATTGATGTATACGAACCGGCCCTCCGGTGGTCCTTGTGCCGCCTCGCCGAGCAGGGTCGGATGCCTATGCCGTTTTGGACCGAGCCGCAGTGTGAAATCGAATTGGATCTCCGTCCGTGTGACTCGTGTGGGGACCACGAGATCCGATCGGCCCCGCTGCAGGCGAAACTCAACGCCCTTTGGCGGATCTACGACAGTTATCCGCAGCGGAATTTGGAGGGATGGCGATTGCGTCTTGTTGGTTTTGGGCATGGCGCAGCCGCCTAACGGATCGCGCTTAAGCTGCCGCGCCCAGCTGGAATGTTCACAAACGAAAGTCTAGCACACCGTCGGTCACCGGTCATGGGATCTATCGAGCCCGGGCGCCGGCAGCTTCAACCGCGTGTTAGGTAGCGTCCGATCGAAAGGATTCATCTTACGCTCGTGACCATGATTGGCGCCGCCGGAAACCGTGACATACGCTTCACTGCAAAGCTGACCGGCTCCTGCTTTCCTCCTGGTAAGGCCAGAATCGTCTTCAGCGTATAGTCAGTCCTGAAGAAATGATAGAATCGATAGCCCGCCAGTGTGAGGATTAGAGAGACAATCTTGGTCCCATCGAGCTGCTCATAGTTGAAGTGATAAGAGTCAATCCAGTTTTGCTCATCCGCATCGCGCGCAAGGGAACTCAACGATGGAGGACTGATTCCAGGCACTAACGCGACCGCTGATGCAGGTCCCTTCGCTAGCGTGGTAAGCAGGACATTGACGTAGCTCTCCTCTGCGCCGGGATTTCCGTGAACCAGACCTGTATAGAAGCGCATGGGAGGTTGCCGCGTGGATGCGTTGTAGGCGCTGCCTAACGGATCGCGCTTAAGCTGCGGCGCCCGACTAGAACATTCACAAACGCAATTCTACCACAGACGACGCGCGCCGTCAGCTTCAAGCGCGTGTTAGGCAGCGCGTCCCCAGAGCTTAGTGCAGTCCGAACGCGAGCCAATGGCCCTCGTAGCAATAGAAGAGCCTACCTGTCCCGTCGTAGATCTCCTGAATTGCAATAGCTGTCGCTGGTGCATTCGGACCCTTCGTGTCGGGCTGGTCGATATAGTAGAAGTGAGACAACGAAAGATTTGGACGGCGCACGACCGAAAGCCCCCCAATATGCTCCAGGTTGTCGATGCGCTTCGGGCAGCGGGGGAAGGCTCCCCCGCTTTCGCCAAACCGAAAAAGCAGAGTATAACGGTCTGGGCGTCCTCCACGCGGCCGACACCAAACGGCTGAAGTACCCTGCCACCACGCGGAGAGACTATCCACATAGACGAAAGGCGGATCCAGTACTCCAGGCCGACTCTCGTAGAAGTCTGACACTTGGTCGCAATTCAACGAATCGGCGTATTCAAAGAGATCCTTGGGGACGATCATCGTGCGGGACTGGACCGACGCGCTTTGAGCGAAAGCGCTGACCGGCGGGGCAGCTCCAAGTATAGTGAAAAGCAGGATGCCTTTGGTTGAGATCATAAGCGCTGCCTAACGGATCGCGCTTAAGCTGCGGCGCGCTGAAGAGAGATTCA
>DASPXJ010000002.1:0-8785 GCA_035637355.1 Gemmatimonadales bacterium
TCGCGACCGGGCTGCAGGATCTCGAGGCGCGTCTGGCGCGCATCATCGTGGCGCTGCGCGGCGACAAGACCGCGGTGCGCGCCAGCGACCTCAAGGCGCAGGGCGCCATGACGCTGCTGCTCAAGGACGCGATCAACCCGAATCTGGTCCAGACGCTCGAGGGCGGTCCGGCCCTGGTGCATTGCGGGCCGTTCGGCAACATCGCGCACGGCTGCAACTCAGTGGTCGCGACCAAGCTGGGCCTCGCGCTGGCGGACATCGTGCTCACCGAGGGGGGGTTCGGGGCGGACCTCGGCGCCGAGAAATTCTTCGACATCAAGTGCCGGTTCGCAGGACTCAAGCCGGAAGCCGCGATCATCGTGGTGACGGTCCGAGCGCTGAAGATGCATGGGGGCGTCAAGAAGGATCAGTTGGGAGCGGCTGACCCCGCTGCGGTGCAGCGGGGTTCGGAGAATCTCCGCCGTCACATCCGCAACGTGAAGAAGTTCGGCGTTCCGGCCCTCGTCGCGCTGAACCGGTTCATCACCGACACCGATGACGAGGTCGAGGCGGTCCGCGCCCTCGGCACTGCCGAAGGCGTCGACGTCGTGCGCTGTGACGTCTGGGAGAAGGGCGGGGAGGGCGGTGTCGCCGTGGCGGAATCGCTCCTCGGGTTGCTCAAGACGGGCAAGTCAGCATTCAAGCCCCTGTACGACGAGCGGCGGCCGATTCGTGAGAAGATCGAGACGATCGCGCGCGAGATCTACGGCGCGGCGGGCGTGGCGTTCGCGCCGCCGGCCGAGCGCGCGCTCGAGCTGCTGCCCAAGCTGGGGCTCGGGGAGACGCCGGTCTGCATGGCGAAGACGCAGTATTCCTTCTCCGACGACGCCACGCAGCTGGGCGCACCGACGGGATTCACGTTGCACGTGCGCGACATCCTGCCGTCGGCGGGCGCCGGTTTCGTGGTCGCGCTCGCGGGCGACATCCTGACGATGCCCGGGCTCGGCAAGAGTCCCGCGGCGGAGCGGATCCGGATCCATCCTGATGGCACGATCGAGGGACTCTTCTGATGCGTACGATCGCAACCGACGCCGCGCCGAAGGCGATTGGTCCGTACAGCCAGGCGATTGCCACGGACAATCTGATTTTCACCGCAGGGCAGGTCGCCCTGCATCCGAAAACAGGCGAGCTCGTGGGCCGCACGACGGCGGAGCAGACGGAGCAGGTTTTTGCCAATCTCAAGGCGGTGCTCAGCGCGGCCGGAACGTCGCTCGCCAACGTCGTGAAGACGAACGTCTATCTCGCGGACATGGCTGACTTCGCGCCGATGAACGAGGTGTACGCCCGGCACTTTGGCGCGCACAAGCCGGCGCGTTCCACGGTGCAGGCCGCCGGCCTGCCCAAGGCTGCGCGCGTCGAGATCGATGTCATCGCAGTGAAGGCCTAAGCCAACCAGGTCGGATGCTCATGTGGCGGATCGCCGTTCTCGTCGGTCTGTTCTACGTGGCGACGATTCGGGCCGGGCACGACTGGGGTGATGACTTCGCGCTCTACATCCAGCATGCCCGCAACATCGCCGCGGGGGCGCCCTATGCGGCAACCGGTTACCTGTACAACCCGCACAACCCCGCGATTGGCCCGCGGACTTACCCGCCCGGATTCCCGTTGCTCCTCGCCCCCGTCGTCATGGTCTTCGGGCTCGATCTGCAGCCCATGAAGGTCGTGATCGTCCTGTGCTTCGTGGGAACCCTGCTGATGCTGCCATACGTGTTTCAGCGCGACTTGCCGCCGCGATTCACGGCTGCGTTGGTTCTCGTGATGGGCTTGAATCCCTACTTCTGGGATTTCAAGGATGAGGTCTTGTCCGACATTCCGTTTCTCTTCTTCACGTTGCTGAGCCTGTACGCATTTCAACGGGCCGGGGAGACTGATCGTCGCACACTGACGTACGGCGCCCTGGCGGGGATCGCCACAGCTGCGGCGATCGCGACTCGTGCGCTCGGCGTCGTGATTCTTCCCGCCTTCATCGCCAGCGATGTGCTCCGCCGGCGTCGCGTCAGAAACGAGACGGCGCTGGCGTGCGGGATCGCCGTCGCGGTGGTCGGATATCTGGGATAACGGCTACACGGGCGCAGGAAGAAAACTCGTTTTCCTCGTGACGATTGGACTCGCGGCGTTTGGCTATCTCCGCGCGCTCCGTAGCGGGGGGGCAACCGTCCTGGCGCTCTTCCCTGTGCTCTATGCGGTTCCGGTGATGCTGTGGCCGGCGAACCAGGGCACGCGCTTTCTCATTCCACTGCTTCCTTTCTATCTCTACTACTGCCTGCTCGGCATTCGTGGGCTGGAGGGCGCGCTCGGACCGCGCCGGCACGTCGCACTCGCATTCCTGGCCATCGTGGCGCTGGTCTATGGCGCCAGATACTCGACCCTGCGGTACGGGCCGTTGGCGGACGGCGTTGCGGCGCCCGAGAGCGTGGAGCTGTTCCGGTTTGTGCAGCAGAATACGTCGCCGCAGGATATCTTCGTGTTCAGCAAGCCGCGCGCGTTGGCGCTGTTCACGGGGCGCCGCGCATCCGCGCCGTTCACCACGGACGATCCGTGCCGGCTGTGGCGATATTTGACCGAGATCGGCGCGACCTACGTGATCACGGGCCCCGATGGTTTGAGCCAGGAGGCCGTCTTTCTCGAGCGCTTCGTTTCCCGCTACCCGCGGGCGTTCGTCCGGGTGATGGGGAACCGAATGCTCGCCGTCTATCGCATCGTTAGCGATCCCTGTTCCGGGAGCGGATTGGGTCTGGTGGCCTGACCAGTCTTCAAAACTGTTTGGGCCCCTAACGGGGCTCGGTAGGTTCGATTCCTACACGCTCCCGCCACCGCCGTGTTGACTTTTTCCCCCGTTGTTCGCAATCCTATGATATGAGCACGGCTCAATGGGCTCGTCTCCGCCCTTCGGAAGCCGGCCACCTGCGCCGCGGCGCTTGGTATCGCGTGATCCGGCTCACGCCCGTCGAAGCGGTGCTCGATGTCAACGGCACCATGACAACGCTCCCGCGCCCCTCACTAGAGATCCTGCCCACGCGGCCGACGCGCTGGACCGTCGTGCCGCGCCCGGCGCGCTCGGCGCGACTGCCACTCACCTGGGGCGCGCGCTACGGCGTCTGTCCCAACTGCCGCGAGCGCGCCCGCCTCGAAGAGCGTGCGGCCAGCATGCGCTGCCCCAAATGCAATGGCTCCTTCGACATCGGCTGGGACAATTCCTGATGTAGTACTGTTGCGCTAATCACTATATTGTCCCCGCGCCCATTCTCGTCTCCCGTACCAGGAGCCGTGATGGCTATTCTCTTTGCGCGCCTGCAGGCCAATGTTCCTATCAAGATGCGCCGCGGGGCATGGTACCGCGTCATCGAACTCACGGATCTCCAAGCAGTTATCGAAGTCAACCACCGCAAAGTGGGTGTGCTGCGGGCCTGGCTCGAGATCCAGCAGCGGCCGCCGCAACAGTGGAGCGTCGTGCACGGCTCGGCGGAAAATCGCAAAGCGCCGCCCCATCTTCGGGGAACGTACGGCGTCTGCCCCAACTGCCGCGCGCGCGCGCCGCTGCCCAAGGGTGCCCGCACGCACGAGTGCGCCCGTTGCCGCCGGGAGTTCGAGATCAACTGGACGGAAGGGACCGTCGTCAAGGATTCGGAGTGACAGCCGTCACTCCGAACTCGGGTTGCAGGGAGTTACTATACTCGTCCCTCGACGCCCGAGAGTACACGATGGTGTGGGCCCGTCTCCAAGCCGATCTGAACTGCAATCTGCGTCGCGGCGCATGGTACCGCCTCATCAAGGCCGATGGCCTCGCCGCTGTGGTAGACGTGAAGGGGACCCCGGTGCCCGTGGTCCGTGCCTTCCTCCAGATGTCGAATACTCCGCCTCGCAAATGGACCGTGGTGCCGCGGCCGCGCAATGTGCCGCGCTCGGTGCAGATCGGCGAACGCTACGCCGTCTGCCCGTCGTGCCGCGATCGCGTGCCGCTGCGGGGCCGCCCCAGCCGGATGCTGTGCGGGCGGTGCAGCGTCGAATTCGCCGTCGATTGGGAAGAGCATTACCTGTCGACGTAAACAGCAGCCAAACCCCTGAATCCTTGAGCGGCAGACGAGATTGTATCTTGTCTGCCGCTGATGCTTCATGCCCATGTGATACTCAATCCGGCGGCGGGCCGTGGGGCCGCACGGCGCGCGGAGTCCGTGGTCGCGCGCGCGTTCCGCGCGCAAGGGTGGGCGGTGGACATCGCGCGCACCGAGGGTCCCGGCCACGGTCAGGAGCTCGCCGCGCAGGCGGTGCGTCAGGGCGCGCGCCACGTGGTCGCGGTGGGCGGCGATGGCACCGTTCACGAAGTGGCGAACGGCCTGTTGCGCAGCGATGCCGACGCGGCGCTCGGCGTCGTGCCGATCGGATCGGGCAATGATTTCGCGAAATTGGTCGGCGTGTACGGCCACGATCCGGTGCGCGCGGTCGCCCGGCTCGTCACGGCCGCCTCGCGCCGCTTCGACGCCGGCCGCGTCCTAGGCGAATGGTTCGTCAACAGCGTGGGCTTCGGATTCGGCCCCGCGGTCGTGCAGATGCGCAACAGCATGCCGCAGCTGCGGGGCTTTCTGTCGTATCTCGTGCCGATCGTCCGGACGTTTTTCCGGTTCGAGCCGCCGGTCTTCGACGTGGCCGCCCCCGGATTCCGGGAGCGGGGGTACATGATGATGATCGAGGTGTGCAACGGCACGACGGCAGGCGGCAGTTACCGCTTCGCGCCGGACGCCGATCCGGCGGACGGCAAGATGGACGTATGCCTGATCCGCCGCGTGTCGCTGCCACGGTTTCTGTTGGCGCTCCCCCGGGTCATGCGGGGCACGCATGTGACGATGCGCGAGGTCGCCGTGATCAAGACCGCGAAGCTGGTCGTGCGCTCGCCGGAGCAGCCGCTGGTCGTGCACGTGGACGGCGAGCTGCGGGAGCCAGGAGTGAACGAATGCACGGTAGAGTTGGAGCGGGGGAGATTGAACGTATTGGTGGCGCGATGAGGCGGATTGGCGGATCGGCGGTTGGTCGGATGGCTGTTGTGGCCATCGTCATATCCGCCCATCCGGCGATCCGCCTATCCGCCCAGGATACCACCCTCACTCTCCCTGCGGATACCATGCATCACGGCGTTCGGCCGATGGGCGCCTTCTGGCGGTCCTTCCTCATCCCCGGCTGGGGCCAGGCCGTGACCGGCCGGCAGGTGACGGGCGCGACGTTCGTGGCCTGGGAAGGCGTGACGGCGATGATGACGCTCAAGGCGCAGCAGGAAGCGAATTATTTGAAGGAAATCCATTCGGCCAACCTGAAACTCAAACGCCAGGAAGTGCAGGACTGGCTCGTGCTCTGGATCTTCAATCATCTCTTCTCCGGGGCGGAGGCCTACGTCTCGGCGCACCTGCGCGATTTCCCTCCCGATCTGAAGGTGCGCGCCTTCCCCAACGGCATCGGGATCACCGTCCCGCTGCCGCGCATCCCCGCGCCGTGAACAGCGCGCCGCTCGGCGTCTTCGATTCCGGGATCGGCGGCTTGACCGTCGCGCGCGCGCTGTTCGAGCGCCTGCCGCACGAATCGGTCATCTATTTCGGGGATACCGCCCGCGTCCCGTACGGCCCCAAGTCACCGGACACGGTGCGGCGCTACAGCGCCGAGATCCTCGGCTTTCTGCTGCAGCGCGGCGTGAAAGCGGTGGTGGTCGCCTGCAACACCAGCACCGCCCACGCGCTGGGCCACCTCCAGGAGCGCTCGCCGGTGCCGGTGGTCGGCGTCATCGAGCCGGGGGCTCGCGCCGCCGTGGCTGCGACGAACACGGGGACGATCGGCGTGATCGGCACCGCGGGGACGATCGCCAGCGGCGCCTACGAGCGCGCGATCAAGGCGCTGCGCCCCGACGCGCGCGTGCACGCGCAACCGTGCCCCCTCTTTGTGCCGCTCGTCGAAGAAGGCTGGTTCGAGCATCCGGCGGCGGAGCTGATCGCGCGCGAGTACCTGGAGCCACTCAAGCGCGCGAACGTCGACGTGCTCGTGCTGGGCTGCACACATTATCCGTTGATCAAGCCGCTGCTGGCGCGCGTCATGGGGGCCGAAGTAAAACTGGTCGACTCCGCGGAAGAAACCGCGACCGCGGTCGCGCGCGAGCTCGAGCGGCTGGATTTACTGGCGAACGGTGCCAGTCACGACCATCGCTTCGTCGTCTCCGACGACGAGCCGCATTTTCGAAAGGTTGGCGCGCTGTTTTTGGGGGAGAAGCTCAAGCGGGTTGAAGTCGTCCCGCTGTGAACTGTTTCAGCTCCACGTGGTCCCGCGTGATCACGGCGTAGCGCCCGCCGTCGAGGAACGCCCCCGGATTCAAATACGTCCGCCCATCGGGCAACCGGTTCACGACGGGCCGATGCGTGTGTGCCATGATGACGAGATCGACGTCCGGGTGCTTGGCGAGGAATTCGCCCGCCCATTCCCGCTGCGCGACCGCGGCGCGGTCGAGCACCGCCCGGTCCTTCGTGTTGTCGGCGAGGTGGCGGGAGAAGAAATCGGCGATCCAGAAGCCGATCGTCGGATGGAGCACGCGAAATACCGCGACCGTCACCGGGTGGCGGGTGAAGCGATGCATCAGCTTGCCGCTCCAGTGCTGCTCGGTGAGACCGTCGCCGTGCGCGATGAAGGCGCGACGCCCGCCCAGCTCCAGCTCCGCCTCACCGCCGTAGAACGCGATGCCCAGGTCCTCGGTGAAGAACGTCCCGCCCCAGCGGTCATGGTTGCCCCCCACGAACGTGATCGGGACGCCGCGGGCGCGGACCTCATGCAGCTTCGCGACGGTGGCAAAGTGTTTGCGGGGGATGACGCTGGGGTACTCGAACCAGAAGTCGAAGAGATCGCCGGTCAGCACGAGGTGGTCTCCGGGTCGCGGCACCTCGTCCAGAAAGGCGTGGAAGGCGGCGCCCACCGCGGCCGGCACCTGACCAAGGTGCGCGTCCGCGACGACAATGACCCGCGACGTGCCCGCGGGGGGGGGGGCTGACACGGCCCAAGCTTAGGAACCTGGATGCGCGCACGCAAGCGCATTAGAGTTCTCACCATGCGCTCCACCAAACAGATCGCGATCGCCGTTGCCGCCGTGGTCGTCGTGGCGGGAGGTTTCGCCGTGACGAAGCTGATCCGACGGCCATCCGGATCGGGGGCCGCCGCTTGCCGTGCGGTCTCGGGCGAGGCACGCCGCACCTGCTATGCGCGGCTCCTCTCGGATCGGCTGACGAAGCACGGCCTGGCCGACGCGGTGGCGACGCTCGACGCGATCACCCGCGGCGATGCCGACGCCGCGGAGCATGCGCACGAGTACGCGCACGGCATCGGGATCGAGGCGTACGGTTTATCGCCCGACATCACCGCGACGTTCGCGGCCTGCGGCGACGGCTATTCGTCCGGCTGCCGCCACGGCGTGATTCAGGCCTACTTCGAGTCGCGGCAAGAGGTGACGCAGCCGCAAGTCGAAGCGCTGTGCCAGCCGTTCAAGAGCGCCACCGCGAGTCGCTGGGTGCTGTTCCAGTGCGTCCACGGCATGGGCCACGGCTTGACGATGTTCCGCGGTCATGATCTGCCGCGCGCCCTCGGCGACTGCGACCTGCTCAGCGACGGCTGGGATCGCGAGTCGTGTTATGGCGGCGCGTTCATGGAAAGCGTGATCAACGCCACGACTCCGCATCACCCCGCGACGATGCTCGCCGCGCACAGCCACCACATGGCCGCCACCACGTTCAAGGCGATGGATCCCGCGGACCCGCTCTATCCCTGCTCGATCATGGCGGAGCGCTACCTGCACGCCTGCTACCAGATGCAAACGTCCGTGATGCTGAATCTGAATCACGGCGACATGGGCGATGCCGCGCGGTCGTGCGAGCGCGCCCCTGCGCACGTGCGGCCCGTCTGCTTCCAGAGCCTGGGACGCGACATCACGTCGTACACGGCGCGCGATCCGCAGAAGACCGCCGACATGTGCGACAAGGCCCGCGAGCCGTATCGTCCCGCCTGCTACTTCGGCGCCGCGAAAGCCCTGGTCGATTGGACGGCGACGACGGAATCAGCCTTCACGTTCTGTGGCATCGTCGCCTCGCAGCCCGGCGGGCCGACGTGCTACCAGGCATTGGGGGAGGAGATCGCCACATTACTGGCGACAACGCCGGAGCGGGAGGAGCAGTGCCTGCGCGCCGAGGAACCGCAGGCCGTGGACGCCTGTCGTCGCGGCGCACGAATCCCCGCGGGCCGGTGAACCTCATCCGCCGCCCGTCCGCGATCGCCGCATGGGTCCTGCTCGCGGGATGCGGCGATGCCGCCGCGCCGGACACCAAAGCCCCTACCGTCGACATCAAGCTGTCGCCCTGTTGCCTCGTGACCATCCCGGGCACGCAGGTGACGATCGACGCCGGCGCCACCGACAATGTCGGCGTCGAGCACGTCGAGTTCTTGGCACGCACGCCCAGCCGGCAGACGCCCGTCAAATTCGCGGATGACAGCACGGCGCCATTCAGCACGGTCTACCCGCCCGCCGGCTTCGGCAACGGTGACGACGGCGCGTACGCCCTCTCGGTCAAGGCGTACGATGCCGCGGGCATGACTCGAGGTGGATTCCCTGATGCCTTGCTGGTGAAGCTCGATTCCTCGGGCGCCGCGTTGTGGACGCGAACGTTCGGGGCGGCCGGGATTTCGGAGATGGCGGAGTCGGTGACGCGCGACGTCGCCGGTGATGTGTACATCG
>DASPXJ010000003.1:0-66611 GCA_035637355.1 Gemmatimonadales bacterium
ACGTCCGAATTGAAGATGTCCGCAATGATCAGCCAGCGCCGATTGTTGTCGCGCCGCCGCACCTCCACGAACTTCCCGTGATCGGTACCGCCGGCTAAGTAGGACAGTTGGTACGTGCCCCACACATAGGCCAGATCCTCGCGCCCGTCGATCTCGATCGGGGAGCCGGTGAAGTGGCTGATCGCCGGAAACGCCTTCATCCACTCTCGGATGGCGGTGCGGCCTCGCACCATGGGCTGATTCGGTGGCATGTACGTCGCATTTTCCGCGTACATCGCGGCGGCCATCGAATCACGACGCTGCACGACGTACACGGTAAAGCTGTCGATCGAGGCCCGTATCGCCGTCTTGTCGGTGTCCAGAAATGCCTGTGGACCTGGGGACCCGCACGCGACGGTTAGACATCCCAGAACCCCAGCGATTATTGCGCGCATCAGTCACCTCCGTTTCCAAACGACGGGTTGAATCTTGCGCGACATCTCCGCCGCGACCTGCTGCGCTTCCTTCAGCTTCGCTTCGTACTCGATCCTCCACTCCGCCGGCATGTTCGTGCGGAAGTAGGTCGCCGTCAGCAGCTCCCCTGTGGGCTCGAGCCCAGCGGCTGCGCCACAACCCACCGCCATCACGTCCCCGAGAAAGAGCGTCGAGCTCCCGGTATCCATCACGTTCGCGACGCTGCACTCGAAGTGCGCGAAGCACTCGTCGAGCACCGGTACCCCCGTCTTTCCTTTATGATGCGGTATCCCGGCCAGCTTGTCCTGATCGCGCCCGCTGAAAAAGCCCAGCCGCCGCACCACGTCGAGCTGCCTGGTGTGCAGCAGATGCAGCCCAAAGCGGCCCGTCTCGAAGATCATATCGTGGCTGTAGTTGAACTTGTGGATGTACACCGACAGGCGCGGGACCGACGGCACGATCGAGGCGCGCACCGCCGCATCGGAGATCATACCGTTCTTTTTGCCCTTCCGCTCCGACGTTATAGCTACAACGGGGGACGTGAGATTGCGCAGGAGTTGGTAGGTGAGGTCGGGTTCGAGCATACTTCAAGATACATGGGCACTCCCGGCTCGCTCCCCGCGCGCTTTCTGGCGCATCTGAAGCAGGCTCGGCTGTTTCGCGAGCCGGGGGAAGCGCTCGTTGCGGTATCGGGCGGCGCCGACTCCGTTGCGTTGCTCGACTTGCTGAACGGGGTGGCCGACGCATTAGGGCTTGCACTCGTGGTTGCGCATGCTGATCATGGAATCTCGGCGGATAGTCGGATCGTCGGATCGGCGGTTGGTGAACTCGCTGGCAAGTATGGCTTGCCATTCGAGACGGTCGAACTCCTCTTGGGATCAAGCGCTAGCGAGACCGAGGCGCGGCGCGCGCGCTACGCGTGGCTGCGCGAGGTACAACGCCGCCGCGGTGCAAAGTATGTGGTCACCGCGCATCACGAGGACGATCAGGTCGAGACGATCGTGCTGCGCTCGCTGCGCGGCAGCGCGCCCGCCGGCCTCGCCGGCATCGCCGCGCGCGGACGCGGCGGCCTGGTGCGGCCGCTGCTGCCGTTCACGCGCCGCGAGCTCGCCCTGTACGCCACCGAGCGCGGTCTGCCGGTTCACGACGATCCCGCGAATCGCGACCCGCGACATTTGCGTTCCTGGATTCGCACGACGCTGCTGCCGTTGCTGAACGACCGCATGGGCGCCCGACTGCGGGGCGATTTGCTGGCGCAGGGCCGCCACGCCGCGAGTGACCGCCGCGCCTGGGATCGCATGCTCGATCTGCTCCCGGATCTGGCGCTGCAGGTGGACGGTGCGTGCTTTACCGTTGCCCGCGCGAGTGTGTGCGGCTATGATAACGCATTGTCTGTTGCGCTCTTGCGCGCGGCGGCACGAAGAGTAGGGCTGGTCCTTGGTCCCACCCGCGCCCGCCGGCTCGTGGCACTGGCGCAACGCCCCTCGGGGCGCCGCCTATCGCTGGGCGGCGGCTGGTCAGCCGAAGTGGCGTTCGATCGGTTGCGAGTGAGCCGTGATGTGGGAGCGGTCGGCTGCGCACTCGAACGAGTGTGGCCGACCGGCGAGCAGGGCATGGCGCGGTTCGGCGAATTCGCGATCACCTGGTCGACCGCGCCCGCTCCGGCCCGGATCGAGCGCGCGACGTGGACGACCTGGCTGGACAGCACGGCGTGGGAGGTGCGGTCTCCCGCGCGCGGCGATTCGCTGGTACCGCTGGGCGGGGTCGGGCATCGCCCGCTGCGGCGCCTATTAATGGAAGCGCGGATCCCGCGCAGCGCGCGGCCGCGCTATCCCGTAGTCAGTCGGGGTGAGACCATTCTCTGGGTGCCGGGCATCTGTCGCAGTGCCGCGGGCGTGCCGGCGCCCGGAACTCGAGCGGTGAGGGTGGATGTTATCGAGTATCGCTGAGCTGAAGCGCGTCGTCTTTGAAGAAGAGACCATTGCGGAACGGGTGCGGGAGCTGGGGCAGGACATCACCGCGGCCTATCCGGATGGCGAGTTGCTCGTGCTCGGGTTGCTCAAAGGCAGCTTCATCTTTCTGAGTGATCTCGTACGCAAGATCGACCGGCCGTTACAGGTCGATTTCCTCGTCGCATCGAGCTACGGCGAAGGCACGGTATCGAGCGGGAACGTGCGGCTGGTGTACGATCCCGAGACGGAATTGGCGGGGAAGCACATCCTGCTGGTAGAAGACATCATCGACACGGGTAAGACGCTGAACAAGCTGGTCGCGCTGCTCAAGCAGCGCCGCCCGAAGAGCCTGGAGATTTGCGCGCTGTTGCACAAGCATGTGGCTGAACACCTGGAGCGGGAAGCGAAGTTCCTCGGATTCGACGCGCCGACGCTGTTCCTAGTCGGCTATGGGCTCGATCACGCGGAAAACTTCCGGCACCTTCCTTATATCGCGAGTCTGACGTAGATGGCCAATCGCATTCCCCCGCCACCGCGGGAATTCAACTGGGCCCGGATGCTGCGGACGCTCTCGTTCTGGGCGCTCCTCATCGTCGGGACGATCGCGCTGGTGCAGCTCGCGTCGAGCCGCCGCCGCGAAGAAGCCGAAATCACCTACACGCAGTTCAACGACGAGCTGAACGCCGGCAACATCGCGTCCGTGGAAATCGCGGAGCGGCAGAAAGTCCGGGGCACGTTCCAGCGTCCCGTCGTGGTCAAGCGCCAGACGGTCGAGCGGTTCAACGTGCTGCTCCCCTTCGAAGCCGACGACAAGTTCGCCGCCAATCTCTCGAGCAAGGGCGTGGACGTCCGCGCGCGCGAAGCCGGCCAGTCGTTCGGCGTGGTGCTGCTCACGTTCCTGCCGTACCTGCTGATCTTCGGCCTCGTGATCTTCATGCTGCGGCAGATGCAGCAGGGCGGGAACCGCGCGTTCGCGTTCGGCAAGTCGAAGGCCAAGCTGCTGGCGGGCGACACGCCCAAGGTCACCTTCGCCGACGTCGCGGGGTGCGACGAGGCGAAGCAGGAGCTCGAGGAGATCATCGACTTCCTGAAGGACCCGCAGAAGTTCCAGCGGCTGGGCGGCCGGCTGCCGAAGGGGGCGTTGCTGGTCGGCCCGCCGGGGACCGGCAAGACGCTGCTCGCCAAAGCGGTCGCCGGTGAAGCGGGCCGGCCCTTCTTCTCGATGTCCGGGTCGGACTTCGTCGAGATGTTCGTGGGCGTCGGCGCCTCGCGGGTGCGCGACCTGTTCGAGCAGGGCAAGGCGCACGCGCCGTGCATCATCTTCATCGACGAAATCGACGCCGTCGGCCGGCACCGCGGTGCCGGGCTGGGCGGCGGGCACGACGAGCGCGAGCAGACGCTGAACCAACTGCTCGTCGAGATGGACGGCTTCGAGTCCAACGACGGCGTGATCCTGCTGGCGGCCACGAACCGGCCCGACATCCTCGACCCGGCGCTGCTGCGGCCGGGCCGCTTCGACCGCCAGATCGTGGTCGACATGCCGGACCTGAAAGGCCGCGAGCAGATCCTGCGCGTCCACGTGCGCAAGATCCCGATGGCGTCGGGCGTGAACCTCGAGCGCATCGCCCGCGGGACGCCGGGCCTGGCGGGCGCCGAGCTCGCGAACATCGTCAACGAAGCCGCGCTGCTGGCCGCGCGCCGCAACAAGTCCGCGGTCGACATGCAGGACTTCGAAGACGCCAAGGACAAGGTGATGCTCGGCCTCGAGCGGAAGAGCCGCGTGCTGTCCGACGAAGAACGCCGCCTGGTCGCGTATCACGAAGCGGGGCACGCGCTCGTCGGGCTCACGGTCCCCGATGCGGACCCCTTGCACAAGGTCACGATCATTCCCCGCGGTCGGGCGCTCGGCCTGACGGCGTATCTGCCGGAGGAAGAGCTGCACAAGTACACCAAGCGGTCGATCGAGTCGCGCCTGGCGATGGCCTACGGCGGCCGCGTGGCCGAAGAGCTGGTGTTCGGGCCGGAGAAGGTGACGACCGGCGCGGCGCAGGATATCCAGCAGGCGACCAACATCGCGCGGCGCATGGTGACGCAATTCGGCATGAGCGCGGTCATCGGCCCCATCGCCGTGGGCGACCGCGAGCAGGAGATCTTCCTGGGCCGCGAAGTGGTGCAGCGCCGGGAAATCTCGGACCGCACGGCCCAGATCGTGGACGAGGAAGTGCGGAGTATTCTCACGCACGCCTATAGTGAAGCCCAGCGGATCCTGGCCGAGCGGCGCGCCGCGCTCGATCGCCTGGCCGCGGCACTGCTCGAGCGCGAAACGTTGGAGCGTGAGCAGGTGGAGATGGTGGTGGCCGGCCAGCGGTTGCCGCCATACACGCCGCCGGCGCCCCCGCGGGCAGAGGGCGAAGGGACGGAGCAGGAGAAGGCGCCGTCGCAGCGTCCCTCGGGGGGGATCCTCAGGAATCCGCCGCCTGAGCCTGCCGGGGCGTGACCGGCTCTCCCGCGCGGCTGCAGGTGGTCCAGGCGCTGCGGTGAGAGTCACCGCGCTCGCCGCGCACACACCGGAAGCGGTGCGCGCGGCGCTCGCGGCGCGGGGATGGGAAGCGCAGCCCGCCTGGTTCGCGGCCACCGGCATCCAGTCGTTCGTCGTTCTCATCGAAGACATCACCGAGACCGAGCGCGAAGCGCTCGTGCACTGGGGCACGAAGTCCGGTGCCGACGTGCTGACCGGCGAGGGGTGGGCACTGGTGGCCGGCGCCGCGAGCCGCATCGCGCCGCTGGCACGCTACGATCGGGCGCCGCAAGAGCTGGCGCGTCTCGCTCCCGCCCTTGGCCAACTCCTGGCCGCGCGCGCCGAGCCGTCGCGCCAATGGTCGATCAGGGGCGGCGACCTGTCCGTCGACAAGCCCGTCATCATCGGGATCATCAACGTCACGCCCGATTCGTTCTCCGATGGCGGGCAATTGGCCACCGTGGACGCCGCCGTCGCCCACGCGGAGAAGCTGACGGCTGACGGCTGTCGGCTGATCGACGTCGGGGGCGAATCCACGCGCCCCGGTGCAGCCCCCGTTCCTGTTAAAGAAGAGATTGCCCGCGTCGTGCCGGTGATCGCGGGACTGGTCAAGCGCGGCCTGGGCCCGGTCTCGGTCGATACGCGCAAGGCGGCAGTCGCCCGCGCGGCCCTCGATGGAGGCGCGGCGGTGATCAACGACGTCTCGGGGCTGCGCTTCGATGCCGAGCTGGCGCACGTCGCCGCAGCGGCGCAGGCGGGCGTCATCCTGATGCACATGCGCGGCACGCCGGCCACGATGGATGATCTTGCGCGGTATGAGCATGTGGCGGCCGAGGTGGCAGCGGAGCTGGCGGCAGTGGCGGCACAGGCGGAAGGGGAGGGTATCGCCCGGGAGCGAATCGTGGTGGACCCGGGGTTCGGGTTCGCCAAGACCGCCACCCACAACTTCCGGCTGCTCGACGAACTGGCAACGATCGTCGCCCTGGGCTATCCTGTAGCCGTCGGCCTGTCGCGGAAGCGGTTTTTGGGTGCCGCCACCGGCCGTCCCGTGGAGGATCGCGATCGCGCCACGGCTGTGGCGTGCGCCCTCGCGTGGGAACGCGGCGCGCGGCTGTTCCGGGTTCACGACGTCGCCCTGACACGCGAAGCCCTTGCACTGGCGAGCGCTACGACCAACCCACCATGAATGTAGACGCCTTTAAGTTTCTGTCGCCGAGGGCTTGGCCGGATCTCTTCGAGATCCTGCTGGTGTCGTTCGTCATCTATCGTTTCCTGCTGTTCCTCGTCGGCACCCGCGCGCTGCAGATCGTCATCGGACTCGTGATTCTGTCGCTCACGTATTTCGTGGCGCTGTTCGCCAAGTTCACGATGATCAGCGCGCTGCTCGGCGTCGTGTTCACGTACGGCGGCTTCGCGCTGGTCGTCGTATTCCATCCCGAGCTGCGCAACGCACTGGCGCGGCTCGGGCAGTCGCGCTTGATGCGCGCCTTCTCGCGCGGCGACCGGCAATCGGTGGCGGAGGAGATCGCCGAGGCGCTCGATCGCCTGTCGCGCGCCGGGACCGGCGCGATCATCGCCGTCGAGGGCGACATCGGCCTCGAGGAGTTCATCACCACCGGAGTGCCGATGGAGGCGAAGGTGTCGGCCGACCTGCTGACGACGATCTTCACGCCCTATTCGCCGCTGCACGATGGCGCGATCCTGATCCGGGGCGATCAGATCATCGGAGCGGGGTGCGTGCTGCCGCTCACGCAGTTCAAGGTCGCGGACAAGTCCCTCGGCACGCGCCACCGTGCCGCGCTGGGCCTGTCCGAAGAAACCGACGCGACGGTGCTCGTCGTCTCGGAGGAGACGTCGACGATTTCCGTCGCGAGTCACGGGCTGCTGTACCGCCACCTCACACCGCAGCAGGTGCGCGATCTCCTCTCCGGCGCCGTCTCGCATCTCGAAGGCGGCGAGCGCGTGACCCAGCCTGCCACCTAAGCCTCCATACAGGGAGGCCGCCGCTGTCGCCTTCCTGGTACTGCTCGGCTATGTGATCACCCTCGCCCCCACAGTCACGCTGTGGGACGCGGGCGAATTCATCACCGCTGCCAAAGTGCTCGGCGTGCCCCACCCGCCGGGGACGCCGTTATTCGTCCTGTTGGGTCACGTCTGGGCCGACGTGCTTCGCGTCGGCGCGTACGCGTGGCGCACCAATCTGATGAGCGCCTGTTTTTCCGCGGCCGGCGCCGGCTGCCTCTTCCTCGTTGCGCATCGTCTCCTGGATGGGGAGGCGGGATGGCTGCGAACCGGCGGCGCCGCGGCGGCGGCGATCCTGTCGGCGTTCACCTTCACCGGCTGGCAGAACAGCAACGAGACCGAGGTCTACACGGTCGCGACGTTCAGTATCGCGGCGATTTGTTGGTTGTGTTTGCGCTGGCGAGATGTACGAGGGACGCCGCGAGCACCGCACATCCTGCTGCTCATCGTCTACATCGCCGCGTTGTCCATCGGCAACCATCTCCTCGCGCTGCTGGTGGGTCCCGCGGTGTCGCTGTTCATCGCCTATACGCTGCGCGCGCAGCCTGCCGCCGATCCCGCCGAGCGCCGGATGGAGTGGGCGGAGTGGGCAGCGCTCAGCGCGTTGTGGATCGTGCTCATCGCAGTGGGGCTCGGCAGCGAGCCGCTGCTCATGTTTGGCGGTGCGCTGCTCGCGGCAGCCCTCGTGGCGTGCGTGATGAACGGGTCGCGCGCATTTCCCGTCATCGCGATCGCGATCGCCGCCGCGGGCATCTCGATCTACGCGTTCCTCTATATCCGCTCCGGACTGCAGCCGTTGCTCGATGAAGCGGACCCCGAGACGTGGACCAGCCTGCTCGCCGTGATCCGCCGCGAGCAGTTCGGCAGCCGCGGCATTCTCGACAACCCGATGTTGGCGGGGAGTCCCCGCACGCTGGCGGTGTTCGGCCAGCAGCTCGTCAACTACTTCCAGTACTGCTCGTGGCAATGGGGTCGCTCGCTGCCGCTCGCCGCCATGGTGGTCGTGGCGCTCGTCTTTGTGTCGTTGGGGATGCTGGGCTTCGCGTTCGCCCGGCGCCGCGATGTGGGACTCGCGTATCTGCTCGGCGCGCTGTGGCTCATCACCGGCATCGGCCTCGTCGTCTACATGAACTTCAAGGCCGGCTTTTCGCTGTTCTGGAACGAGTACCGGACGATCGGGCAGCACGAGGTGCGCGAGCGGGACTACTTCTTCGTCGTGAGCTTCCAGGTCTGGGGCCTGTTCGCGGGGCTCGGTATCGCGCGCCTGTTACGCTCGCTCGCAGCGCGCTCCGTTGCTGCGGCGCGCTGGGGCAGCGGCGCGGCGGCGCTGCTCACGTTGCTGCCCTTCGCCGCAAACTTCACCGCGGCCTCGCGGCGGCACGGTCCCGACGCGACGATCGCCCGCGATCTGGCCTACAACCTGTTGCAATCGGTCGAGCCGTACGGCGTGCTGTTCGGCTACGGGGACAACGACACGTTCCCGGTGTGGTATCTGCAGGAGGTCGAGGGCGTGCGGCAGGATGTGACGCTCATCAACCTGTCACTCGCCAATCTCGACTGGTACCTGCGTCAGCTCGCGTCGCGCCCGATCCGGCCGTTCGACCCATCCCATGCGCCCGCGATCTATCGGACGCTGGCGCCCCCCCCCCCGTGGCGGTCGGCGGGTGCCGCGCTGAATTTCACGGCCCAGGACATCGAGGGCATGCAGCCGATGCGCGTCAGTGATGACGGCGTGTTCCGCGCGGGACGGTTCGAGCTGCAGGTGCGGAAGGGGCAAATCCTGCGGACTTCCGACCAGGTGATCCTGTACACGATCGCCGCATACCTGCCGGCGGGGCGGCCCGTCACATTCGGCGTGGCGTCGGGGCGCGGCTCCTGGTTGGGCCTCGACCCGCATCTCGTGTTTCAGGGGCTCGTGTTCAAGGTCGTGCCGCGCGCCGATACCGTCCGCCACTGGGTGCGCGGCATCCAGGGGCCGATGGTCGATTCGGCGCGCACCCGGTTGCTGGTAGACTCCGTTTTCCAATTCGGCGCGCTGTTCGCCGCCGACACGCTCGCGCTCGAGCCGGCCGCGCAGCAGGTCGCCACGTCGTTCGCCGTGGCGTTTCTGGAGCTTGGGAATGCCGCCGCCCTGCGCGGCGAGCAGGACCGCGCTCTCGACTACCTGCGTCGGGGCTACCATCTCAACCCCAGCCAGCCGCTCGCCGACATCATCCGCCGGGCAGAAACCCAAGGCGTGCGGAGCCTCTTTAGCCCCTAGGCGCCGATCCTCTATATTCACAGGCTATGAGTTTCGAGGCCCTCCCGGAGCGTTTGGCACAGGTGAGGGCCGAGGTCGCGCGAGCCGCGGCGCAACCGGTCGCGATTGTGGCCGTGACCAAGGGATTCGGCACCGATGCGATTCGCGCGGCACACGCGGCCGGGATCGCCGACATCGGTGAGAACCGCGTTCAGGAAGCGGTGCAAAAGCAGAAGGAGTTGGGAGCCGGGAGTCAGGAGCTGGGGATTCGGTGGCATTTGATCGGGCATCTGCAGCGCAACAAGGCTCGGCTGGTGCCCGGTCGATTCGAATTGGTACACTCGGTGGATTCGCTGGAACTTGCCAATGAGCTCAGCAAACGTGCTGCTGGTTTGCGTGTGCTTTTACAAGTGAACGTGGCGCGGGAGCCGCAGAAGAGCGGCTGCACGCCGGAAGAGGCCCGACCCCTGGCGCGGCACATCGCGGCTTTGGGGAATCTGAGACTAGAAGGACTGATGACGTTGGCTCCGTTTACCGATGACGTGGATGTGCAGCGCCGGACATTCCGGGGCCTGCGCGTCCTGCGGGATACGATCAAGGAGGAGGAAGGGATATGGCTGCCGACCCTCTCGATGGGGATGTCCGGCGACTACGCTACAGCGGTCCAAGAGGGGGCAACGGTGATCCGCTTGGGTACCGCCCTGTTCGGTCCGAGGGTGGCGAGGTAGGGGGAGACGCCGTGAACGACGACGCGTTCAACCTGACGCCTCTGGATGTCCGCAAGCAGGAGTTTCGCAAGACACTGCGTGGCTATGATACGCTCGGCGTGGAGGATTTCCGCATGCGGGTCGCCGACGCGCTGGAGCGCGCGATGCGCGAGCGCCAGGTACTCGACGAGCGCGTGGCCGCGCTGACCGAGCAGCTGCGGGTGTTTCGCGAGCGCGAGAAAGCGATGAACGAGGCCCTCGTCGCCGCGCAACAGCTGCGCCAGGACACGCGCGCCGCCGCGGAGCGCGAGGGGCAGGTGATCGTGCGCGAGGCGCAGGCGGAAGCGACGCGGCTGCTCGACGAAGCGAAGCACGCGCAGAGCGTGGTGCAGGCGCGCATGGCGGAGACCGAGCGGCAGTTCCAGCAGTATGTCGGCGGCTTTCGCGCGCTGCTCGAGCGCCAGCTCGCGGAGCTGCGCGCACTCGACGGGCAGCGCGGGTGACGTCGGTCGCCGATGCGGTCCGCGCCGTGCAGGCGCGGGCCGCGGTCGTTCCGGAGGTCGCGGTGATTCTCGGAACGGGGCTCGGGGCATTGGCCGACGACATGAAGGCCGAGGCCACGATCACGTACGCCGACATCCCCGGATTCCCGCGTCCCACGGTCGAGACCCACGCCGGCCGTCTGTTGCTCGGCACCCTGGGAGGGCACCGCGTCGCGATGATGCAGGGCCGCTTCCATCGCTACGAGGGGTACACGCTGCAGCAGGTCGCGTTTCCGGTACGCGTGTTGCGCGCCCTGGGTGCGAAGACGCTGATCGTCTCCAACGTGTCGGGGGGCATGCATCCGCTGTGGTCGACGGGCGACCTCGTCCTGCTCTCCGATCACATCAACCTGCTCGGCGATAATCCGCTGGCCGGGCCGAACGTCGATGCGGAAGGCCCGCGCTTTCCCGACATGTCGTCCGCGTACGACCCCGCGCTGCGCAAGCTCGCCCACCAGGTCGCTGTGGACCACAAGATCGTGTTGCGGGAAGGAGTCTACGTCGCGGTGCCGGGCCCGAACCTGGAGACGCGCGCCGAGTACCGCATGCTGCGGGCGCTGGGCGCCGATCTCGTGGGCATGAGCACCGTGCCCGAAGTCATCACGGCCGTGCATCAGGGGATGCGGGTGCTCGGTCTCTCGATCATCACCGACACCTGTCTGCCCGACGCGCTCGAGCCGACATCGGTCGAGCAGATCATTGCCGTCGCGCGCGCCGCCGAGCCGCGGCTCGCCACCGTGGTGCGCGGCGTCCTGGAGCGCCTCTAGCCGATGCCGTATCCGCCTTCCGACCCCAATCAGTCGATCGACGTGCTCGAGAAGCAGCTGCTCGCGACGTGGAAGCACGAGCGCCTGTTCACGCGCGTCAGCGACGCCACCCGCTACGGGCCGCCGTTCATCTTCTATGAAGGCCCGCCGACGGCCAACGGGCGGCCGGGGATCCATCACGTCTTTTCGCGCACGCTCAAGGACCTGATCTGCCGCTACCACACGATGCTGGGGCAGGGCGTGACGCGCATCGCCGGCTGGGATACGCACGGCCTGCCCGTCGAGATCGAGGTGGAGAAAGCGCTCAACATCAGCGGCAAGCGGCAGATCGAAGCGTACGGCATCGAGCGCTTCAACAAGCTGTGCCGCGACAGCGTGTTCAAGTACAAGACCGATTGGGAATCGCTGTCGGACCGGATCGGCTACTGGCTCGACTACGAGCACCCGTACGTCACCTACAGTAACCCGTACATCGAGACGGTCTGGTGGCTGCTCAAGCGCCTGCACGAAAAGGCGCTGCTGTACCGCGGTCACAAGGTGCTGCCGTATTGCCCGCGCTGCGGCACCGCGCTGTCGTCGCACGAGGTGGCGCAAGGCTACGAGACGGTCCAGACCAACTCGGTCTACGTCACCTTCCCGCTGGCGAGCGATACCGCGCGCCAGCTCGTCGTGTGGACGACGACCCCCTGGACGCTGCTCGCCAACGTCGCGGTCGCAGCGCATCCCGACATCGCATACGGCGAATGGGAGCTGGACGGCGTGCGCTACATCGCCGCCGAGCAGCGCGCCGGCGACGTGCACGTGCACGGCAAGCCGCTGGCCCAGCTCCATCGCGTGGCGTCATATCCGGGCCGCGATCTCGTCGGCCAGAAATACATCCGGCCGCTGGACCTCGTACCGCTGCCGCCGGAAGGCCAGCGCGCCGTGGTCGTCGCGGGCGGCTTCGTGTCGGCGGACGAGGGGACGGGCCTGGTGCACATGGCGCCGGCGTTCGGCGCCGACGACTACGCGACGGGGCAGCAGTACGGGCTGGCATTCGTCAACCCGGTCGCGCCCGACGGCACGTTCCGCGGCGTGGGCGACGGCTGGCCGGAGATCGAGGGCAAGCTCGTCACCGACAAGGAAACGAACCGCATCATCATCGAGCGGCTGAAGCAGGACGGCCGCTGGCTCGAAACTAGGGCCTATACGCACAGCTATCCGCACTGCTGGCGCTGCGACTCGCCGCTCATCTACTACGCGCGCAGCTCCTGGTTCGTCCGCACCACGGCGGTGAAGGTGCGGATGCTCGAGATAAACGCCGAAGTGGACTGGCACCCCGCGGAAGTGGGCACGGGGCGCTTCGGCGAGTGGCTCGAGAACAACGTGGACTGGGCACTGTCGCGCGATCGCTACTGGGGCACGCCGCTCAACGTGTGGGAGTGCGGTGCGGACCGCGAGCACCGCGAGGTGATCGGGTCCTACGACGAGCTGGCGCAGCGCTGGGGGAAGGCGCTGCCCGCCGATTTCGATCCCCACAAGCCGTACATCGACGCCTACACCTGGCCCTGCCGCGAATGCGCGGGGACGATGCGGCGCGTCAGCGAAGTGATCGACGCCTGGTTCGACTCGGGCTCGATGCCGTACGCGCAGTGGCACTATCCGTTCGAGCATCAGGCCGACTTCAAGGCGCACTTCCCGGCCGACTACATCTGCGAAGGCGTGGACCAGACACGCGGCTGGTTCTATTCGCTGCTCGCGATCGGCGTGACGGCGTTCGACGCGCCGGTCTACAAGCACGTCATCGTGAACGAGCACGTGCTCGACGTGCACGGCCAGAAGATGTCCAAGAGCCGCGGCAACGTCGTCGATCCGTGGAAGGTGGTCGGCGAGCACGGCGCCGACGCGGTGCGGCTCTACCTGCTCGGCCAAAGTCAGGTCTGGCTGCCCAAGCGCTTCGACGAGCGGCAGATCCCGGAGGTCTCGGGGGGGTTCCTGAACACGCTGCGCTCGACCTACGACTTCTTCCGCCGCTACGCGCAGGACTGGAGTCCGCCCGCCGAGGAGGAGGCCACGCCGCCGCCGCAACGCCCGGCGGCGGACCGCTGGCTGCTCGCGCGCCTCGATGAGGTCGTCGCGGCGGTCCGGCACGGGTGGTCCTCCTACGACGTCACCGCCGGCGTTCGCGCGATCATGGATTTCGTGGGCGAGGACCTGTCGCGCTGGTACATCCGGCGCAACCGGCCCCGCTTCTGGGCACCCGACCGGGCGACCGATCCCGTGGCGCTCGAAACGCTGCATGAGGCGCTCGTGGCCGCCCTCCGGCTGCTCGCCCCGGCGGCCCCCTTTATTGCGGACTGGCTGCACCGGGCCATGACGGGGACGTCCGTTCACCTCGCCCCGTTCCCCGCCGACCGCGGGCACCGGGAGCCGGAGCTCCTGTCCGCCATGAACACCGTGCGGCGGCTGGCCTCGCTGGCCCGGGCGGCACGGGAATCGCGTAACCTGAGGGTGCGGCAACCGCTGGCGCGGATGCAACTGGCCGTTCCCGCCGCCGCCCAGGGCCCGGCCTTGTCAGACCTGTTAGATATTCTGGCTGCCGAAGTCAACGTGAAAGCCGTGCAAGTCGTCGCCTCGGATCATGATCTGGTGCGGCTGCGCGGGAAGGCGAACTTTCGGACCCTTGGCAAACGGTACGGCAAGGATACGCCGCGCGCCGCCGCCGCCGTTGCGGAGCTGAGCGCGGCCGATCTGCAGACGCTGGAGCAGGGCAGTGCCGTGCGGTCCGACGAATGGGAGTTCCGGCCGGAAGATGTGACCGTCACGCGCGAAGTCGCGAGTGAGTGGCTGGTGCAGGCCGACGGCCCGTACGTCGTCGCGCTGGATCCGGAGTTGAGCGAGGACCTGGTGCAGGAAGGATTGGCACGCGAGGTGGTGAATCGCGTGCAGCGCCTCCGCAAGGAGGCGGGATACGAATACACGACGCGCATCGAGTTGAGCGTCACCGGCGCCGCAGAGGTGGTCGCCGCGACCCGCGCGTTTCAAGGATTTGTCGAAGGCGAAACGCTGGCCCGCCGGATGCTGCTCGGCGAAGGCGCCGAGCTCGACGAACCCGACTTGCAGCGTGATGTGGACATCGAAGGGCGCCGGGTCACGATTGGACTGCGGCGTCACGACGGACGAAAGGGCGGAACCAGATAATGCCGACGAAATCGACAAAGCTGAAGGTGAAGGCCAAGAGCGGCCTCAACAAAAAGCAGCTGACGCACCTCGAGAAGCGGTTGCTCGAAGAGCGGGCGCGCGTGATCAAGGAGCTGGGCCACTACGGCGAGTCGTTCAACTCGAGCCTGCAGGCGTCGGACGGCGATCTCTCCAGCTATTCCTTCCACATGGCCGATCAGGGCACCGACGCGATGGAGCGCGAGAAGCAGTTCCTGTTCGCGTCGCAGGAAGGGCGCTACCTGTGGCACGTGAACGAGGCGCTGCGCCGGCTGTACAGCGCGCCCGAGCGCTTCGGGCGCTGCGAGCAGTGCGGCGATCCGATCGGCTTCGACCGCCTCGATGCGCTCCCCCACGCCCGCCTGTGCATCAAGTGCAAGGCCAAAGAGGAAGATGGTAAGCGCCGCTGAGCGCCGCCTCTTCTGGGGCACGGCGGTCGCGGTCGTCGTCGCCGACTTCGCCACCAAGCTGATCGCGGAATCATTCCTCGCGCGGCGGCTGCCGCTCGCGGTGCTGGGCGACTTCGTGCAGCTGCGCCTGGTCTACAATGAGGGCGCGGCGTTCGGGCTGCACGTCGGCGACAACTCCCGCTGGATCTTCCTCGGCCTCGCCATCATCGCGCTGTTCGTGCTCGCGTCGCTGGTGCGCGGCACGCGGCCGGGCGACCGCTTTCGCCTGCTCGCGCTGGCGCTCGTGTGCGGCGGTGCCGTCGGCAATCTGATCGACCGGATCCGCAGCGCGCAGGGCGTCGTCGATTTCGTCGACGTCGGCATCGGCGCCTGGCGCTGGCCCACCTTCAACGTCGCCGACTCCGCGATCACGATCGGGGCGATCGCACTCGGACTATCGCTGTGGCAGGAAGGCCGCGCGCAGCAACGGGCGAAGGAGGCGCGGGCGGCCGAGCCTTGAACATCGCGTTTTGTGTTGTCGCAGTCAGTACCGAACGTCTCGACAAATTCCTCGCCGACCAGCTCGCGCTTTCCCGAACCCAAGCCGGACGCCTCATCGCCGACAAGCGGGTACGCGCGCGTGGCAAAGCGCTGCGTGCGTCGGCCGTCCTCGCGCGCGGGCTCGAAGTCACCGTCGAGCTGCCTCCCGACGCGCCGCCGCCCCGCACCTACACGCCCGCCCACGCCGACCTGCGCTTCGTCTACGAGGACGAGCATCTCGCCGTACTCGACAAGCCGGCGGGCCTGGTCGTCCACCCGGGCCCCGGTCACTGGAACGACACCTTGGTGAACGTGCTGGTGGGGCGGGGGACCGAGCTGTCGGGCGGCGCGTCCGGGGAAGCGGGCCGTCCCGGGATCGTGCACCGGCTGGATCGTGATACCTCGGGGCTGCTCGTCGTCGCCAAGAGCGATCTGGCGCACCGCCGTCTCGCCGCCGCGATCGAGCGGCGCCAGGTGAAGCGCGTCTACGCGGCACTCGTGTGGGGCCATCTCCGCAAGAGTCCCGTCGACATCGAGGCGCCCATCGCCCGCCATCCCAGGGAGCGCAAACGCATGACGGTCGCTGACGGTGGCCGCCATGCGGTGACGCATGCCGCCCTCGTCGCGCGCTTCGCCCATGCCGACTTGTTGCGCGTGCGGTTGGGCACCGGCCGGACGCACCAGATTCGCGTGCACCTCGCGCACATCGGTTGTCCGATCGTCGGCGACCGCGAGTACACGTTCGGTGGCAGCCGGCGCGTGACGCCGTCGGCGCGGAACCAAGCCGAGCGGCTCGAGGCGCTGGCACCGCGCCAGTTGCTGCACGCCGCTGCGCTGTCGTTCGCGCATCCGGTGACCGGTGAGCCGCTCGCGCTGCGGTCGGAATGGCCCGACGATTTGCGTCCCGCGCTGGCGGAAGCGGCCGCCGATGCGAATTTGCTTGCCGAGCGCAACCCCTTGCAGTATCTTGGCTTCTTCGTATCCGATGAATGAAGAAAGTCTCGGCCCCGGCCCCGGCCCCGGCCCCGCCCCCCCCGCACCGCCCGGCCGATTGCTCGTGTTCCGTGTGGGAACACTGGCGTGCGCGGCCGAGGTGGATCAGGTGCGGGAGATACTCCCGCGGCTCCCAACGACGCGTATCCCGGGCGCGCCCCCGGTCGTGGCGGGGCTTGTGAATGTTCGCGGCACACTGGTGACGGTCGTGGAAGGGTGGCGTGCGCTGGGGCAGGTCCCGCCCTCCCCTCCGCCCGGTCCGGCCGCAGGTTCCCCGTCATCGACACCCGAGGCCGCTGCCGGGTCGACGATTATCCTCGAGGTGGGAAAGGGTGACGAGGACAACGGCGGCAAGAAGCTGATCGGCTTTATCGTTGACGAGGTGATGGACATGCTGGCGGGGACCGACACGACGTTGGAAGACCGCCAGAGTCTCCCGGGGATCGATCCCGTCCTGGTCCGCGCGGTGGGGCGGCGCAATGGTGAGCTGTTCATCGTATTGGACGTGCCGGCGCTGTTGGGCCCGGTTCTGACCACTTAAGGAGCGAGCAGTGAGCCACACGGTTCTCGTCTGTGACGACGCCATCTTCATGCGCACGATGATCACCGATATCCTGGCCCAGGCCGGATTCGAGGTCGTCGGCGAGGCGGAAACGGGTAGCCAGGCCGTCGAGAAGTACCGCCAGCTGAAACCGGATCTCGTCACGATGGACATCGTGATGCCCGACATGGGCGGCATCGATGCCGTCCGCGAAATCGTCAAGCAGGATCCCGACGCCAAGATCCTGATGTGCAGCGCCATGGGGCAGCAGGCGCTGGTCGTCGAGGCGATCCAGGCGGGCGCCAAGGACTTCGTCGTCAAACCCTTCCAGCCTTCCCGCGTTCTCGAAGCCGTCCAGCGCGTTCTGGGTTAGCGATGGATCTGTCGCAGTACGCCGAGCTGTTCCTGGCCGAGAGCCGCGAGCACTTGAGCGCCTGCAATCAGCTGTTGCTCGAGTGGGAGCGTCATCCCGCCTCGCCCGAGCCAGTCGGCGGCATTTTCCGCGCGGTCCATACCATCAAGGGCATGGCGGCGACGATGGGCTACGGCCGCGTGGCCGATCTCGCCCATCGCATGGAGAATCTGCTCGACCATTTGCGTCGCGGCGGCAAGTCGCCGGGCGAGGACACGCTCCAGCTCCTGTTCCGCGCCACCGACGCGCTCGAGAAAGCGGTCGGGCTCGCGGTCGCGGGGCGGGAACGGGAGCTGGATGTCGCGGCGATCCTCGCGGATTTGGATCGTGCAGGCGCTAAGGAGCCAACAGCAGCAGTTGCCGCCCCTTCGCCGCCCTCCGCCGCCGCTTCAATCGCCGCCCCAGTCGGATCCGGACGACTCATCAGCGTTCAGCTTCGGCCAGAGGCGCCGTTGAAGGGCGGCCGCGCCATGTTGATCGTCCGCAAGGTGCAAAGCCTGGGCGTCATTCAGCGGATGCAGCCGGCGGCCGCGGCATTCGAGTCCGACGACTTCGACGGCCACTTCGTGTTCGAGCTCGAGAGCGCCGCTGGCGCGCGGGACATCGAGGCGGCGATCCGTTCGATGGGAGACGTCGAGCGCGTGACGGTGGGCGACGAGGAGGAGCACGTCACGCCCGCCGAGAGTGTCGCCGCCGGGGGCGGTGGATCGGGGGGAGCGGGGGGGGCAGGGGCGGCGGGAGGGCGCGGCAGGCATATCCGCGTCGATCTGCGCCGGCTCGACACGCTCATGGACCTGATCGGCGAGCTGGTGACCGAGCGTGGCCGCTTGAACGAGCTGGCCGCGCGCTGGGTCGGCCAGGATCCGGCGATCGACGAGGTCGCGATTCAGATCTCGCGCCTCTCCGCCGATCTCCAAAACGAGATCATTCAGGCGCGCATGACGCCGGTGTGGCAGGTGTTCGACCGTTTTCCACGGCTGGTGCGCGACGTCGCGCGGCAGCTGGGGAAGCAGGTGGCGTTCCGCGTCGAAGGCAAAGAGATCGAGCTCGACCGGGAGATCCTCGACGAGCTGGGCGATCCGCTCGTGCACCTGCTGCGGAACGCCGTGGACCATGGCATCGAGCCGCCGGCCGAGCGCAAGCGCGCCAAGAAAAACGCGGAAGGCGAGATCGTCCTCACGGCGGTGCGCGAGCGCTCCAGCGTCGCGATCAGCATCGCGGACGACGGCCGCGGCATCGATCGCAGCCGCGTTCTGGCCAAAGCGAAGCGCGAAGGCATCGTTGGGCCGCACGTCGAGTCACTCTCGGACGATCAGCTGCTGCGCGTCCTGGCCCGGCCCGGTTTCTCGACGGCCGAAGCGGTGACCGCCGTGTCGGGGCGCGGCGTCGGGATCGATGTCGCGATGACGCGTATCCGCGCGCTCGGCGGCTCGATCGAGATCCGCACCGAGCCGGGGAAGGGGACGACGTTCGTGTTGCGGCTCCCGGTGACGCTGGCGATCGTCCGTGCCTTGATCGCGGCCGTCGGGTTGGAGCGCTACGCGCTGCCGTTGACCTATGTGGCCGAGACCGTCGAGCTGGGCACGACGCCGATGACCAAGATGGAAGGGCGCGAGGCGATGGTGCTGCGCGATCGCGTCGTGCCACTCGTTGACCTGCGTCAGCTGCTCGGGACAAACGGCGGCTCGCCGCCGCCGCCCCCCCGCCGTCCTGTGATTGTGCTCGAGATGGGGGAACGGCGGGCCGGGATCATCGTGGACGGGATGCTGAGCCAGCAGGAAATCGTCGTGAAGGGGTTCGATGCGCCGCAGGGCACGCTGCCGGTGTTTAGTGGCGCCACGATCATGGGCGATGGCGTGCCGGCGCTGATTCTCGATGCCGCCGGACTCGTGTAGAGAGGAGCGAGGTGATGGAAGACGTCCGTGATCTCAAAGCGCTGCAGCTCGATGCGCTGAAAGAGGTCGCCAACATCGGCGCGGGCCACGCGGCGACGGCGCTGTCGCAGCTGACCCACCGTCGCATCATGATCTCGGTGCCCGAGATCAACATCGCGCGGCTCGAGGAAGTGCCCGGGCTGATCGGCGATCCGCAGGAGGTCGTCGCCGCGGTGCTGATGCACATGCTCGGCGACCTGACGGGGCGGACGCTGCTGCTCTTTCCCGAGCCGGTCGGCCGGCAGCTCTGCGACATGCTGCTCAAGCGCCCCCTCGGCACGACCCAAACCTTCGAGACGATCGAGCAGTCGTGCCTCAAGGAGGCGGGGAACATCCTCTCGGGCGCGTACATGAACGCGCTGTCGGAGTTCATGGGAATGCTGCTGTTGCCGTCGGTGCCCAGCCTCGTGGTGGACCTCTCGGCCGCCGTCCTCACGACCACGTATCTGAACTTCGGGCACGACCGGGACTTCGTGTTTTGCGTCGAGACGGAGTTCAACATCGATGCTCGGGACGGGCTGCGCGGCCATTTCCTGCTCCTGCCCGATCTGGCGTCTCTCAAAGCGATCTTCGACGCCATCCGCCTCACCTAACCAGTGACTGTCCCGGCGGTCTCAGAGCGCGATCTCGCCGTTCTTCGCTCTTTCGCCCGCCGGATCGATCCGTCGGACGCCGGGGCGCATAACAACCTCGGCGTTCTCTATTACCAGAAGGGCCTCGTCCCCGAGGCCATCGAGCAGTTCACGCGGGCGCTGGAGCTCGACCCGCGCATGCAGGTCGCGCAGCGCAATCTCGAAATCGCGTATCACAACACCGGCTTCTACGACCGGCGCGTCAACGAGCTCCAGGAGCGGCTGCGCCAGGCGCCCGACGAGCGTGACGCGCGCTGGGAGCTGGGCCGCACGTACGCGATTCTCGGGGCGCACGAAGAAGCGGTCGCCGAATTCGAGGAGCTGCTGGCGCACAAGTCGAAGGACGTGGCGTCGATCATTCAGCTCGGGCTCGCCGAGAAATCGCGCGGCCGGCTGGAAATCGCGACCGAATGGTTTCTGCGGGCGGTCGAGGAAGACCCCGATTCGTCCGTCGTCCACTTCTATCTCGGCGAGGTCTACTACAATCGTGGCTTGAACGAGCCGGCGCTCACCGCGCTGGAGCGCGCGGTGTCGCTCAATCCCGACAACGCGAACGCCCATTACCTGATGGCGTTCGTGCTGGGCGACATGGGTCGGCATCAGGACGCGCGCGCCGCGTCGAAGCGCGCGATTCAGCTCAATCCGCCGCTGGCGCGCGCGCAGACGAATCTCTCGCTGGAACGCTACCGCGCCGAGCGGCAGTCGGCCGAGCAGCGGTTGCGCGAGCAGCCCGCGCCGGAGGTGGCCGAGGGCAGCGAGCTGGCGCACTACAACCTGGGGCTCGCGTTCCGCCAGCGGGGCTATTACGCGGAGGCGTTGCGCGAGTATCGGCTCGCGATCGAGCGCGGCGAGGACCGCCGGCTGGTGCGCCAGGCGATGGCGGAGGTCTACCTCCTGAAGCGGGACTTCACGGACGCCCTCGAGCTGTACGAGTCGCTGATCCACGAGGTCCCGGACTCCCCCAAGCTGTGGAACGAGCGCGGCGTCGTCTTGCATCAGGCGGGCCGCCCCGCCGAGGCGTTGACGTCCTACCGGCAGGCGACGGAGGTCGATCCGCGCTACGCGCTGGCCTGGAACAACGTGGGCGTGGTGCTCGCGCACCAGAGCGACACCGAGGCAGCGATCGAGGCTTTTCGCAAGGCGTTACAGCTCAGCTCCGTCTTCGTGGGGGCGAGGCTCAATCTGGCATTGCTGCTGACGCATCTGCGCCGCTTCCAGCTGGCCCTCGAAGCCTATCGCCAGGTGCTCGCCGACCAGCCGGCCTCGGCGCCCGCCTGGAACGGCGTCGGGCTGGTGCTGGTGGAGCTGAAGCGGTTCACCGATGCGCGCAACGCCTTCGTCCGGGCGGTCGAGGCGGATCCGCACAACGCCGGCGCGCACTACAACCTGAGCTTCACGCTCTCGAATCTCGGGGATTACGACGGCGCGTTGCGCGCCACCAAGCGCGCCCTCGAGCTCGATCCCTACTACGTCTCGCAGAAGTTCGCGCTCGCGATCGACCTGCAGTACGAAACGGTGTCGATCGGCATCGTGCCGGAGATCTCGGCCGACGTCACCGCCGAGAACCTCGGTGCCGAGTTTGCGTTCGACCAGCGGCTGCTCGACAACATTTTCCAGGAGCTCGAGCCGGCGGCGACGGCAGCGCAGCCGGCGCCTGCGGGGCTCGCCAAGAAACCCGACGATCCCCTCGCGCTGGCGCGCGACTACGTGAGCAAGGGGATGATGGACCTCGCGGTCGCCGAAGCGATGCGCGCCGTGCAGCGCGGCGCCGACCGCGGCCAGGCGGCGACGCTGCTGGGCGACATCTACGCGCGGCGCGGGCTGCACGGCGAGGCACTCGAGCGCTACCGCGAAGCGCGCACGCTGGACGCGGCGAATGCCGGCGCGGCGTTGGGCGAAGTGAAGAGCCTGCTGGCGATGCATCGCTCGGCCGAGGCCCTGCCGTTGGCCGAGGAGCGCGCCGCCAAGGCGCCGGAAGACGTGGAGGTGCTGGTCGCGGCCGCCAAGGCGCGCGCCGCCACGGGCGATGCGGCGGGCGCGCTTACCGCGCTGCGGCAGGCGCAAACGCGCGCGCCGGACCGCGCCGACCTCCACAAGCTCCAGGGCGACATCGCCCTCAAGGTCGGGGACCGTCAGGGCGCGCGGGCGGCGTACCGGTCCGCGCTCGATCTCGACGAGGGCTTCGTCCAGGTCTGGCTCGACCTCGGGCGGCTGCACGAGCAGGACGAAGCATGGCCCGACGCGCAGCACGCGTACGAAGCGGCGCTCGACGCCCTCCCCACGTTCCACGAGGCGTCACTGGCGCTCGCCGATCTGCTGCGCCGCTCGGGCAGCGTGCACGCGGCCGTGGTGCGGCTGGCGGATATGCTGGAGCAGGATCCCTACGACATGGATGCGCTCCTGCTGCTCGGACGGACGCTGCTCGACGACAAGCGCAACGCCGAGGCGCTCGAAGCCTTCCGGCGCGCCCTCAAGTTCGATATCGAGCATACCGGCGCGCTGTTCTACCTCGGCGCGACGCTCGCGCGGCTGCAGCGCTACGGCGAGGCGGTCGACGCGTGGGAGCGCGTGACGCGCATCGATCCGGGCGGGCCGTTCGCGCAGCGCGCGCGCCTGCATGCGCGCACCGCGGTCGACCTGCAACACATCTTCTCCACCTCGGACGCGGCGTAACGCATGACGATCGAAGGACCGCTCCGCGAGCTCGGCATCCACGACGTCTTCCAGCTGCTCGACCTCAGCCGGAAGACGGGGGCGCTCCGCGTCACCTCGGAGCTGCGCCACAATGAGGGGAAGATCTACTTCGACAACGGCGTCGTCGTCTCGGCGGAGATCCGCAGCAACCCTCATCCCCTCGGCGCGTTGCTGCTGCGCACCGGCAAGATCGCCGAGGCCGACCTCGAGCGCGCGCGCGACATGCAGCAGCGCCAGGGGGACAAGCGCCGGCTCGGCGAGATCCTCGTGTCGCTCGGCGTGATCACGCAGCGCGAGGTCGAGCGCCAGGTCCACTTCCAGATCGAGGAAGTCGTCTTCGAGGTGATGAGCTGGAACGAAGGCTACTTCTCGTTCGCCGAAGAGGCCGAGAGCAAAGTCCCCACCGAAGTGACGGTCCGCATTCCCGTCGAGGCGCTGCTGATGGAGGGGGCGCGGCGCATCGACGAGTGGTCGCGCATCGAGAACCGCATTCCCCACATCGGCGTCGTGCCGTCGCTCGCGCCGCCGCCCGAAGGCGGAGGCGGCGAGCTCGACCTCCTGCCGCCGGAATGGGAAGTGCTCGCGCTGATCGACGGCCAGCGCTCCATCCGCGGGTTGGCGACGGAGCTGGGACGCTCGGACTTCGAGGTCGCCAAAACGCTGTTCGGTCTCGAGAGTGCCGGCGTCATCGTGCTCATGGACCCCGGGACGTCGAAGCGCGGCCGTCCCACCGGCTCGGCGGACCTGCCCGAGCTCGTGGCGAAGGCCGAGCGCGCGCTGCAGGCGAAGGATCTGGACGCCGCGCGCGCCGCGGCGGAGCAAGCCGGAAGCATGCAGCCGCACGATGCGACCATCCATCTCCTCCTCGGCAGGATTCATCTGGCGCAGGGGCACGGGTCGGCCGCGGCCGAAGAGCTGCGGCGCGCGCTGCGGCTCGATCCGCAGCTCGCCGCGGCCCACCGCCAGCTGGGTTTCGCGCTCGTGTCGATGGGCCGCTTTGCCGAAGCGGTCGCCAGCTGGGACGAGTGGGAGCGAGTGGCCCGCAGCCCCGATGAAGAGGCGCAACGATCCGAGGTGAAGCGCGCGCGCGACGCGGCCCGGGTGTTCAGCCATGGCTGACGACATTCGCGCACTCTCCGCCCAGCTCGCCCAGGATCCGCAGAGCCTCGTGTTCCTGCGGCTCGGCGAAGCATTGCGCCGCAAGGGCCAGCTCGATGCCGCGCTGCGCGTCGCCATGAATGGGCTCGAGCGGCATCCGCATCTCGCCGATGCCCACGACTTGTATGCGCGGATCCTCACGGACAAGCACGACTACGAGCGCGCGTTCGACGAATGGGACATGGCGGTGCGGATCGCGCCCAATCATACCGGTGCGCTGAAGGGACTCGCGTTCCTCTATTTCAAGGTCGGTGACCCGGCGCAAGCGGAAGCGCACCTCGAGAGCGCGCGGAAAGTCGAGCCGGACGATCCAAGCATCGACCAGGCGATCGCCATGATGCGGAAAGGCGTGAGTCCCCCGGCACCGGAACAAGGCGCCGCCCCTTCGCCGCCCGCCGCCGCCGCTTCATCCGCCGCCCCTCCCGTCGCTGCTCCGCTCGACGAAGCCCGCGTGTTCGCGGGTCTCGAGGGGGCCCACGAGGGCCTGCTCCTCATCGACGGCGCCGGCCGCGTCCTCGGTGGGGCATTGCGAAATCGATCGGGGTCCGATGTCACGGATGCCGTCGCCGCCTACCTCGCCGGCGTGTCGCAGGAAGCCGCGCGCACGGCGAAGCTGCTGGGACTGGGCGCCTGGAACGGCCTGTCGGCGGAAGGGCAGCACGGCAACGTACATCTCGCGCATCCCACCCCCGAAGCGCTGCTGCTCGTAGTCCGGGAGCGGGGGATGCCGCTGGGCCGGCTCGCGATTCTCGCGCAGCGCGCGACCACCATGGCGCGTCGCTGGTTGGAGAAGACGTGAGCACCGCGCTCGATCTGATCACGCGCGTGCGCGGTGTGCGCGGCGCGATGCTCGTCTCGGCGGATGACGGGATCGTCGTCGCCGAGCAGCTCATGGAAGGGATCAAAGGCGGCGCTGTCGCCGCGTTGGCCGCGAGCCTGGCGGGCCGGTTGCGCCGGGCGATGGAAGCGGCGGGCACCGGCACGAGCGTCTTCTGGCATCTGCAGGCGGAGCAGGGCGCGCTCCTGGTGGTGCCGGGAGGAAATGCCGCGGGCGGAATTCTGGTCGTCGCCGTCGCCGAGCCGGACGTGAACATCGGCCTGGTGCGCCTCGAGCTGCTGCGCGCGGCGGAGTCGGTCGTATGAGCCCGCAGACCCGCGCCGTCGAAAGCTGGACGCTGCAACCGCTCACCGACTTCGTGCGCGAATCCTCCGTGCGTCTTGTACTGGTACTGACCCCTTCAGGACAGGTGCTGGCGCAGTCCGGGTTCTCGCGCGCCGTCGACGTGATGTCCGCAGCAGCGCTCGCCGCGGCGATCGTCGCCTCCACGGGAGAGCTGGCGCGGCAGCTGCGGCAGCCGCCCTTTGCGGCGCTCAGTCATCAGGGTCCCAAGAACGGGTTCTTTCTGGCCACGCTCACGGCCGACCGCGGGACGCTGGCGGTGCTCGCCGTCTACGATCTCGATGTTTCATCGCTTGGCCTGGTGCAGTTATTCTATGAGCAACTTGCGGCGGACTTGAAGACGGCGAGCCCAAAGGGCGCAGTCCCGAAGCAGGTGCTGGCCGCGGACTTCGAGCGCGAGCTGACGGACAGCCTCAACACGCTGTTTGGGAGATAGCCCGTGTCCCTGGTCAACTTCACGAGCCGCGAGATCACGTGCAAAATCGTCTACTACGGGCCGGGACGGTCCGGAAAGACGACGAATCTCCATTACGTGTATGGGCGCGTGCCCGAGACGCGGCGCGGCCGCATGGTCTCGCTGGCCACGCAGACCGACCGCACGCTGTTCTTCGACTTCCTGCCGATCGATCTGGGGCAAATCTCCGGCTTTTCGACCCGCTTCCAGCTCTACACGGTGCCCGGCCAGGTTTACTACGATGCCACCCGGCGGCTCGTACTCCAGGGCGCGGATGGCGTCGTGTTCGTCGGCGACAGCCAGGCGCGGCAGCTGGATGAAAACATCGAAAGCCTGCAGAACCTGCAGAGCAATCTCCTGGAGCACGGCGTCGATGTGCGCACCATGCCCCTGGTGATGCAGTACAACAAACAGGATCTGCCGCGGGAGCTGATCCTCACGCAGGCCGAGCTGGACGACGCGCTCAACTTCCGCAGCGTGCCGAGTTTTGCGGCCGACGCGCTGCACGGCAGAGGCGTGTTCGAGACGCTGAAGGCGATTTCGGAACTGGTCCTGAAGAAACTCGCGGCCGGGAGCCCGGCGGCATGACCAGCACGCTCAACCCCCGCTTCACCTTCGACACGTTCGTCGTGGGCGCCGCCAACCGTCTGGCCGTCACCGCCGGGCGGACCGTGGCCGAGAATCCCGGCTCGGCCTACAACCCGCTCTTCATTTATAGTGGCTCCGGACTGGGCAAGACCCACGTGCTCATGGCCGTCGGTCACGCGGCCAAGGCGCTCGCGACCCAGCTCAACATCGAGTACCTCACGCTCGACGAGTACGTGGAGGCATTCCACGCCGCCATCGCCGCCGGTCAGGGCGATGCGTTCCGGCGTCGCTTCCAGAACGTGGACGTGCTGCTGGTCGACGACGTCCAGTTCCTGACGAATCGCAAGGAGATGCAGGCCGAGTTGCTGCGTCTGACGGAGGCGCTGCAGCAGGCGGGGCATCAGATCGTGCTCGCGAGCGACCGGCCGCCGGCCGAGATCGCGGACCTGGACGAGCGGCTGATCTCCCGCTTCTCGGGCGGGCTGGTCGTCGACATGGGGGTTCCCGATTACGAGACGCGCGTCGCGATTCTGCGGCGCAAGGCGGACGAGCGCGGGACGTCGTTCCAGCCCGGCGTGCTCGAGACGGTCGCGAAGATCGACTACCCCAACGTGCGCGAGCTCATGGGGGCGCTGAATCGCCTCATCGCCTTCCAGGCCGTGAATGACACGCCGATCAATGAAGAAGCCGCGCGAAAAGTGCTCGGCGTTCCGACCGCTGCCTCATCGACCGCCGCCTCATCTACCGCCGCCGCACCTACCGTGGCCTCATCAGATGAGTTCTCCCAGTTCTTAACGGACGTCACGGTTACCGTCGGTAAAGCGGTCGAGGCGTGGCGCGCGCGCGTGGCGGAGGCGGTGATCCGGTGGGAGGGGGAAGGCTACCGCACCGGCAGGCTGGAGAAGCTGCTCGACCAGGAAACGCCGGCCGCCGTCGACGAAGCGATCGCCGCCTACGTGCAGGATGTGGAGCGGCTCAAGACGCTCGAGGCGGAAGTCGCCGTGCTCGATCCGCAGGCGGCGGGCGAAAAGGCGTTTCGCGATCCCGATCACATGGACGAAGCCGAAGCTGCCGCGGCGAAGGTGCGGGACGGCGCGGCGCCGCCGCCCGCGCCCTCCGCCGCCTTCCCGCTCGAGACCTACATCGGGGGGTCGTCCAACGAGGTCGCGCTCAGCGCCGCCCGCGACGCGATCGCCAAGCCGGGGAAGAAATACAACCCTGTCGTCATCGTCGGCCCGAGCGGCCTCGGCAAGACCCACCTGCTCAACGCCATCGGCCTCGAGCTCGCCCGGAAGAAAAACGCGATCGTCGCCTGCCTCTCCACGCAGCAATTCGTCGACGAGTTGATCGCCGCGATCGACGGCAATCGCGTCGACTGGTGGCGCGCCCGTTATCGCCGCGCCACGGCGCTGTTGCTCGACGACATCCAGCTCCTGGCCGGCAAGGATCGGACACAGGAAGAGCTGTTCAATCTCTTTAACCAATGCATCGACGCGGACCACCAGCTCGTGTTCACCGCGCCCGCCCACCCCAACCGGCTCGAGGGCCTGGAAGAGCGCATCGTCTCGCGGCTCGAGGGGGGGCTCGTCGTCGAGATTGGCGAGCCCGACAAGGATCTCCGTCGCGGCGTGCTGGAGCGGCTGCTCAGGAATCAGCGCGTGGTGGTGGAGCCTGCGCTGCTCGATTATCTGGTGGACCGGCCCGCCGATTCGGTACGCAGCCTGACGGGGATGGTGCAGCGGGTGGTGGAAGCGGCGGCGGCGCAGGACGCGCCCGTGACCGCCGGTCTCGCGCGCGACGTGCTGGAGGGCGCCCCTCCACCCGGAACCCGGCGCACGACCGGGCTGCGCACCAGCGGCATCGTCGTCTCCAGCGCCGGCGGCGTGCGCAGCCGCGAAAAGATGGTGTGGGACTGGCCCTCGTCCGCTGACCGCGTGATCGAGGATCTCCGCTAATGGCGATCAAAGGCTCGCTCAAGGAAGCGTCGCTTCCCGACGTGCTGCAGCTGCTCGCGTTGGGCCAGAAGACGGGCTGCCTGTCGATCGCCGACCGTTCCAACTTCGGCTACATCTATTTCGACAAGGGCCGCATCGCCTACGCGTCGATCGTCAACCGCCGCGACCGCCTGGGCGACATCCTCGTCAAGCACGAAAAGATCACCCAGGAGCAGCTCGACACCGCGATTCATCGCCAGGCCAAGGAACGCGACAAGAAGCTGGGCGAGATCCTCGTCAACCAGACGGTGATCTCGCAGCAGGAGCTCGAGCGCTACATGCGCATGCAGATCGAGGAGTCGGTCTACTACCTGTTCACGTGGACGCAGGGGACGTTCAACTTCGAGGCCGACGTCCGGCCGGAGCAGCAGGACTTCCTCGTCTCGATCAACCCCGAGTCGCTGCTGCTCGAGGGCGCCCGCCGCGTGGACGAGTGGGGCCTGATCGAAAAAAAGATCCCGTCGTTCGATCTCATCTTCCTCGTCGATCGCGACCGCCTCGCCATCAGCGATGCGAAGCTCACCGAGGTGCAGGAGCGGCTGCTGCCGCTGCTCGACGGCTCGCGCGACGTGAACCAGGTGATCGAAGACTCCGGGATGGGCGAGTTCGAGGTGGGCAAGGCGCTGTACGGGCTCGTCACGGCGGGGTTCCTGCATCGCGCGGGGCGCACCGCCAGCGCCGAAGACGTGAAGATGACCGACGCGCGCGTCGAGGAGCACCGCAATCTCGGCATCGCCTTCTACAAGACGGGCATGCTCGACGAGGCCGCGCGCGAGTTCCGCCGGGTTGCGGAGCTGCGGGGCAGCGACGCCAACGCGCACTTCTTCATCGGGCTCGTCGCGCTCAAGCAGGCGCGCTGGCGCGAGGCGATGGAAGCGCTGCGCCTCGCGGCCGAGAAGGGCGGCTCGCGGCCCGCCGTGCTGCACAATCTCGGGTTGGCGTACGAACAGCTCGGCCGGCTGGAGGACGCGGAGGCGGCGTATTCCGAGGCGGCGACGCGCGCGCGCACCGACCCGCGCGTGTACGTGGGGTGGGGCGTCGTGGCCCTGAAGCAGGGCGACCTGGCGAGCGCGGCCGGCCGGCTCGACCGGGCGAAAGAGCTCTTTGCCGAGAAGATTCCGCCGATCTGGTTCTGGGCGCGCTCCCTCGCCGCCGCCGCCGCCGGGGATTTCGAGACCGCGGAGCAGGTGGCCGTGCAGGCCGTCGCGGCCCATCCCCAGAACGGCGTGCTGCGCAACAACCTTGCCGTGCTGCACGAGCTCGCCGGTGAGCTGCCCGAGGCGGAAGACCTGGCGCGCGCCGCCTTGCAGGACGAGCCGTCGCTGCCGCAGCTCTCCAAGAACCTCGGCGATCTCGCCTACCGCGGCTCCCGCTACGACGAAGCGTGGGGCCTGTATCAGCGCGTCATCGAGCTGTCCCCGGAGCTGGGCGACGACGTGTACTTCAAGCTCGGCAACATCGCCTACAAGCGGAACGACCGGGAGCAGGCGAGCGCGCTGTGGCATCGCGCCCTCGAGCTGAATCCGAAGCACGAACTGGTGAAAGCGAATCTGGACACCTTGAGCACGTTGTCGTGAGCAAAGCTCCTCCGGAGCGAGCGTTCGATGCGTTGACCGAGAAGATCTCGCGTGAGCGGGGAGTGAGCTGCGGATCGTACAAAGACAAGTGCTTGAAGCGCCGCATCGCGGTCCGCATGCGCGCCCGCGGCGTCCACTCCTACGAAGACTACGCCACGGTGCTCGATCAGGATGCGCACGAGTATCAGGAGCTGCTCGACGCGCTGACGATCAACGTCACCAAGTTCTTCCGCAACCCCGAAACATGGACGGCGCTCCGTCCCTACCTCGAGCGACTGGCACAGCAGCGATCGAGCCTGCGAATCTGGTCGGCCGGATGCTCCTCCGGTGAGGAGCCCTACACGATCGCGGTCCTGCTGGCCGAGATCGGGGCGGGCGGATTCATCGATGCAACCGACGTCGATCGCCTGAGCCTCGAACGGACGCGGCAGGCGAAGTATCCCGACACAGCGTTCAGTGAGATGCCGGTGACGTTGCGGCGCCGCTATTTTCAGGACGGCCAGCCCACGGCCCCGGTGCGCGAGCTGGTGCAGGTGCGCGCCCACGATCTGACCCGGCACCCACCTCCGCGCCCACCGTACGATCTCATCGCGTGCCGCAACGTGGTCATCTACTTCGAGCGAGCGGCGCAGGAGCGGCTGTTTCAGGTGTTCGTGGACGCGCTGGCGCCGGGCGGCGTGCTGTTGCTCGGCAAGGTCGAGACGCTGTTCGGCCCCGCGCGGAACAAACTGGCGCTCGAGGACCCGCGCGAGCGGATCTACACGAAGCCTCCGTCGTGAAGGAAGTTATCGTCAAAGTCGCCGACTGGGCGGCCGAGCGCGGGGATGGCGTGCTGATCACCCTCGGGCTCGGTTCCTGCGTCGCGATCATGCTGCACGATCCGCAGACGAAAGCCGGCGCGATGGCCCACGTCCTCCTGCCCTCGATCAGCCTGGCGCGCGACATCACCAACCGAGCCAAGTTTCCCGAGACCGCCGTGCCGTTGCTGGTCGAGCGTCTCAAGGCCCTGGGCGCCGATCCGCGGCGCCTGGTCGCCAAGCTCGCCGGCGGTGCCAGCATGTTCAGCCAGCTCGTCACACCCGGCACGATCCAGATGGGCGAGCGCAACCTTCTGGCGTCGCGCAGTGCGCTGCGCGCGGCGCAGATCCCCATCATTCGGGAAGCGGTGGGCGGTGAGCGCGGCCGCAGCGTGCGCTTTCACGTCACCGACGGGCGCGTGGAAATCCGCTCCGTGGGGGAGCATGCCGACGTCATCTGACGCGCGGCCGACGGTCGTCGTGGCCGATGACAGCGCCCTGATGCGGCGCGTGCTCGTCGACGTCCTGGGCGGCGGCGATGCGGACAACGGCGCGTTCCGCGTGGTGGCCACGGCGCGCGATGGATTCGACGCCATCCGCAAAATCCACCAGCACAAGCCCGACGTCGTGACGCTCGATCTCGAGATGCCGCAGCTCGACGGCCTGGGCGCGATCGGCTACATCATGTCGGAATCGCCGCTCCCCATCGTCGTCGTCAGTGCGCACGCGGGGCCGGGCACCGCCACCGCGATCCGCGCGCTCGAGCTGGGCGCCGTCGAGATCGTCGCCAAGCCGCCCCCGCCACCCGATGGGTTCGGCCATCCGCGCGCCGCGCTCGCCGCGCTGGCGCCGCAGCTCATCGCCGCGGTGCGGCGCGCGCTCGCCGCGGACGTGTCGCACGTCAAAGTCCTGGCGCGGCCGCCGGCACCCGTCGTCCACCCTCCGGAGCTGGCACTGCGGGGCCGCGCGGCGCTCGCCGTGGGCGTGGCTGCGTCGACCGGCGGGCCACGCGCCCTGACCGATCTCGTGCCGCGTCTCCCGACCGGCCACGGTGCGGCAGTGCTCATCGTGCAGCACATGCCGCCGAAGTTCACGCGCAGTCTCGCAGAACGGCTCGACTCGATAAGCCGGTTGCGTGTCGTCGAAGCGGACGACGGCGCACCGGTCGTCGCCGATACGGCGTACGTGGCGCCGGGCGATTATCATATGCGGGTGCGTTTCGCCCTCGACGGTCCCGTGATCGCGCTCGATCAATCCGCGCCGATCCACGGCGTCCGCCCCGCGGCCGATCCGTTGTTCCGCTCCATCGCCGAGGTGTATGGCGCACGCGGCGTCGGCGTCGTGCTGACGGGGATGGGGCGCGACGGCGCCGACGGGCTGCGCGCCATGCATGATGCGGGCGCGACCGGCGTCGCGCAGGATCGCGAGTCGGCGGTCATCGCCGGCATGCCGGTCGCCGCGGTGCAGGCGGGCGGGGTCGATGCCGTCCTGCCGCTCGGCCAGATCGCCGATTGCGTCGCGGCCGAGCTGGCACGAAGAGGGGGAGGGGGAGGGGGGGGCTCCAAGGAATGAAGGGCTATCTGCTGGTGCGCGCCGAAGGAAAAGCGTACGGCTTCCCGGTCAATCGGGTGCTGGAGGTCGGCGATGCCACCGAAGTGCTCAGTATTCCGCGCAAGCTCCCGGCAATACGCGGCCTGACGCCGTTGCGCGGCCGGCTCGTCCCCCTGATCCACCTCGGTGCGTTTCTCGCCGGCGGGGAAGCTCCCGCGGCGGCGCCCAGCGGTGCGCGCACCATCGTGCTGGTCGAGCTCGGCGCCGGCGGACGACATGTGGCGTTCGAGGTGGATGACGTGGATTCCGTCGTCCGCGAGCAGCCGCTGCCCGTTCCCCGCGGGCACACGCTGCCTTGGGCGGCGGGTGTCGCGGAGCAGGAGGGCGGACACCTGGTGCCGATCCTCGACCTGGACGCCCTCGGAGACCGCATCGGATGACGACGACCGGGACCACGGGTGACGACGTCCAACTGGTCACCTTCAAGGTCGGCGGCCAGGACTTTGCGTTCAACATTTTTCAGGTGGAGCGCATCCTCCGGTATGAAGCGCCCGCGCCGCTGCCCAAAGCGCCCGAGTTCCTCGAAGGCGTGCTGCAGTATCAGGGCGGCGCCGTCCCGCTCGTCGATCTGCGCAAGCGTCTCGGCACGCCGGCGCCGCTGCGGGAAGACACGCGCACCGTCATCCTCGAATTCGAGGGCGGCAAGATCGGCGTCATCGTCGATGCCGTGACCGAGGTGATGCAGGTGGCGGCACAGGCGGTGACGCCGCCGCCGGGAATCGTGAAGGGGCTGGCCGCGGAATACATCGCGGGCCTGGTCGTGCAAAACGGCCGCACGATCGTCGTGTTGAATACGAACAAGCTGCTCAATTCGAAGGAGAAACTGGCCTTGCAGGAAGTGTCATGACGGAGTCGCCGGTCGCCGCGTTGCGTCGCGAATACGATATCATCGCGCGCCAGCTCGAGGGTGGGGGCCCGCCGGGAAACGCCGAGCGCGAAGCCGCCAAGCGCGAGATCATCGCGTTTTTCAAGAAGATCGACGGGATGCTGGGCGAGATGACGCAGCTCAAAGACGACATCCGCCAGCTCGTCGATCGCTACAAGCAGATCGCCGCAGACACGAAACAGGCGGGCGCGCCCGAGTTCACCGGCCAGCGGCCCGTGCTGCACGCCGATCACATCGGCGCGACCACGTTCATCGAAAAAGGCTGGAGCCTCATCTCCCTGGGCGACCATGCCGGCGCGATTCAGGCGCTCACCAAGGCGCTGCAGCTCTCGCCGGGCGAGACGCAGGCCGAGTCGCTGCTCGGCTGGGCGCAGATGCTGCACGAGGATTACGACGACGCGCTCGGCACCTTTCAAAAAGTGCTGATGAAAGAGCCGGCGAACTCGCTGGCGCGCATCAACGTCGGCTACATCTGCCTGAAGAAGCGGATTTTCGGCGAGGCGATCGAGCACCTGTCGAAGGCGATCCGGCTCGACAACGACAAGAAGGCGACGCTGTACGCGCACTTCTATCTGGGGCTCGTCTACCTGCAGCGCGAGATGTTCGAGGATGCGGAGACGTTCTTCCAGAAGACACTCAAGCTCGGCCCGAATCTGATCGAAGCCTATTACGAGCTGGGCCGCGCGCACTGGTTCGCGGGCGATCAAGCGAAGGCGAAATCCACCTGGGACGAGGGCTTCAAGGCGAACAAGTTCAATCCCTGGGGCAAGCGGTGCCAGGAGATGCTGGACCTCGTCGCCAAGGGCGAGGAGCCGCCGCGAGACTAGGGCTGCTCTTCGTCGCTCTGCTGCTGCAGGCTCCCACGGCGACGGAAGTGGGTCGTGTGACGGCGATCGCGTGGCCGGGTCAGGAGGCGTTGGCGGCGGCGATCGCGGAGCAGGCCGACCGCGCGACGAACTTTCCCGGCATCGGTGCGCTTCCTGACCGGCCCCTCCGCATCATCCTCGCGCCCGATCGTCAGACGTACGACTCGCTCACGCGTGGCCGGCTGCCGCTGTGGAGTGAAGGCGCCGCATTCCCCGATGCCGGCACGATCGTGTTGTTGGCGGTCGGGCCGTCCGGCCGTCCGGCTGTCGCGCTTCGTCATGAGCTCGCGCATCTGGCGCTGCGCTGGCAGGTCGGTCGCCGCGTGCCGCTGTGGTTCGAGGAAGGCTATGCGGCGGTCGCGGCACAGGAGTGGGATCGCCTCGACGCGTTGCGGCTCAACTGGCAGCTGGCGCGCGGCGTGCGCATGAATCTCGACGAAGTCGATCGCGCCTTGCGTGGCTCGCGCGGCGACGCCGAGGCGGGATATGCGCTGGCGGCGACGGCCGTTTTGCTGTTGGAGCGGTGGGGTGGCGAGCGGGGGCTCGCGCCGCTGATGGCGAACCTGTCGCAGGCGGAATCGTTCGATGCGGCGTTGCGCGCGACCTATCACATCACCGAGGGCGACTTCGAGCAGCGCTGGCAGCGCGACGTCGCATCGCGCTACGGCTGGCTGTCGTGGCTCGCCGCGATGGGCTTCTTCTGGCTGGCGATCGGCGCCGTGCTGGCGGCGCTGCTGGGGTTGCGCCGTCGCCGCGACCACGCAAAGCGGCAACTGCTTGACGAGCTTGAGATTGAGGAATAGACTCCGTGCCCATGCCGGACCAGACTCTCGCCCGCTCGCGCCTGCGCTTCGGACCGAAGAACTACATGGTTCTCGGTGGAGCGCTCGTGTCGCTCGCACTTGGCTACTGGTTGCTGTCGCGGGGTTCAACGACGCTCGCGCCGGTGCTGCTCGTCCTGGGCTACTGTGTGTTGGTTCCAGTAGGCCTCGCCCTTTAGCACCTCGCTCCCCCAAATGGCCCGGGCGAATAGCTCAGCGGTTCAGAGCGCCTGCCTTACACGCAGGATGTCGGGGGTTCGAATCCCTCTTCGCCCATTGGTGTAGCAGCCTGTAACGGAGGAACGCACAAGGTGAGAGCGCTTCCATTCGCAGTGGCTCTAACGGTCGGTGTTGCGACAACGGCAGCCGCGCAGCTGGCCGCGCCGCAGGCGCCGAGTCAGAGACTTCTCGTCTTGCCGTTCGTGGCCTCGGCCGCTGATTCGGCGGGCAGCATCGCGCTGTCGGACGCGGTGCGGGATCGGCTCACCGCGCTGACGAAAAACAAGGTCCTGGTGGTGCCGAAGGCCAAGTTGTGCGAAGCACTCGCGGCCTCGGGATTCCCCTGCAACGGCTTGCTCGATGATCAGCAGGCGCGCCAGCTCGCGCGGTTCCTGCAGGTCCACGCGTACCTCACCGGCAGTTACGGGAAGAACGGCAACTCGCTCGCCGCCGACGTGCATTTGATCGACATCTCGAGCTCCGGCATGTCCGGCAGCTTCACGGTGACGAACGGCAATCCGGGAACGGCCATGGCGTTGGCCGACTCCATCGCGCAACGTGTCGCGATCATCGTGCGCATCAGCGAGCCGATCCGCAATTGCAACGACGAGCGCAAGAAGAGCCAGTTCGCGCGCGCGCGCGCCGAAGCGATGAAGGCGATCGCGGTGAGCCCCAATTCCCCGGGCGCCTGGCTGTGCATTGCGACGGTGTACGAAGCGCAGCGGATGCCGATCGACAGCGTGATCGCGGCGTCGCAGCGCGCGCTCAAGGATGACTCCCTCAACGGCACCGCGCTGGAAAACATCGCGCGCGGCTATCAGCAGAAGGGCGACACCCTCAAGGCGCTCGAGGCGTTCATCCAGCAGCTGCGCGGGGAGCCGCGCAACACGCAGAAGCGCCTCGGCATCGCGCAGCTGCTGCGGCAGATGAAGCAGTACGACCGGGCCATCGAGCTGCTGGACGAGGGCCTCAAGGTCGCGCCCGGCGATCCGCAGCTGCTCGACATGGAGCTGACGATTTGCAACGAGGCGAGCAAGTTCACCTGCTCGGCGCGCGTCTTCTATCAAAAGGCGCAGCACGACACCGCCCTGCTCGCGGACAGCACGTTCCTCAAGCCGGCGATCGGCGCAGCGCAGCAGGCGTCCGACACCGTCGCGCTGGACTTCTTCACCGCCGCGGCCGTCCGGCACTTCCCCGGCAACGCGAGTTTCCACCGGACGCGAGCGGCGGCGTATGAGATGCGCGGCAAGCTGGATTCAGCGATTGTTTCCCTGAACAATGCCTTGAAACTCGAGCCCAATGACGTCGGCACCAGTCTGCAGATCGCGAAGATCCTGATCGACCGCGCCGTGTGGGATACCGCCGGCAAGGCAGATACCGCCGGCGCGCGCATGCGGCGTGCGGTGTTCGTCCAAAAGGTGGACTCGGCAAAACCCTATCTGCGTCCCGGACTCGGGTCGGCCGATTCCACCCAGCGCCTCGCGGGGGCGGTCATGATGCTGACGGCCGGTTCCAAGCTCGCGCAGGCGGGGGCGTACGACGGGGCGTACCCGTGGCTCGACACGTTGCTCCAGATCATCGCGCCGAAGAGCGCGGCGGACACGTTGGGCCCAAAACACCAGGTCCGGATCAATGCGAGCTTCTGGTACGGACTATCATCAGTGCTGACGCTCCAGCCGGTGTACAAGGCCATGTCCGAGGCAAAAGGAGCGGCTCGCTGCCCCGCGGCGCGCGCCGTCTTCGAGCGCTTGTCGCGCACCAAGGCGTCGCTGCAACTGGGCCGGCGCGTACACCCGCCGACGGCGGATCAGATGCTCGGCTTCGTGCGGCAGTACGAGGCCGCCAAGCCGCAGGTGCAAAAAGCCTTCAAGTGCTCGCCGCCGGTGTGACGCGCCGTTGAATTGACCTGACCCCCGGTCTATATTCCGGCGCTCCGCGAGGGGCTTGGGGCTGTAGCTCAGCTGGTTAGAGTGCCGGTCTGTCACACCGGAGGTCGCGGGTTCGAGCCCCGTCAGCCCCGCTCTGAGAACCGTCGATTTTGAAACCCCCGCCCCATCTCGGCGGGGGTTTTCTTATGTTGGAGCGTGCCCACGGCTGCCTCAGGCTCCATTCCATACCATGTCCCCGTCCTCTCCGCGGCCGTGCGGGAGTGGGCCGGCGGCAGCACGCGGGCCGTCGACGCGACGCTGGGCGGCGGGGGCCACGCCGCCATCCTGCGCGATGTCGGTGCGAGTGTGCTTGGGATCGACCGTGACCCCGATGCCATTGCCGCCTCTCGCCGCCGACTTGGCACCGTCAACGTGGAGTACCTCGAAGCGTCGTTCGCCGCCCCTTCGGCCGTTGCCGCCATTCGTGAGTTCCAACCCGACCGCATCCTCCTTGATCTCGGCGTCAGCTCCCATCAGATCGATAGCGCCGAGCGCGGGTTCACGTTCCGGCCGGGGGCGCCCTTGGATATGCGAATGACGGGAAGGGGGAAGGGGGAAGGGGGAAGGGGCGTTACCGCGCGCGATGTCTTGAACAGCTGGCCCGTCGAAAGATTGGCCACGGTCTTCACCGATTACGCCGATGAGCGGCGCGGCCGCGCCTTGGCCAGGGAAATCGTGCGCCGGCGGCTGTCGGCGCCGTTTGCGATCAGCGACGACTTCGTGAACGCGATCCGCGCCGTGCTGGGACCGCGCTCGGGGCCGCCCGAGTTCGCGCGGCTGTTTCAGGCGCTGCGCATCGCGGTCAACGCAGAGCTCGAATCGCTCAGCGCCGCGCTGCCGGCCGTGCGCGACGCGCTCGTGCCCGGCGGGCGGCTGGGCGTCATCACGTATCACTCGGGCGAGGACCGCATCGTCAAGCATCAGTTTCGGGAATGGGCGCGCGCGTGCATCTGCCCGCCACGCCAACCCGTGTGCACCTGCCGCGGCCGGGCGCTCGGCCGGGTGCTCACGAAGAAGCCGATCGTTCCCGACCCGGACGAAATCACCGCCAATCCGCGCGCCCGCTCGGCGCAATTCCGCGTGTTCGAGACCGTCGGTGACGTTTAGAGGCCGGCACTGGATCGCCTTCTGGCTGGTCGCGCTGCTCGCGGCGCTCTGGGCGGTCATCGCCCGCCAAACCTCCGCACTCAATTCGGCGCGCGCGCTCGCGGACCTGCGCGAGGAGCGCGCGTCTCTGGAAGGCCGCCGCGCGGCACTGGATCGGCGGGTGCGCACCGCCCAGAGCAGAGCCGTGCTGCTGCCGCGGGCGCAGCGACTGGGGCTGCGCTTGCCGGCTGACACCGAGATCATCCTGATCCCCGTCCCGGTGGCGGCGCCGCACTGATGGCGAAGCCCCTGGTGCGCCTCCGGGTCGTGGAGGTCGGCCTCGCCGCCGCCCTCGTGGCGCTGCTGTTCCGCGCCGCGCAGGTGCAGCTCGTGGACGGGCGGCGCTATGCGGCCGCCGCCAAGGCGCAGCGCACCGAGCACGTGGTGCTCGACGCGCGGCGCGGCGCCCTCTACGACCGGCACGGGACCGCGATCGCGCTCACGCAGGAGACGTATCACCTCGGCATCGCGCCCAACGAGCTGCGCGATCCCTCGCGCGACATCGGCACCATCGTGCGCCAGCTCCATCTCCCGCGGGCCGATCTGGAGCGCGGGCTGCAGCGCCGCTACGCCTGGTTTGCGGGACCGTTCACGGCGACCGAGGTCCAGCCGCTGCGCAGCATGCGCGGCGTGCATCTGGAGCCGGTGATGCGGCGCTTCTATCCGTCGAACGAGTTCGCGCGCGCCGTAATCGGGAGGGTGGGGGAGGACGGTCGAGGTGGTGGAAGTGGAGGGGGAGGGCTCGAGCGCCTGCTGGACAGCCTGCTTGCTGGGACGCCGGGCTCTGCGGTTGTGCTGAAAGATCGTGAGGGGCGGGAGTATGAATCCCCCGCGCGCGTCATCGCCGAGCCGGTCGCCGGCAACGACGTCGTGCTCACGCTCGATGCCGAGCTGCAGGAGATCGCGCAGCGCGCGCTCGATGATGCGATCGACAACATGGAAGCCGACGGCGGCGACGTGGTCATGCTCGATCCCGCGAGCGGCGAAATCCTCGCGGTCGCGTCCCGCCGCGCCGACGGCACGATGCGGCCGAGTGCGTTCACGGAGACGTTCGAGCCGGGGTCGCTCGCCAAGATTTTCGCCGCCGCGGCGCTGATCACGTTCGATCGCATCCGTCCCGGCGAGCGCGTCTCCGGCGAAGGCGGGACGTACCGGATGCCCGGCCGGCCGGCACCGCTGACGGACGAACATCCGCTGCCGTCGCTCACGCTCGCCGACGCGATCCGCGTGTCGAGCAACATCGCGCTGGCGAAATTCTCGGCGCGCCTGCATCCGGACGAGCAGTATGGGGTGCTCCGCGGGTTCGGGTTCGGTGCGCCGACGGGTGTCGAGTTTCCGGCCGAATCGCCGGGCCGGCTGCGGCCGCCGCGGGAATGGTCGCGCCCCAGCTCCGCCAGCCTCGCGATCGGCTACGAGCTGGCCGTCACGCCGATCCAGCTCGCCGCGGCGTACGGCGCGATCGGGAATGACGGCGTGCTGCTCGAGCCGACGCTGATCCGCGAGATCCGCACACCCAACGGCTTCGTCCGCTACCGGCACTACCCGCAACCGGTGCGGCGCGTGGTGACGCCGGACGTGGCAGCGAAATTGCGCGACTTGTTGCGCGGCGTGGTCGCAGCGGGCGGGACGGCGGAGCGGGCGGCGCTCGCCAACTTTCAGCTGGCCGCCAAGACGGGCACGGCTCGCCGCGTGGTGGCGGGCCGCTACGCCGCCGGGCAATACACGGCGTCGTTCGCGGCGCTGTTTCCCGCCGACCAGCCGCAGCTCGTCGTGGTGATGAAGATCGACAGTCCCCAGAAGGGCAGCTATTTCGCCGCCCAGACCGCCGCCCCGGTGACCCGCTCGATGCTCGAGCAGGCGCTCGCCGCGCGCACCGTGGCGCTCGATCGGGCGCGTCTCTCGAACGTGGCCACGACCGCCGACCGCGCGCCGCTGGAAGAGCCCGACGGCGTCGTGCCCTACCTCGTCGCATGGCCGTATGTCCCGGACAGTGCCGCGGCGCAGCCGGACCGCATGGTCCCCAACGTGACCGGCCGGCCGTTGCGCGAGGCGGCGCGGGCACTGCACGCGCGAGGCTTTCACGTCGTGGTGAAAGGGTGGGGCATCATCCATCACACCTGGCCGGCAGCGGGCGAGCACGCGGCAGCGGGATCGACGGTCACGATGTTCGCGGAGCCCCCCCCCCCCTCGCGACGTCGATGAGCAGATCGCTGCAGGAAGTCATCGACGCGCTCGCGCGCGCCGGCGTCTTGATCGATGCGCCGAAATCTGCCGCCGGGGGGGGCGCGCTCCCGGAAATCACGGGCCTCACCGCCGACGCGCGCCGGCTCACGCCCGGCATGCTGTTTTGCGCCGTGCGCGGTGCCGTGCTGGATGGGCACGCGTTTGTGGGCGACGCTGCCGCACGGGGAGCCGCGGCCGCGCTGGTCGAGTCGCGGCAATCAGTCGCGATTCCGCAAATCCTGGTTCGCAATGGCCGGCGCGCGGCGGCGATCGCCGCGGAGGCGTGGTACCGGCGCCCGGCGGCACGGCTGCAGCTGATCGGCGTCACGGGGACGAACGGCAAGACGACCTCGGTCATCCTCTCACAGCATGTGCTGAGCCCCCTCTGGCCGATGGGAGCGATCGGCACGCTGGGCGCATTCGATCCGTCGGGAGCGCCGGTCGAAAGCGAAGCCGGCAACCTCACGACGCCGGGTCCGATCGACCTGCAGGCGACGCTCGCCGCGCTGGTCGATCGCGGTGCCGGCGGTGTCGCCATGGAAGTGTCGTCGCACAGCCTCGATCAGGGGCGCGTCGAAGGGCTGATATTTCGCGCCGCCATCTTCACGAACCTCACGCGCGACCACCTCGACTACCACGAAACTTTCGATGCCTACTTCGCGGCGAAAGCCAGGCTCGTCGGCTATCTGGCGGACGCCGGGCTCGCGGTGATCAACGCGGACGACGCCGCGTGGGCGCGCCTCCCCCGCACGCCGCGTCGTATCACGTTCTCGGCGACGCTGCCGCGCGCCGATGTGACGGCGCGCGACGTGCGCATCGATGCGAAGGGGGCGCATTTCACCCTCGTGACGACCGGCGGCAGTCACCCCGTCAGCCTGCCGCTACTCGGCCGCTTCAACGTGGCGAATGCGCTCGGCGTCGCCGCCTGTGCGGTGGGACTGGACGTCCCGGCACGAGTCGTCGCCGAGCGGCTGTCGACGGCGCCGCAGGTCCCGGGTCGCATGGAGCGCATTGCCGTCGATCCCTGCGTCGTGCTGCGCGACTACGCGCACACCCCCGATGCCCTGGAGCGCGCCCTGGAGACGGTTCGCGAGGTGACGCCGCCCGCTGGCCGCGTGATCGTCGTGTTCGGCGCGGGGGGGGACCGCGACCGCGGCAAGCGGGCGCCGATGGGGGAGATCGCGGTGCGCCTGGCCGACGTCGCGATCGCCACGTCCGACAATCCGCGGACGGAGGATCCCGAACGGATTCTCGACGACGTCGAAGCGGGCATGAGCGGCCGGCAACACTATCGGGTCGTGGACCGCCGCGCCGCGATCGGCCAGGCGCTCGAGCTCGCGCGCCAGGGCGACACGGTCCTGTTGGCGGGGAAGGGCCACGAGACCTATCAGGTCGTCGGCACCGTCAAAGAGCCGTTCGACGAGCGGGAAGTGGTGCGCAGTCTGGGAGCGAACTGATGGCCGGGCGGCCGTGGACGAGCGACGAGGTTGCCGGTGCATTGGGGGTCCCTGCGCCGGCGAAGCTCAAGTTCAAAAGCGTAGTCACCGATACCCGACAACCGATAACCGATAACCTGTTCGTCGCCCTCAAGGGCGAGCGATTTGACGCTCACGCGTTCCTCGACAAAGCCAAAGCGCAGGGTGCCACGGCCGCGATCGTCCGGCGCGGGACACCGAAAATCGAGGGGCTGCCCTTCTTCGAGGTGGACGACACGCTCGTGGCGCTGGGTCGGCTGGCGCGGGCGCGGCGCCGCATGCTGCCCGAGGGCACGCCGGTTGTCGCCATCACCGGGTCGAGCGGCAAAACGAGCACCAAGGAAATGATCAGTGCCACCCTCGGCGCTCGCTACAGGGTGCATGCAACAGTGGGAAATCTGAATAATCTGGTCGGCGTGCCACTCACGATCCTGAGCGCGCCGGAGGACACCGAAGCGCTGGTCGTCGAGGCGGGCGCCAGCGTCCCCGGAGAAGTCGCCCGGCTGCGCGACATCATCGAGCCTACCATCGCCGTCATCACCAACATCGGCTACGCCCACGTCGAAGGATTCGGGTCGCTGGAACGAGTGATGGCGGAGAAGCTGTCGCTGCTCGACGGCGCGCCGGTCGCCGTCATCGGGTCGGGGCCGGAGACGATGTGGCCCGAAGCCCGCCGTCGCACGCAGGTGATTCCCGCGGCGCTGCCGGGGAAGAGCGGCGACGACGCCCTGCTCGATCGCTACCTCGACCGGGACGGCCATCCCCGCCTGTCGCTCGACTCAGGCGAGAAGGTGACCCTCCCGGCGTTGGGGCTGCATCAGCTCGAGAATGCCCAGATCGCCCTGGCGGTGGCGCAGCGGGCGGGGGTCGATCGCGACGCCGCGATCCGCGCGCTCGCGGGCGTGCAGCTGCCCGAAGGGCGCGGTGATGTCCGTGAGATCGGTGACATGGTGGTGATCGACGACACCTACAACGCCAACCCCGCCTCGTTGCGGCGGGCGGTGCAGACCGCCGCCTGGCTGGCCCGCCGGCAGCGGCGGCCGCTGGTCGTGGTGGTGGGCCCGATGTTGGAGTTAGGGCCGGAAAGTGCAAGATTGCACGCCGAAGCGGCACGCGACATCGCCCAGCGCAAGCCCGCGCTCGTCGCGGCCGTCGGTACGTTCGCGCGGGTGTTCGAGTCGCTGCGGGAGGCGTTGGGGGGGCGGTTGATCACCGCTCCCGATGCCGACGCGCTGGGACCCAAGCTGAAATCGGCGCTGCGGGGCAACGAGCTGGTACTGCTCAAAGCTTCACGAGGAGTCGCCTTGGAACGTGTCCTCAACTACCTGACCTGATGCTCTATCATCTCCTCGCGCCGCTCGCACGCCAGCACATCATTTTCAATCTTTTCAATTACATCACGTTCCGCGTCGCGGGCGGGACCGTGACGGCGCTGCTCCTGGCTTTCATCGTCGGCCCCTGGATCATCGGCAAGCTGCGCGCGAACCATATCGGCCAGATCGTGCGTGCCGAGGGACCGGCCAGCCATCACGCCAAGCGCGGCACGCCGACGATGGGCGGTTTGATCATCATTCTGGCCACCGTCGTGCCGACGCTGTTGTGGGCGCGGCTCGACAGCCGCTACGTCATCGTGGCCGTCATCGCCACGCTGTGGATGGGGCTGATCGGATTCCTCGATGACTATCTGAAAATCGTGCGCGGCAAGTCGCAGGGGCTCGTCGCCCGCTGGAAGCTCGTCGGCCAGATCTCCTTCGGCGTTGGATTGGCCGTGTATCTCCTGTTGTTTCCGCTCACGAACAGCGTCGACCCCTCGGCCACGCAACTGCCGTTCTTCAAGTACATCGTCCTGGTGCTGCCGTGGCCGATTTACCTCCTGTTCGTGACGTTCGTGACCACCGCCAGCTCGAATGCCGTGAACCTGACGGATGGACTGGACGGGCTCGCGTCGGGACTGACCGTCATCGTCGCCGGCGCGTTCGCGATCTTTGCATATCTGTTCGGCCGTGTGGACGCGACGCGTTGGTTGCTCGTGCTCTACCTCCCGGGAGCGGGTGAGCTCGCGATCTTCTGCGGCGCACTGATGGGAGCCGCGCTCGGCTTCCTGTGGTTCAACGCGCACCCGGCGCAGGTGTTCATGGGCGATACCGGTGCGCTGGCGATCGGCGGCGCGCTCGGCACCGTGGCGATTCTCCTCAAGACCGAGTTCCTGCTGTTGATCGCGGGCGCGGTCTTCGCCGCGGAGACGTTGTCGGTCCTGATTCAGACCACCACGTACAAATGGCGCAAGCGGCGGTACGGCAGGGAATACGCCGACGCGCATAAGGTTTTCCGCATGGCGCCGCTGCATCACCATTTCGAAAAACTCGGCTGGGCCGAGCCGCAGGTGGTGATGCGCTTCTACATCCTGGGGGTGCTGTGCGCGATGATCGCGCTGGCCACGCTCAAGGTGCGATGATCGAGCAGGTGTCCCCAACCCCCCGGCTGGTACCCGATGCCTGGCGCCGCGCGGGGAGCGTGGTGGCAATCGTCGGGCTCGGCAAGAGTGGCGTTGCCGCGGCGCGGTTGCTGGCGCGCGAAGGGGTGCGCGTCTATGCGAGCGACGCGTCCGACCATCCGTACGCCGGCGCGGCCGCCGAAGCGCTGAAGGGTGTGCCGTGGATCGACGTCGAAATCGGCCGCCACGACGTCAACAAGATTCGCCAGGCCGCCGGTGTGGTGGTCTCGCCGGGTGTCCCGCCTGACGCACCGGTCCTGACCGCCGCGCGCCATGCCGGCGTGGAAATCGTCTCCGAGCTCGATCTCGGCTTCCGCGCCCTCGCGGCCTTGCAGCCCGGCACGCGCAGCATCGCGATCACGGGAACCAACGGCAAGACCACGACGACGGCGCTCGTCGCGCATTTGCTGAGTGCTGCCGGCCTGCGCGCGACGACCGCGGGCAACATCGGCCGGCCCGTGACCGATCTCGCGCTGTCGAACGAGCGCTTCCAATGGCTCAGCCTCGAGGTCTCCTCGTTTCAATTGCACGACAGCCCGAACTTCGCCCCCGACGTGGGTCTGTTGACCAACCTGGCGCCCGATCATCTGGACCGGTACCCGTCGGCGGACGCCTACTATGCGGACAAGCGGTTGTTGTTTCGCAACGCCGGGGATGACGACGTGTGGGTCTTGAACGCCGACGACGCGTTGGTCCTCAAGCTCGCCCAGGGGGTCGCTGGGCGCCGGGTGCACTTCTCGCTCCTGAAGCAGAGCGATGCCTGGTACGACAGTGGCAGCCGGACATTGCGGCTTGGCGGAGAGGCGCTGCTGGAGCGCGAGGGGCTGCACCTGCTCGGCGACCACAACGTGGCGAATGCGCTGGCCGCGGCGCTCGCGGTGCACGAAGCCGGCGTACCCACGCCCTTGATTGCCGAGGGGCTGCGTTCGTTCCGGCCGCTGCCACATCGCCTCGAGCCGGTGCGCGAAGTGGACGGCGTCCTGTGGATCAACGATTCCAAGGCGACGAACATCGCGGCAACGACGGTGGCCGTGATCGCGATGCAGCGGCCGTACGTCCTGCTGCTGGGCGGCCGGCACAAGGGCGAGCCGTATACCAGCCTCGCCCCGCTGCTGGCCGATCGTTGCCGGCTCGTGATCGCCTATGGTGAAGCGGGGCCGCTCGTCGAGCAGGATCTCACAGGCAAGGTGCCGCTCGAACGCGGTACGACGTTCGAGGATGTGATCGCGCGTGCCCGGCGGGCGGCGCAACGCGGCGATGCCGTCCTGCTGTCGCCCGCGTGCTCGAGCTACGACATGTTCAAGAACTACGAGGAGCGGGGGGCCACATTTCGGCGACTCGTCGAAGCACCGTGACCTGGGAAGGGCGGCTGCTCGCCGTCGTGACGGCCGTGCTCGTCGTATTCGGCCTGGCGGCGGTGTACGGCGCCTCGAGTCTCGTCACGACCGCCGGTGGCCAGGTAGGCGCGAGCTTCGCGCTGCGCCAGGCGGTGGGCGCCGCCGTCGGCGGCCTGCTGGCCATTGTATTCGCCCGCATGGACTATCACCGCTGGCGGCGCTGGGCGTGGCCGCTGCTCGGCGTCACCGTGCTGCTGCTGCTCATTCCCTTGCTGCCCTTCACCCATCCCATCACGCCGACGATCAATGGCGCGCGCCGCTGGGTGAACCTCGGCGTGTTGACGCTGCAGCCATCGGAGCTCGCCAAGTTCGCGGTCGTGGTGTGGTGCGCGATGCTCGCCGCGAAGAAAGGGGAGCAGCTGCGCGACTTCAAGCTCGGCGTGCTGCCCTTCGTCGTCATTCTCGGGCCGGTCGTCGGTCTGATCTTCCTCGAGCCGCATCTGTCGATGGCGCTGCTCGTCGCCGTGCTGGCGGGGAGCGTGCTGTTTACCGCCGGCGCCCGCATCGGGCATTTCCTCGCGCTCGGCGTGGCGGCCGGGCCGCTGCTCTACGGCGCCGTGGCGACGGCGCAGTACCGGCTCGCCCGCGTGCTGACGTTTTTGAACCCCGGCGCCGCCCCCACGGAGGCGACGTGGCAGGTCCAGCAATCGCTCACCGGCATCGGCGCGGGACAGCTGCTGGGCGCGGGGTTCGGACAGGGGCAACAGAAGCTCGGTTACCTGCCCTACGCCTATTCCGATTTCATTTTTTCGACGATCGGCGAGGAGTGGGGCTTCCTTGGCGTGGTGATGATCGCGCTGCTGTTCGGAACGTTCGTCTGGCTCGGCTTTCGCATCGCGCGCCACGCCGCCGATCCCTTCGGGCAACTGCTTGCGACGGGCATCAGCGTGATGATCGGCCTGAGCGTCGTGCTGCACATCGGCGTCAGCCTGGCGGTGATTCCGGCGACGGGCGTGACGCTGCCGTTCATGTCGTATGGGCGGTCGTCACTGATTGTCGCGCTCGCGGCGACCGGTGTGTTGGCGAGTGTTGGGAGGGCTCGACGTGTGTCGTAAACGCGGAACTCGGAACGTGGAACGTGGAACACGTAGGCCTTTCGCTTCTGTTTCGCGTTCCGACTTCCACGTTCCGCGTTCATGAAGATCCTCATCGCGGGCGGCGGCACCGGCGGCCACCTCATGCCCGCGCTCGCGCTCGCGCGCGTCGCCGCCGATCTCGGCCACGACGTCGTGTTAGTTGGCGCGGCGCGTGGCATCGAAGCCCAGATCCTGCCGCGCCATCTCTTCCGATTCCATCTGCTCCCGATGGAGCCGTTCTACCGCAGAGCGTGGTGGCGCAACCTGCGCTGGCCGATGATCGCGCTGCGTGCCTGGCGGTCGGCGGGACGCGTGCTGCAGGACGAGCGGCCCGCGATCGTCATCGGTACCGGCGGCTATGCGGCGGGGCCCGTCGTGTGGCGCGCCCAGCGCGCCGGCATTCCGACGGCGTTGCAGGAGCAGAACGCGTTCCCCGGACTCACGACGCGCTGGCTGGCGCGGGGCGCGCGGCAGGTGCACCTCGGATTTCCGGAAGCGAATCTGCGGCTCTCGCCCGGCCCCCGGACACCGGTGTTCGTGTTCGGCAATCCGATCACGCCGCCGGGCCGGGTCGACGCCGTCGCGGCACGCAGCGAATTCAGTTTGGCCGCCGAGCGGCGCACGGTGCTCGTCGTGGGCGGCAGTCAGGGCGCGCGCGCGCTCAACGAGACCGTCGCGCGCGCGCTGGGACTCGAGCTGCTGCGCGACGTGAATCTGATCTGGGGTACCGGCGCGGCGCACGAATCACGCTACGCCGCCCTGGCGGTGCCGGGGCGCGTCGTGGTCCGCGGATTCTTCGATCCGATCGCGCCGGCGTACGCGGCCGCCGATCTCGTCGTCGCGCGCGGGGGCGCGATGACGGTGGCGGAGCTGTGCGCGTGGGGGAAGCCGAGTGTGCTGGTGCCGCTGCCGACGGCGGCGGCGGACCATCAGACGTTCAATGCCCACGCCCTGGCGAACGCCGGCGCGAGTGTGTTGCTGCTCGAGAGCGAGCTCGCGCCCGAGTCGTTTGCGAAGACGATCACCGCGCTGGTCCAGAACCGGGGCCGGCTCGAGGAATTGGCCCGCAGTGCCCGAAAACGGGGGCACCCGAACGCCGCCCGAACCATCATGGAAAAGGTTTTAGAGCTTTCGCAAGTTGTGTAAATTTCCTATATTAGCTCCCCACAGATGACCTTGTTTCTAACCGGGGATCCCCGACCCATCCACTTCATGGGCATAGCTGGGGCGGGGATGAGCGCCCTGGCGATGATTGCCGCGCACCGGGGAGTCTTCATAACTGGTTGTGATTCCGAGACTTCTGGGACAGGTGTCGATGATCTCACCGCCTTGGGAGTTCGTGTTTGGCGGGGCCACGATCCCAGCCATTTAGAGGGGGTGCGGGCCGTTGTGGTGACGGCCGCGGTCCCGCGAGACCATCCGGAATTGGAACGGGCCCGGGCGTTGGGCCTACCGGTCGTGCGTCGCGCCGATGCGCTGGGCGAGCTGGTGTCCGAGGGTGGAGCGAGCCTCGTGGCGGTTGCCGGCACGCATGGCAAGACGACCACCACGGTCATGGTGACTGAGGCGCTCACGGCCGCCGGGCGAAACCCCACGGGACTCGCCGGCGGCCGTGTCGCTGCCTGGGGCGGCAACGCCCGCATCGGCGGTGCTGAGTTGTTCGTCGTGGAGGCCGATGAGTACGACAAGGCCTTCCTGTCGTTGCAGCCGACGATCGCGGTCGTGAACAATGTCGAAGCGGATCACCTCGAGTGCTACGGCAGCGTGGACGCGCTCGAGCAAGCGTTCGCCGATTTTGCGGGCCGTGCGGCACGGGTGATCGTCGGCGCGGACGACGTGGGTGCGGACCGCGTCGCGTTGCAAGTCAGCGCGCCGGTGTGGCGCGTCGGCCTCGGTGCGACGGCGGACGTGCGCATTCGCGGCGTGCGACTGGAGCCGGGCGGCTCGCGGGCGACGATCTCGCTGCCGGGCGGCCACACGGTCGAGCTGCAGCTCGCGGTGCCGGGCATGCACAACGTGCGCAACGCGGCCGCCGCACTCGGCGTGCTGCAGGCGCTGGGCGCGGATGTGCAGGCCGGCGCGGACGCCCTGGCGGCGTTCCGCGGTGTAGGACGGCGCTTCGAGCGCTTGGGTGACGCGGGTGGCGTGACCGTCGTCGACGATTACGCCCATCACCCGACGGAGGTGGCGGCGACGTTGGCGGCGGCGCGGCAGGCGTTTCCCGGCCGGCGCGTGGTCGCGGTGTTTCAGCCGCATCTCTATTCACGGACGGCATTGCATGGCGAGGCGTTGGGGAAGGCGCTCGCCGCGGCGGACATGGTGGTCGTGGCACCGATCTACGGAGCGCGCGAGCAACCGCTCGCCGGCGTGACGCATCACCTCGTGGTGCGCGGCGCGACGCGCGCGGGCGCCGCGACGGTGGCGGTGCGCGATCGTGCGGGGCTGACGACGCATGTCGCCCGCGCGGTGCGCGGGGGCGACGTCGTGTTCACCCTGGGGGCGGGCGATATCACACGGGTCGGACCTGAGCTGCTGCAGATGCTGGGGAACGGCAGCCGGGAGCAGGGAGCGGTCGCGTGAAGTGGCCGCGGCAGTCCCGGCGCGTGTTGCTGTGGGCCGGCGCGGCGCTGCTGGGGATGGCGATGTGGATGGCGGCGCCGCTCGCGCTGCGCCGCCTGGCATTCTTCCGCGTGCGGCAGGTCGAGCTCATCGGCATCCGCTATCTGGATGCCGATCAGGTTTTGGCGGCGCTCGGGCTGTCGCCCCGCGCCAGCGTGTTCGACGATACGGGCGTGCTCGCCGAGCGCTTGCGCGGGCTGGATGGTGTTGCCGATGCTTCGGTCATCCGCCGCCCGCCGGCATCGCTGAAGGTGATCGTGCGCGAGGTCGAGCCGGTGGCGCTGGTGGCGAACGGTCGCGGCGCGCTGGCGCCGGTCGCGGCGGACGGGCGGGCGATGCCCTTCGATCCGGCGGGACTCGATCTCCCGATCGTGCGGACGGCGGACAGTGGGGTCGTCGCGCTGTTGGCGCGGGTGCAAGCGTTCGATCCCGCGCTGTTTCAATCGATCGATGCCGCGCGGGTGAATGCGCCGCGCGGTGACGTGCTTCTCGAGCTGGGCGCGCATCGCGTGCTGCTGGGCCGCGATGCGGGGCCGGAGGTGATCGAGGCGGTGATGCTGGTGGCGAGGGATCTGGCGGCGAAAGCGCGCCCCTACGCGGAGCTCGACGGCCGGTACGCCGGACAGGTCGTCGTGCGGCGCCGGAGTGCCCGGAGCGCCTGATGGCGGACCGCCGCCTCGTCGCCGGCCTCGACCTCGGCAGCACCAAGACGTGCGCCGTCATCGCGGAGCTCGCGGGCGACCTGCCGCGCGCCCCGCTCGCGAAGATCCTCGGCGTCGGGCTCGCGAAGAACAGCGGCGTGCGGCGCGGCATGGTGCGTGACATCGACGAAACGACGCGCTCGGTCGCGGCCGCGCTCAAGGACGCCGAGCGGATGGCGGGCGCGCGGGTGCCGGACGTGACGTGCGGCATCGCCGGCGAGCATGTGTCGGCGCGCGGCTCGAGCGGCGTCGTCGCCGTGAGCGGGGACGAGATCTCGCCGCAGGACGTGGCCCGGGTCAACGAAGTCGCCCGGGCGGTCTCGCTGGGCCGGGATCACGAGCTGCTGCACGACATTCCGCAGGAGTACGTCGTCGATCAACAGCACGGCATCTCGGATCCGGTCGGCATGACCGGGACACGGCTCGAAGTGGAGATGTATCTCGTCACCGCGCAGGCGACGGCGGCGCAGAATCTCCGCAAGAGCGTGCAGCGCGCGGGCTATCGCGTCGCCGACCTGGTGCTTGAGCCGCTCGCGGCGTCGTACGCGGTGTTGACCGATGACGAGAAAGAGCTGGGCGTCGCCCTGGTGGAAGTGGGCGGCAGCTCGACCGGCGTCGCGATCTTTCACGAAGGCAAGATCCGGCACCTCGCGTCGCTCAAGTACGCGGGCGCGCACGTGACGAGCGATCTGGTGCAGGGCCTCGGCGTGACGCAGTCGGATGCCGAAAGACTGAAGGAGCGGCACGGGGCGGCATACACCCCGCTGGTCGATGCGGGCGAAATGATCAGCCTGCCGTCGACACAGGGACAGGGTGCCCGCACGGCCTCCCGCGAGCTGGTCGCTCACATCATCCACCAGCGCGTGGATGAGATTTTCCAGCTGGTGGGCCGCGAGTTCGAGCGCGCCGGGTACGGCGGCGGCCGCCTGCCGGCCGGCGTCGTGCTGAGCGGCGGCACGGCGCACCTGCCGGGGATGGTCGAGCTGGCCCGCGAGGTGTTCGCGGTGCCGGTGCGCGCGGGACATCCGGAGCTGGGCATTTCGGGACTGGTGGACAGCGTGCAAGCGCCGCGCTACGCGGTGCCGGTCGGTCTGGTGTTGTACGCGGCGCGCAAGAGCGCCCAGGGAGGCGCGCCCGGCGTGTTGTTCGGCGGCCGCCCCGAGAAGCTGTTTGCGCCTCTCAAGAGATGGTTGCAGGACTTCTTCTGAGCCCTAGGGGAGAACCATGATCTTCGAACTCGAAGAAACCGTTACACAGAACGCGCGCATGAAAGTCGTCGGCGTCGGCGGGGGCGGCGGCAACGCCCTGAACCGCATGATCGACGAGCACGTGAGCGGTGTCGAGTTCATCTCGGTGAACACCGATGCCCAGGCGCTCCTCAACAACAAGGCCGACGTCAAAGTCCAGATCGGCAAGAAGCTGACGCGCGGGCTCGGCGCCGGCGCGCGACCTGAAATCGGCCGCCAGGCCATCGAAGAGAACCGCGACGAGGTGCTGCACTCCCTGCAAGGCGCGGACCTCGTGTTCGTCACCTGCGGCATGGGCGGCGGCACCGGCACCGGGGCGGCCCCGATCATCTCGCAGGTCGCCCGCGACCTCGGCGCGCTGACGATCGGGATCGTCACCAAGCCCTTCCTGTTCGAAGGCCGCAAGCGCATGCGTCAGGCGGAGATGGGGATCGCGGAGATGCGCAAGCACGTGGACACGATGATCGTCGTGCCCAACGAGCGGCTGCTCGCCGTCGTCGGCAAGGGCATCCCGTTCCAGGATGCGCTGAAGAAGGCGGACGAAGTGCTGCTGCATGCGACGCAGGGGATTTCGGCCCTCATCTGTGTCACCGGGCTCGTGAATGTAGATTTCGCCGACGTCCGCACCGTCATGCAGAACGGCGGCGCGGCCTTGATGGGGACGGGCCAGGGACGCGGCGAGAACCGCGCCATGGAAGCGGCGCAGCAGGCGATTTCGAGCCCGCTGCTCGACAACATTTCGATCGCCGGCGCGACGGGCGTGCTGATCAATATCACGGGCGGCGAAGACCTGACGCTCGGCGAAGTGACGCAGATCAGCGAAGCGATTCACGATGCCGCGGGCGACGACGCCGAGATCATCTTCGGCGCCGTCAACGATCCCGCGATGCACGGCGAAGTGCGGATCACCGTGATTGCGACGGGGTTCGACAAGACCGGCGCGATGGCGGATGCGCTGGCGGGCGTGCAGCGGCCCGCCGCCGGCGTGCTGCCGTTCCGTGACCGTGGCGCGCGACCGACGCCCGTGCCGCCGCCGGGATTTGCGAAGCCGGCAGAAGTGGGAGGAGCGCCCAAGCGTCCCGCGCAGGCGCCTCCGCCCGGCAGTCCCGAGCTGAATGAAATGGAAATTCCGACTTTCATCCGGAGACAGATGGACTGATGGTTGGGGCCTGGCGAGCGAGTCACTACGTTGCTGCCGGCACGCTCGCTGCCGGGATGCTGGTGTGGGCCGCACACGAGGCGTGGCCGTCGCGCGAGGTCCCGGTCGCGCTCCCCATCGTGGTGACGAGCGCGTACGACGAATGGGCCGACACCCTCGGCCGCCGCGAAATGCTGTCCGATGTGCTCATGCGCGCCGGCATCACCGGCCGTGAGTACGTCAGCTTCCTGAAGGCGAAGCACACGCTCAACCCCCGCCGCATGCAGCCGGGACTGATCTTCGAAGTGCGCCGGTTGAAAGGCACGACGGTCGCCAATCGCCTGGGCGTGCGCCTCGATCCCGAGCGGCATCTGGTGATGACGCGCCTCGGCGGCGACGCGGGATGGCGCGAGACCGTCGAAGACATCCCCTGGGCGACCGAACGGCTGCGCACCACCGCCGTCATTCAGTCGAACCTGTACGACGCGCTCGACGCCGCGATCCCCGATTCGTTTCTCCCGGTCCGTCAACGCGTCGCGCTCGCCTGGGCCATCGCCGACGTGTACGACTGGGAAGTGGACTTCACGCGCGATCTGCGCCCCGGGGATCGCGTCGACGTGCTGATCGAGCGGTTGCAATCGCCGGAGGGGGAGAAGCGTTTGGGCCGCATTCTCGCCGCCCGCGTCGACGTTGCGGGCTCCCCCAGCTTCGCCTTCGCGTTCGACAATCCGAACGGCCGGGGGGGGGGCGGGGGCGGGGGCGGGTTCTACGACGACAAGGGGCGTTCGCTGCGCCGCGCGTTTCTGCGCGCGCCGCTGCGCTTCAGCCACATCTCGAGCCGCTTCGGCGGGCGCTTTCATCCGATTCTCAGGCGCTGGCGGACCCATCAGGGGACCGACTATGCGGCGGCGTACGGGACGCCGGTCCGCGCCACCGCCGACGGCGTCGTCATGATCGCCGGCCGCAATGGCGGCTACGGCAACCTGGTCGAGATCCGCCACGCCAACGGCATTCGGACCCGCTACGGCCACCTCTCGCGGTTCGCCTCTGGCGTGCATGTGGGGCAGCGCGTCGGTCAGCAACAGATCATCGGCTACGTGGGCGCGACCGGCCTCGCGACGGGGCCGCATCTGCATTACGAGTTCCTGATCAATGGCCGGCCGACGAATCCGCAGCGCAAGGACGCCAGCGCCGGCGAGCCCGTGCCGTCGAAGTTGAAACCGGCGTTCGACGCCGCGCGCGCGCAGCTACTGGCGGAGCTCGAACCCACCGGTCTGCCTGCCGCGGCACCGGCGCTCGGTTCGGTCGCCGGGCCCGCTCGCGACGACTAGCGCCCCCCTCCAACCTTCCGCGCACAGAATTCCGTGGAGCTCTATCCCGCCGTTGACGTCGAAGGCGGGCGCGTGGCACGTGCCCACGGCGCGATGGCCGAGCCGCTCGCGGCGCTCGATTGGTTCACGCGCGCGGGTGCGCACTGGATTCACCTGGTCGACATGGACCGGGCGTATGGTCGCAAGGAGAATTCCGCAATCATCGGCGCAGTGCTGAAGGCGGCGAGGGTTCAGGTGCAGGTCGGGGGCGGCCTGTTTCGAGAAACGGACATCGATCAGGTGTTCACATTGGGGGCCACGCGCGTGGTCATCGGCCCGCGCGGCGCCGTGGACTCCGGTCTCGTCGAGCGGCTGCTCGCACGCCACGGGGCCGAGCGGCTGGCGGTCGGCATCGATGCGAAGGACGGACGCGTCGCGCCGCGCGGCACGAGCGACGTGCTCGATCTCACCGCGCGCGAGCTCGCGGCGCGCGTCGCCGGCCTGGGCATTCGCACGATCATCTACAATGAAGTCACGCGCGACGGGAAGCTCACGGGCCCCGACGTGGGCGGCGCCCGGCAGCTCGCAGAACTCGGTCTCGCGGTGATCGTCTCGGGCGGCGTGGGCTCGCTGGACGACCTGCGCGCCGCTCGCGCCGCTGGGCTCGCGGGCGCGTGCGTCGGACGGGCTTTGTACGACGAGAAGTTCACGATCGCGGAGGCGCTGGCGTGCCTCTCGTGACGCTGCGCGTCGTCGCCGTGCTGGCGTTGCTGCTGCTGCTCTGGAATCCCGCCAGCTCCCGGCTCCTGCCCTCGGGCGACCAGCCGATCGTGCTGCTCGATGCCTCGCTGAGCATGAGCGGCGCACCGTGGCGTGCGGCGCTTGACAGCGCCCGCGGCTTTGCGCACGACCGCGCCGTCGTGTGGCGCTTCGGCAGCGGCGTGGCGGCGTTCGACACCGCGCCGCCGGCGGACGGCGCGACGCGCCTCGGTCCGGCGCTGGAAGCGGCCGCCGCGCGTGCCGGCGAGGTCGTCATCGTGACCGACGGCGCCGTGGATGACGCGGCCGACATTCCCGCCGATCTCCTGCGCCGGCCTCGCGTGATTACCACGCCACGTCCCGCGTTTTGGGATGCGTACGTTGCCCGGGTTGAGGGCGGTCGCCACGTCACGCGATCGGATACTGTCCGGCTCAGGGTGAGCTACGGCGTTGTCGGGATGCGAGATGCGAGAAGCGGGATGCGAACTGGTCGGCTCACCCTAAGGGCCGAAGGTCGTGAATTGATGTCGCAACGCGTCTCGTTGCCCGATAGTGGAGTGTTGTCGCAGGATCTCACGCTTCCCGCATCTCGCATCCCGCATCCCGGTTGGACCGTCCTGCAGATCGCGCTGGATGGCGTGAACGACGCCGAGCCTCGAGACGACAGCCGTCAGTTCGTAGTTGACGTGAGCCTCGATCCCGCCGCGGTGATCTTCGCATCGCCGCCTGATTGGGAAGCGCGATTCCTCGCCCGGACGCTCGCCGATGTCGCGCGCCTGCCGGTCAGGATGTTCGTCGAAACCGAGCCGGGCCGGTGGCGGGATGGTGCCACACTGGTCCCGGTCGCGAGCGGCGACCTCACCCGCGCGGCACAAGGCGCGCGCCTCGTGATTGCGCTGGGGGACCCGGCGCGCGCCCGCGCGTTCACCAGCGGCGCGCATGTTGCGCGCGTGATCTGGTCCACGAACGGGCAGCCCGGTGACTGGTACGTGGAGCGCCCCGTTTCGTCTCCCTTCACTGCGGCACTGGCGGGCGTGCTGTGGGATTCGCTGCCGCCCGCGACGGCCGTCGCGGTGGCACCGCGCGATTCCGCACAGGCCACCGTCGCGCTCACGGCGCGCCTGGTCCGGCGCGGCCCGCCGCGTCCCGTTCTCACCTTGGAGCGCCGCAACGGGGAGCGCGTGGCGACGGTCAGTGCCGCGGGGCTGTGGCGCTGGGCATTCCGCGGCGGCGCGGCGGACGAAGCATACCGCAGCTTCGTCGCGGCGTTGGTCGACTGGCTGCTGGGGGACGGGGGACGGGGGACGAGGGAGCGGGTGGTGCCGGAATCTTTCGAAGCGCCGAATGGACTTCCCACGGTGTGGCGCTGGGTGGCAGCCGATACGGCGCGGCCCGTCGCCGTTACGCTGCGGAGCGACGACACGACGCGCGTCGACACGCTGCGCTTCGATGCCGCCGGCCGCGCCCAGTTGCGGCTGCCGCCCGGTGTCTATCACTATGCGATCGGCGGCGGAACCGAGCGCGGCGTGGTCGCCGTCGAGACCTATTCCGATGAATGGCTGCCGCGCACGCCCACGCTCGCCTCGCAGCCCGGTGAGGCGACGGCCCGGCTGGCATCGGTCGGACTGCGCGACCGCTGGTGGTTGTTCGTCATCGCGATCGCTGCACTGGCGACGGAGTGGGCGTTGCGGCGTCGCCAGGGCCTGCCGTAATGGGGCTGTGGAAGCAGCTGTCGCGTTTCCTCACGCCGGGCGCGGATGACGCGAAGCTCGAGGCGGTGCAGCGCCTCTTGATCGAAGCAGATTTCGGCGTCGCGGCAACAAACGAAACCGTCGAGCGCCTCAGCCGCGCCAACAACGTCGATCAGCCCACGCTCGAACGTATCGTCGTCGAGCTGCTCGGCCCGGCGGCGCCGCCGCTCGCGCGGTCCGACAAACCGCCGACCGTCGTGCTGGTTTTTGGCGTCAACGGCACTGGAAAGACCACGACCGTCGCCAAACTGGCGCAGCGACTCAAGCGGGAAGGCCGCAGCGTGCTGCTCGCCGCCGCCGACACCTTTCGGGCCGGCGCGACCGAGCAGCTCGAGACCTGGGCGCGGCGTCTGAGCGTGCCGTTCGTCGGCGCCAACTCGGGGAAGGGCGCCGATGCGGCTGCCGTAGCGTTCGATGCGGTGGACGCCGGGCTCGCGCGCGGCATCGATACGGTGTTAGTGGACACGGCCGGCCGGCTCCACACGGATGAGCGCCTGCGCGAGGAGCTCAAGAAGGTGGCGCGCGTGGTCGGGAAACGGCAGGCCGGCGCGCCGCACGAATCGCTGCTGGTGCTGGACGCGACCGTCGGCCAAAACGCGGTGCACCAGGCACGCGAGTTCTCGGCCGCCGTGCCGCTCACGGGGCTCGTGATCACGAAGCTCGATGGCACCGCGAAAGGCGGCAGCGTCGTCGCGCTGCGTCGCGCGGTGCCCGCGCCGATTCGCTTCCTCGGCACCGGCGAGACCCTCGACGACCTCGAGCTGTTCGACCCCGTGCGGTTCGCGCACCGTCTGGTCTCCGAATGAGGGGAAGAGGGACGGGGGAAGGGGGAAGGGTACGGCGCTAACGCTCGCGAGTCCCGTCAAATTCCTGAAAGGTGTGGGACCGAAGCGCGCGGAAGCACTCATGCGTCTGGGCATCCGCACCGCGGGCGATCTCCTGTATCACACGCCGCATCGCTATCTCGACGCGACGACCGTGACGCCGCTGGCCCGCGCTGCCGTCGGCCAGGACGTCACCTGTGTCGGTCGCGTCGTGAGCACCGGTGTGTTGCCGACGCGGCGTGGCTTGCGGGTGTTCCGCGCGGTGCTGAAGGACGAGAGCGGATTGCTCGAATGCGCCTGGCCGGGCCGCCCATTTCTCGAGCGGCAGATCAAGAAAGGCCAGCTGCTGCTCGTGACGGGGCCGGTACGGTACTACCACGGCAAGCAGCTCGTGCCGAGCGAGTTCATCGTGCTGGCCGAGCCGGACGACGACAGCGCTGGCGATCCCGGGCTGGTGCTTCCGGTCTATCCCGCCACCGAAGGCCTCACGCACCGCCAAATCCGCGCGCTGGTGCAGCAGCATCTCGACCTGCTGCTCCCCCTCGTCACTGATCCGCATCCTCCCGCGTTTCGTGCGAGTCACGACCTCATCGAGCTGCGGCGCGGGCTGGAGCTGATGCATCGGCCCAAGCGCGTAGAAGAGGCGGAGCTGGGCCGCCGCCGCCTCGCCTTCGACGAGCTGTTCGATCAGCAGTTGGTGCAGGCGCGCGCCCGGCATCTCGCCAAGCGCGCGCGCGCCGGAATTCGTTTCGAGCTCAAGCGGGAACTCACCACGCGGCTCAGCGAGAATCTTCCGTTCGCGCTCACCGCCGATCAGCGTCATGCGATCCGTGAGATCTGTGGCGATATGACCGCGCCGCTGCGCATGCACCGCCTGCTGATGGGGGACGTGGGGACGGGCAAGACGGTGGTGGCGCTGTTCGCCATGCTGCTCGCCGCCGAGAACGAGTATCAGGCGGCGATCATGGCGCCCACGGAGCTATTGGCCGAGCAGCACGGCGCGACGTTGACGCGGCTGCTCGAGCCGCTGGCGATCCGGCCCGAGATGTTGCTGGGCCGTATGACTGTCGCGGAGAAGGCGGCGGCACGGCAGCGCATCGCGTCTGGTGCTCCGCGGATCGTCGTCGGCACCCACGCGCTGATCCAGGAGTCGGTCACGTTTCGTCGTCTGGGGCTGGCTGTGATCGATGAGCAGCACCGCTTCGGGGTGGAGCAGCGGGCCGCGCTGGTCGAAAAAGGCGACGCCCCCGACGTGCTGCTCCTCACCGCGACACCGATCCCGCGCTCGCTGGCGCTCACGCTGTATGGCGACCTCGACGTCACGCAGATCCGTGAGCGGCCGCCGGGGCGCGGCGCCGTGAAGACCGCGCTCCGCACCGACGCCGCGCGGTCCAAGATCTACGAGTTCATCCGCAGCGAGTGCGCGGCCGGCCGGCAGGCGTACGTGATCTATCCCGTGATCGACGAATCGGAGCGCGCGGATCTCAAGGCCGCGACGACGATGGCGGAGAAGCTCAAGAAGACGTTTGCCGAATTCCGCGTCGGCTTGGTGCACGGAAAGATGAAAGCCGAGGAGCGCGATGCCACGATGCGCGCGTTCCGCGACAACCAGGTGCAGATCCTTGTCGCCACGACCGTGATCGAGGTCGGGATCGACGTCGCGAACGCCACGGTCATGCTCATCGAGCATGCCGAGCGTTTCGGGCTGGCGCAGCTGCATCAGCTGCGCGGCCGGGTAGGGCGGGGGGCCGCGGCGAGCCACTGCATTCTTCTGTCCGATTCGCCGCAGGCCGCGGCTCGGCTGCAGCCGTTCTGCGAAACGACGGACGGCTTCAAGATCGCCGAGCTGGACTTGCACGAGCGCGGCATGGGGGAGCTGACCGGTGCGCGGCAATCGGGCGGCGTGCCGCTGCGCTACGCCAATCTCGAAACCGATATCCCGCTGCTCGAAGCTGCGCGCACCGCCGCGGCCGCCATGATCGCCACCGACCCCGCCCTCGAGCGGCGCGAGCACTCGGCCTACCGGGAGCGGATTGTGACTCGCTATGAGCGCGGCTTCGAACTCTTCCGGGTGGGGTGACCCGGGGCCGTGCCCCGGGTCACAGAGGGATCCGCAGTCCCACCTTCATTGGAGCAAACGGAATATTATCCGGTCCTGCCCCCGGATGCAGATCGATAATGAACAGCGCTGTCGTCGCGAGCAGGCTCGCCTGGGCGCCGAGCAGCCAGCGATTGGCGCGCCGGTCGAATGTGCGCGACCGCTGATACAACAGCTCCGCGTCGCTCCGCAGATAGCGGCCGTCCGGTCCCAACGCGCAGGCGTCCTGCGCCGAGCGGCAGATGGCGAGCAGCGCATTCCAATCGCGCCGCGAGTAGCGGTGCTGCTCCGCGCCGAGCAGCGTGAGCGCGACGGTGCCTGCGGCGGTGAGCCATTTGCCGTGATGCACGACCGCCTGTTGGAAAGATGCGCGTTGGTCATCAGTCATCAGTTTTCTGTTGTCAGAACAGACGACTGATGACTGAGAACAAATGACCTGCCCTCGCAGCGTCGGGACGACACCGCAGCACAGCATGGCGACGAGGAAAATCGAGCGCATCATCGATACGTATGAATATTGCCGCGACCGGCGACGACCACCACCTGGCGGTCCCGCACCAGGGGTGGCTCTTCGATCGGACCCGTGACCTGGGCGCGCCAGCGAATCTCTCCGCTCCTGGGGTCGACGAGCAGCACCTCGCCGCTGACGCTGCCGACCAGCACGCCTGACGCGAGTGGCGTCGGGCCTGCGGTCGCGACGATGTCGAGCGTGTGACTGATGGCGCCGTCCGGCGTTGCCGCCGGAATCACCCACAACCGGCCATCCCGGGCGAGCACGTACAGCGTGTCGGAGACGATCGCCGGCGCGCCGTACACGGCATCGCCCGCGGAGCGATCCCAGCTGACGGTCCAGGACGCCAGATCGACGGCGACGATCCGCCCGCTGACGGTCGCGAGGTAGACTCGGCGGCCGTCGGTCGCGGGCGTGGCGAGGACGGCGCCCGGCAGTGCCAGGCGCGCGTGTACGGTGCCGTTGTCGCGGTCGAGTAAGTAGAGCGTGTCGCTCGTCGTGGTGACGACGAGGCCGTGTGGCGTGACCAGCGGCCCGGCCCGCACCGCGCCGGAGAGCGGCGTTCTCCATATCACGCTGCCCGCTTCGGGATCGAGCCGCGCCACCGTCCCGTCTTCGGTCCCGGCATAAATGGCATCACCGTCGAACGCGAGTGGCGCCGGGACGCTGCCGACGCCGCGGTGCCACAGCTCCTTGCCGTCGCGCAGCCGAATCGCATAGACCCGGCCCTGCGGCTGGGCTTCGGTGGCGATGTAGAGCCGGTCTTCATCGAGCAGCGGGCCCGCCCGGACCGTCCCGTCGAGCCGCGTGCGCCACCAGACGTCACCGCTGGCGCGGTCCACCAGTACGATGGTGCGATCGGCCGTGCCCACCGCAACGACGGCTTCGCCGAGCGCCGGGCTGCCGCGGACGCCGCGCCCCATCGACGCATGCCACAGCGGCCGGGGGTCGGGATTGAGCGTCTCGCGCGCACTGGCGTCGTGCCGTTGGTTGCCGAGATAGGCGGGCCAGCCCGATTCCTGCCGCTCCGGGCCGGGTTTCATTACGGGAGTGCAGCCGGCGGCGATCGCGTTGACACTGAAAAGGCCCGCCACTAGTATGCCGCGCCTATGCCGGATCGTCATTGGATCGAGGAGCTGCCGCAGCACGCGGGACAGACAGTGTCCGTCCGCGGCTGGGTCACGACGACCCGGTCCAGCGGCAAGATCGCGTTCGTCGTTGTGCGCGACGGCACCGGCCTGTTGCAAGCGGTTCTCTCCAAGAAAGACCTGCCCGCGGACGTCTGGGATGCGTTCGGGAAACTTACACAAGAGACGTCAGTCGAGGTGACGGGCGTGGTGCGCGCCGAGCCTCGCGCCCCGGGCGGCGTCGAGCTGCAAACGTCCGACCTGAAGATCCTCGGCCCGAGCCCCGAGTTCCCGATCACGCCCAAGGAACACGGCACCGCGTTTCTGTTCGAGCACCGCCACTTGTGGCTGCGGTCCAGGCAACAGGTGGCGATCGCGCGCGTGCGGCACGAAGTCATCCAGGCGATCCGCGATTTTTTCTACCAGCGCCACTTCACGCTGGTGGATACGCCGATTCTCACCGGCTCCATCGGCGAGCACGCGGGGACGCTCTTCTCGGTCGATTACTTCGATCTCGGCAAGGCGTATCTCGCGCAGACCGGCCAGTTGTACGTTGAAGCGGCGGCCGCCGCGCTCGGCAAGGTCTACTGCTTCGGGCCGACGTTTCGCGCCGAGAAGTCGAAGACTCGTCGGCATCTGACGGAGTTCTGGATGGTCGAGCCGGAGGTCGCCTGGAACGATTCTGACGCCAATATGCGACTCCAGGAGGATTTCGTCTCTTATATCGTGGGTCGGTGTCTGGAAAAACGGAAGAATGACCTGGCGGAGCTGGGGCGCGATGTCGCGCCTTTGGAACGGGTAGTGCCGCCGTTTCCTCGGATTTCGTACAGCGACGCCGTGGCGAAGCTGAAAGAGCTCGGTGGCGACATGGAGTGGGGCCGCGATCTCGGCGGCGACGCCGAGACGACGCTCGCCAAGCAGTACGACCGGCCGCTGTTCGTCTACAACTATCCGAAGGCGGTGAAGGCGTTTTACATGAAGGAGAACCCGGACGATCCGCGCACGGTGTTGAACAACGACTGCCTGGCGCCGGAGGGCTACGGCGAGATCATCGGCGGCAGCCAGCGCGAAGACGATTACGACAAGCTGCTCGCGCGCATTCGCGCCGAGCAGCTGCCGGAAGAGGCGTATTCGTGGTATCTCGACCTGCGCAAGTACGGCACGTTTGTGCACTCGGGCTTCGGCTTGGGGGTCGAGCGGACGGTCGGGTGGATTTGTGGCACTCCGCACATCCGCGAGGCCATCGCGTTTCCGCGGACGTTGTACCGGTTGTGGCCGTAGACCCGGGCTGAGAGCCCGGGCTCGGCATTTGTGCGCCCTGTAAAGGGCGCACTCGTCGCCGAGCGCGCGCTCTCAGCGCGCGTTTATACTAGACGATATGACGAAGCCTGCCGTCTTCGGTTCGCACGAACCGAACACCCTCGCACAACTCGACGATGTCGCGAGCCGCGCTGAGCGTGCCGCGCTCATGGCGGACGGCCATCTGGGCTACGTCATGCCCATCGGCGGCGTGGCGGCCTACCGCGACAAGGTCTCGGTCGTGGGGGTGGGGTTCGACATCGCCTGCGGCAACGCCGCAATTCGTACCGACCTGAAGCTGCCGCAGATCCAGGGCCGGTTGCGCGAGCTGGCCGATGCGATTCAGGCGTCGCTGTCGTTCGGCGTCGGCCTGCGGAATCGGTCTGAGGATGCGCCGAGCGACGATCCGCTGTTCGAGGATCCCGCGTGGGACGCGGTGCCCGACAGGCACGAGCGCGATCGGCTGCGCGCCAAGGCGCGCGAGCAGATCGGCACGGTGGGCAGCGGCAACCATTACGTCGACGTGTTCGCCGACGAAGCGGACCGCATCTGGGTCGGCGTGCATTTCGGATCGCGCGGTTTTGGGTTCGGTGTGGCGCACGGGTTTCTCGCGCTGTCGCAGAACAAGCAGTGGGGCGAGCGTGCGCCCGAGCGCGAGGCGTTGCTCGACGTCCATGCGCCCATCGGCGATGCGTATTGGCAGCTGATGAATCTCGCCGGCCGCTACGCCTACGCCGGCCGCGAGTGGGTCGCGCGCAAGGTCGTGTCGATCCTCGGCGGCCGCGAGGAGGAGTTGGTGCACAACCACCACAACTTCGCATGGATCGAGGAGCATGGTGGCGAGAAGCTGTACGTGATCCGCAAGGGCGCGACGCCGGCGTTCCCGGGCCAGAAGGGGTTTGTGGGTGGGTCGATGGGTGACGACGCCGTGATTCTCCAGGGCGCCACGCCGGCCGACGCAGCGACGCGGCAGCTGCAGGCGCGCGCGCTGTACTCGACGGTGCACGGGGCGGGCCGTGTGATGAGTCGCACGGCCGCTGCGGGGAAGCGCACGCGCAAGGGCAAGGTACTGAAGCCGGGCGCGATCTCGCGCGAGATGATGCATGAGTGGGTGAAAGGGAAGGGTGTGGTGCTGCGCGGTGGTGGCACTGACGAGAGCCCGCATGTGTACCGGCGCTTGCCCGATGTGCTGAAGGCTCAGGGCGCGACGGTTGAGGTGCTGCATACGCTGCGACCGCTGATCGTGGTGATGGCCGGGGCGGACGAGTTCGATCCATACAAGGATTGAGATCGATGTCTATATCGTCGGAGCCCCCCCGGTCAAGAACGCCATGCGACACGACATTCTTGGTACCGAGACCATCGAAGATCTTAAAGTCGAAGTGAAGCTCGATGGGTGGGACAAGGCGAAGGGCTCGAAGGAAGGGGACTTCACGGTCAAGGACGAAAGGATCTTGTACTACTTCGGCAGGAGAGGCGTCAGCAATCTCCTCCTGCCCACTGACACGCTGCTGTTGCGATTCCCGACGTCATCCGGAGACAACGTCTTGGTGGAGTTTCGCTTGGGCGCGGACAGCGTTCGCCGAACGGCGCTGCAGCATGTCGCCGATGCCTGTAACTGGAAACTCCCGAGCTAAACGCGGTTATGAATCAACGAATTGCTCTCCTGTCGGTTGTTGCGGCGCTCGGCCTCTGCACGTCGGGAGCGCATGGTCAGCAACGAGTCATCGATCCCGGTCTTGCCAAGCTGGCCCCGGGTCGCGGGCTGCGCGTCACGGTCACGAACCGCACCGTGTCCGGCTTCACCGACGGCGACCGGCAGGGTCTGCGTCTGAGTGAAGGTCCGGCCGAAGGCGCCACCTACCTTGAAGGCGTGGAATTCGCCAACGGCACGATCGAGCTCGACATCCGTGGCAAGGATGTGCAGGGACAGAGCTTCGTCGGATTGGCGTTCCATGGCATCGACAGCGCCAAATACGAAGCGATCTATTTCTGCCCATTCAACTTCCAGACGGCGGACTCAGCCCGGCACGCGCATGCAGTCCAGTATGTCTCGCAACCCACCGACACGTGGCAGAAGCTGCGCGCGGAGCATCCAGGGATCTATGAGAAGGCCGTGAATCCGGCACCCGATCCCAACGACTGGTTCCACGCGCGCGTGGTCGTCGCCGGCGACCGGGTCAGTGTGTTTGTGAACGGAGCGACGGAACCGAGTCTCGAAGTGACCCGATTGAGCAAGAGCACGAAGGGCCTCGTGGGCTTGTGGGTTGGGAACGGGTCGGGCGGCGAGTTCGCCAATCTGAAGATTCGGCCGCAGTAACGACAGCACGCGCGTGTGGGTCGTTCCGCGCCCGCGTTTTTTCGGTACCGCGTCACCGATCCCCTGAACCTATTGTGGGCCATGACTGTGGCGGCCCCGTCGCTCCTCACGCAGTTGCGCACCGCGATTCGCACGCGGCATTACAGTCCGCGAACTGAGGAGGCGTACGTCCAGTGGGTGCGTCGCTTCATTCGTTTCTGTGGCACGCGTCATCCGCGCGAGCTGGGTGCCCAAGACGTCACCCGTTTTCTCTCGAGCCTGGCGGTGGACGCCAACGTCAGCGCGTCGACTCAGAATCAGGCGCTCGCGGCGATCGTGTTCCTGTATCGCGACGTGCTGAACATGCCCGTGGGCTGGTTGAACGTGCTGGTGCGGGCGAAGCGGCCGGCACGGGTGCCGGTGGTGCTCACCCGGGACGAAGTGAGGCAGCTGTTCGGCCAACAGCGCGGTGGCGACGCTGCGCGTCTCGTGCTCGAGGTTCTCTATGGCACGGGGATGCGGCTGCTCGAAGGGCTGCGCCTGCGGGTCAAGGACATCGATTTCGGGGCCAACGAGATCACGGTGCGGGGCGGGAAGGGCGATCGCGATCGTCGCACGATGTTGCCCGATCGATTGAAGAGCCGATTATTGAAGCACCTGGCCGAGGTGCGGGTGCAGAACGAGCGCGACGTCGCGGCTGGATCGGGTTGGGTGGCGCTGCCCGGTGCGCTCGGTCTGAAGTACCCGAATGCGGGCCGAGAGTGGGGGTGGCAGTGGGTCTTTCCGGCGGGGCGGATGTATGAGGATGCCGAGACCGGTCAACGCCGCCGCCACCACATGCACGAGACGGTGGTGCAGCGCGCGTTCAAGGAGGCACTCCGTGCGAGCGGCATACCAAAGAAGGCGAGTTGCCACACGCTGCGGCATTCATTTGCAACGCACCTGCTCGAGTCGGGGTACGATATCCGCACGGTTCAGGAGCTGTTGGGCCATCGCAGCGTAGAGACGACGATGATCTACACGCATGTGCTGAATCGTGGGGGGTTGGGTGTGCGAAGCCCGGTCGACACGCTGTAATAAACCGTCTAGGCTGACCAGCCTAACTCACGGCCTGCAGCTCAAACGACGCGATTAGGCAGCAAAGGGTGATGGGCGGGGTATCTTAGACAGGTATGTCTAATTCACGTTAGGCCGCGGGTCAATGTGAATGCGCATCTTTCTAGCCGCGACACTAGTTCTGCTAGGCTGCTCACACCGAGTCACACGGCCACAACCAGGGAGTCGCATCGAAAGAACTGTGGCCCTTATGCCTGATTCGGAGCCGGGCGGTCTATTCCCGCAAATCAGCGACCCCACGCGGGCTTCGTCGCTCCTCGCCGCCCGCAATGCACCTCTCTGCTCGCTTGATCTGAACTCCACGACGTCGACGTGGGACGAAGTCCAGACGCCAATAGAATCCCGCTACCTCAAGGCTGTAGCCCTTCGTCTTCCGCCTGGGTTCATGCCGGCCTGGTATTCTCATCCTCGAGATTCCGACGAAGAGGACTCGGAGGAGCTGGCCGACTCTGGCGAGTATTGGGGGCACATGTTGGGATCTTGGGTTCGATTCGACGCGACCTCGCCAGGGGTTCCAGCCGACTTCACCATTTGGATAGGTCCTAAGGAAGGCTATCCCACTTGGGGCATTGGTGGTGCAGAGGTTAGGCAGGTTTCCTTTACCGAATGCCGCGTTCAGACAGCAATTGGCCTTCTCCCTGTCGCGTTATTTGCAGTGGAGTCGACCGAGCCGCGGATCGGTGGTCACGCGGTGGTCACTTACTTCAAGATTCAGAATGGAGTGTACATACAAGGAAGCGGGCACGCGCCGGATTCTGCCACTCAGGCGCTACTCCTGGGCTCGCTCTCCACGCTTCGCGTCGTGCGCTAGTGCAATATGGTCTTGGCCCGCGGCCTAACAAGCGCTTGAAGCTGACGGCGCCCGTTCCCAACGGATTCGGTGGACGCCTTGAACTACGGCGTGCTAGAATTCCGTTTGTGATCACTTCAAGTCTGCGCCGCAGCTTAAGCGCGATTCGTTAGGCAGCAGCCAAGACCCCCAACGCGGATAGGGGAACATGAAAAAACAGTGGCTCGTTGTCGTGTGCTCCGCACTGGCAGCCCTCGCGTGCGACGCGCTCGGCCCGGACTGTACACAGTCCCACGTCTGCCGGCTGCAGATCGAGTCCGACACGTCGTGGTCCGGCGCCCTGGGCGGGACCTCCAGCATATCCTCATACGACGGATCGGGTAATGGCTGGATCGAGTATTGGGGAGAGGTTTGTTACTCACTCCAAAAGGACACGGACGCCGGGTATCTGCGCGCTCATTTCCAGGAAACCGATCTCGGTCACGCCGAAACCACCGCAGCATTCGGAGTGATTTCTGGCTGTAATCACTAACGCCACTGCTGCCTAACAAGCGCTTGAAGCTGACGGCGCGCGTAGATTAAGGAATGAATCTTTCTTC
>DASPXJ010000004.1:0-38417 GCA_035637355.1 Gemmatimonadales bacterium
CGTTGCGCGTGACGGCGGCGCGCGTGGCTTGCTCTAAGAATGAACGCGCAAAAGTGAATTGTCACTGTGGGCCGCATGAAGCATTTTTGGCGCATGAGCCCACAGCGCGAAGCGACCCGTATCCGTGAGCGATTCGAGCGCCTGTTAGCGGCCGGTGTCGCGATCTTCTCGCGGCACGATCTCGATCATGTGCTGCAAGCGGTGGTGGACGCGGCCCGCGAAGTCGTGGGGGCGAAGTACGCCGCCCTTGGCGTCCTCGGTGAGGACCGCGAGTCGCTGGTGCAGTTTGTGACGTCCGGAATCGACGACGAGACCCGCCGCCGCATCGGCGACTTGCCGCGCGGGCGAGGATTGCTCGGCCACGTCATCCGCGAAGCGAAGCCGATTCGCACTGCCGATCTGAACCGCCACCCTCAGCGGTTCGGATTCCCCCCCCATCATCCTCAAATGAAATCGTTCCTCGGCGTTCCGGTGAAAGGCCGAGGCGGGGTTTTCGGCAATCTCTATCTCACCGAGAAGATCGACGCCCCCGAGTTCGACGACGAAGACGAGGCGATCGCCGTGCTGCTGGCGTCGCAGGCGGCAGTGGCGGTTGAGAATGCGCGGCTGTACAGCGAGAGCGAGCAGCTCGTCGGCCAGATCCGGGCGATGCAACGCCAGCGGGATCTCTTTTTCGCGATGATGAATCACGAGCTGCGTAACGCACTCACCGGCGTCTACGGCTGGGCGGAGCGACTGGTACGGCGGAAATCACCCGAGACGGCTGCGCAGGCCGCGCGCGAGGTCTACGAGGCGGCCGATCACACGATCGTGCTGCTCAATAATTTCCTGGACCTGATGCGGCTCGACGCCGGGAAGGTGCGGCCGGTCCTCAAGGACGTCGATGTCCGGGGTGCTCTGCAACGCGCGATCACGACCAGCGAACCCGCGGCAACCGCGAAGCGCCTGCGGCTGCTGCTGCGCGCCGATGGCACGCCCGCGACGATCCGCACCGACCCGATGCGGCTCGAGCAGATCCTGCTGAACCTCTTGTCGAACGCCATCCGGCACAGTCCCGACGACGCGACGGTCGAGGTCACCGTGGACGCAGCATCGGCTCACGCGATGTTCGCGGTGATCGATCATGGTCCCGGTGTTCCCGCCGCGCTGCGCGACCGGATCTTCGAGCCGTTCGAGCGTTTCGATCCGTCCTCCGGCCTCGGCACCGGTCTGGGGCTGCCCGTGTCTCGCCGGCTCGCGGAAGCCCTCGGTGGGACCCTTACAGTGGAAGAGACCGCCGGCGGCGGCGCGACCTTCATTCTGAAGATTCCTTCAGGAACCCTTTAGGAATGATTCAACGGGTCCCGGCTAGCGTGCCTTCATGAAGATTCTCGTGGTGGAAGACGACCGGAAGGTCGCGGGGTTCATCGAGCAGGGGCTGCGTGAGGAGGGCTACGTCGTCGATGTCGCCCCCGATGGGGATCAAGGCACGATGTTGGCGCACGTCTACGATTACGATCTGCTCGTGCTGGACGTCATGCTCCCCAAGAAAACCGGCCTGCAATTGGCTGCGGAGCTGCGGCGCGAGGGGCGGGCCACGCCCATCCTGATGCTGACGGCGCGCGACACGACCGAAGACGTCGTGCGTGGCTTGGACGCCGGTGCCGACGACTACCTCACCAAGCCCTTCAAGTTCGACGAGCTGCTCGCGCGGGTGCGGGCGCTGGTGCGCCGCGGCGGCGCGGGCCGCACCGAGCTGTTGCGCTACGGTCCCGTGGAGTTGGACCGGTTGAAGCACAAGGCGCGCGTCGACGGCAAGGGAATCGATCTCACGCCCAAGGAATTCCATCTCCTGCAGCATTTCCTGCTCCATCCCGAAGAGGTCGTGCGCCGCACGGAGCTGCTGGAAAAGGTGTGGGACATGCACTTCGATCCCGAGAGCAATGTCGTGGACGTGCACGTCGGCAACCTACGTCGCAAGCTGCGCCAGGCGACCGGCCACGAGCTGATCGAGACGGTGCGCGGCGTGGGATTCCGCCTGCAGACGCCGGATCGAGCGGAGGCGTGAAGGGGTCGCTGCGCCGCACGCTGGCTCTACGGTTTGCGGCAACGATGGCGATCGGGCTGCTCGTCGCGACGGGAGCCTTCTACTGGGCGGCATCCCGCGCGCTGCAGCAATCGCTGTCTCCCGCCGTGCTCCGCAGCGACTTGTTGCTGGTGCTCCTGTCCATCGTCGTGGCGGGGACCGCCGCGACGCTGATGGGCGCCTGGCACTTTACCTCCTCCGCCGTGCGACCGGTTGCCGAAATCACGGCGCAGGCCACGCGCATCGAGGCGGGAACGCTGGATCAGCGCATTCTCGCGCACGCCGATACCGAGGAGTACGAGGGATTGGTCGCCGTCCTGAACCGCATGCTCGAGCGGCTGGAGCGCGGCTTTGCGGCCCAGCGGCGTCTGACGGCCGACGTGAGTCACGAGCTGCGCACGCCATTGACGGCGCTGCGCGGCGAAATCGAGGTCGCGTTGCGCGCGCCGCGCTCGCAGCGCGAATACGAGCATGTGCTGCGCAGCGGCCTCGAGGAAATCGACCGGCTCACTGAGCTCAGCGAAGACTTGCTGCTGGTGACTCGTGCGGAGGCTCGGCTGGTCTCGGCGCAGCGCGTCGCGACGGATATCGAGCGGCTCGTGGATGAGCACCTCGAGCGGCTGCGCCGCCAATTCGAGGAGCGCGGTCTCGCCGTCGATCGCTCGTTACGCGCCGGCCATCCGGCGGTGCTGGTCGACCCCGACCTCATCGGCCGCCTGGTCGATCACCTGCTCGACAATGCCCTGCAGTTCACGCCGGTGGGCGGGAGGATCGCCGTGCAGCTCGAGCCCATTCCCGCGGGAGGCGGGCTCCGCCTGGCCGTCGAGAACTCGGGACCCGGCATCGCCGCGGTCGACCTGCCCCATCTGTTCGAGCCGTTCTATCGCTCCGATCCGTCCCGCACGCGTACCGCCGACGGCGGAACGGGACTCGGCCTCGCGCTGGTCGCCTCGATTGCCCAGTTACACGGCGGCCTGGCCCGCGCATCGAGCGTGCCCGGACGGAACACGCGCTTCGAAGTGGATATCCCCGCGCCACCAGCCAACTGACGAGGCTCCTATGCCCGAGCATCCGCGAGGGACGCTGTTCATCATCGGACTGTACGGATTGGTGTTCACCGCCGCGTGGTTTGCCGTTTACTTCTTCGTCTATCTCCGTCGCGGTGGAGTGACGCCATGAACGTCCCACTCTACGAGAAGATCTGGATGTGGGCGTCGGGGGTTCTGATCGTCGCCTTTCTCACGACCATTGTCGTGGGGGTGGCGGGCAGCGCGCTGCAACCGCCCAGCCACGTCGAGACGATCGATCCGGCCAAGGTCTGGAACGATCCACGCTTTGCCAGGCGTGGCGTGACCGTCGACGAGCACGGTGCCACGCTCGTCGTGATCGCGATGATGTTTGCGTTCCAGCCCGCGGAGGTGCACGTGCCCATGAATCGGCCCGTCACCTTCCGCGTCACGAGCGCCGACGTCACCCACGGCTTCGAGATCGTCGGCACCAACGGCAACACCATGGTAGTGCCCGGCTACATCAGCCAATTCACGACGACATTCCGCACCCCCGGTGAGTATCTCATCGTGTGCAATGAGTACTGCGGCCTCTCGCATCATCTGATGTCGGCCAAGCTCATCGTGGAGGCCCAGCCATGACCCGCGGCGATCGGCTGTCGCTCGCCCATTTCTGGGTGGCGATTCTCGCGTTCGGCGCGGCGTCGGCGATGGCGTTCATGCAGGCATTGTCGCGCGCGAGCCTCGAGTTACCGTGGCGCTCCGCGAAGCTGTACTACCTGTCGGTGACGGCGCATGGCGTGCTGATGGCGCTGGTGTTCACGACGTTCTTCATCATGGCGTTCGGATACGTGGTCGTGAGTCGTACGCTCGATCAGGAACCCAGCGCCATGAAGCTGGCCTGGGCGGGTTTCTGGATTGCGCTCGCCGGAACCGTGATGGCGGCCGTCACGGTGTTGGCGGGCCGCGCCACCGTTCTGTACACGTTCTATCCTCCGCTGCAGGCGCATCCCGCGTTCTATTTCGGACTCACGCTCGTGATCGTGGGCTCGTGGTGCTGGGGCGCCGTCATGCTCCTGTCGTACCGCTCGTGGCGTGTCGCACGGCGCGATCGGCCTGCGCCGCTCGCCATGCACGGCATGATCGCGACGGTCATCGTCTGGTTCATCGCGACGATCGGCGTGGCGGCCGAGGTACTCCTGCAGCTCATCCCCTGGTCGCTGGGCTGGACGGCGACGGTCGATCCCGTGCTCGCTCGGATGCTGTTCTGGTATTTCGGTCACCCGCTCGTGTACTTCTGGCTGCTGCCAGCCTATGTCATCTGGTACACGGTGCTGCCGCGCGTCGCCGGCGGCAAACTGTTCAGCGATCCGCTCGCCCGTCTCGTCTTCGTCCTGTTCATTCTGTTTTCCACGCCGGTGGGTTTCCACCACCAGTTCATGGATCCGGGCGTATCGGCGGGCTGGAAGCTGCTGCACACGTTTCTGACCTTCGCGATTCTGTTCCCGAGCTTCATCACGGCGTTCACGGTCACGGCGTCGATGGAAGTCGCAGGCCGCATGCAGGGCGCGACTGGCCTGCTCGACTGGATCGGCAAGCTGCCGTGGCGGGATCCGCTGTTCTCGAGCGTGGCGCTGTCGATGATTCTCTTCGCTGTCGGCGGAATCGGTGGCGCCATCAATGCCTCGTTCGGGATGAACGCGGTCGTTCACAATACGGCGTTCATTCAGGGCCACTTCCATCTGACGGTTGGCAGTGCGGTCGCGCTCACCTTCATGGGCGCGGCGTATTGGCTCGTGCCGCGGCTCTCGGGCCGCGAGCTCGAGCTGGGTCTGCTCGCACGGGTGCAGCCGTACCTGTGGTTCATCGGGATGACGTTGTTCTCGTTTTCGAATCACATCACGGGGCTGATGGGCATGCCGCGGCGCATCTATGACGCGAGTTACGGCGGCAGCACGATCGCCGCCGCGTGGAAAGGGCTTACCGGCGTGTCGGCGGTCGGAGGACTGTTCCTCTTCGCCAGTGCCGGGTTCTTCATGCTGGTGATGATCGGTACCGGCTTGGCGGGGAAGCGCACTCCCGCGCAGCCGATCGAATGGGCCGAGCCGCTACATCCGGTCGCTGCCCGCCGGACGTGGCTCGACCGGTACTGGGTGTGGACGGCGGCCGCAATCGGTTTGGTGTTGATTGCGTACGCGTATCCGCTGTGGGTCCATCTACAGATGCCCCGCTACGGATCCCCGGGGTTCAAGCCGTTTTGAGGGTGGTGACGTTCCTTCGCCCCGTCCTCAAGGTTCCTTCATACAGACTCCCCGACTTTCAAGGCGTACCCTCAGACGGAGCACGCGATGGCTTGGGGACCGATCGTGGTTGGTGTGGACGCCTCGCCTGCGGCGGTGGAAGCCGCCACGCTGGGCGAGCGCATTGCGAAGCTGGCGGGGGTTCGTTGTGAACTCGTGCACGCGGTGCGTGATGCATGGGCGCCGCTCGTCGCCGTGAATCCCGACCCGCAGGTCGCACAGATGCAGAGCCTGCAGCTCGCGGTGGCTCGTGACGCTATCAGTCTCACTTTGAAGAGCGCCAATGTCAGTGTCTTGTTTGGTCCGCCAGCCGCAGTCCTGCAACAAGTGACGCGCGAGCGTCACGCCGGGCTGGTCGTACTCGGCGGCAAACACCACACCCTGCTTGAGCGCTGGCTCGGCGGCAGCACCAGCCTCCATGTGGTCCGTACGTCCGAAGTCCCGGTGCTGATCACGGCGGGCCAGCGCGGCTCGTTTCGGCGGATCCTGGTTGCGGCCGACCTGTCCCGCGCCGCGGGTCCGACGGTCGCTCTCGCGGAGCGTTTCGCGCGGTTGGTCGGCGCGCAGCTCCGCGTCCTGTCCGTCTTTGAGCCGCTCCCCGATCTCCCTGGGATCCCGCTTATGGATCCGACCGAGTACTACGCGCTCGCGCAGCAGACCTTGGAGCGCGATGTATGGCCGCTCGTGAAGACGGGCGGCGTCGAAAAGTTCGTCCGGCACGGGATGGTGGTCGACACGTTGCTGCGTGAGGCCACGGATTGGCAAGCGGACGTGCTGGTCGTGGGCTCGCATGGCAAAGGATGGGCGCAACGCGTGCTGCTCGGCAGCGTCACCGAGCGTCTCATCAACCAGCTGCCGACCTCGCTCCTGGTCGCCCCCGTCGGGGTTGCCGCGGCGGCATTGCCCGAACGCCGGCAGCGGCAGCTCGCCGTGGTCCACTGAGGAGGATCCGATGTCAGCTCAGCCGATCGTCGTAGGGGTGGACGGCTCGCCCGAGAGTGCCTCGGCGGCCTCCGTCGCATGGATGCTGGCTCGGGCAGCTGATGTGCCGTGCCGGCTGGTGCACGCGACCGACGATGTGAGCGCGTCGCTCGGGAGGGCAGGGAGCGGGGTGGTGACGGAAGCGCTGCAGTTGGCTGCGCTGGCCGGCGCGCGCGCCCAGTTGAGTGTATCGCTCCAGGATTTCGTGCCGTCCGCCGTCGTGAACGCGATGGTGGTGAGCACCGGTGCCACGGCTGACGTGCTCGAAGCGGTGGTCGCAGAGACTGACGCCACGCTGCTCGTGCTCGGCGGGAAACATCACTCCAAGCTGGGCCGCTGGCTCGGCGGAAGTACCGTGCAGGAAGTAGTCCGTCGTCTCACGGTCCCGCTGCTCGTCACGGCTGGCGAGTTGCGCGTCCGCCCACGCGTAATGGTCGCGGTCGATCCATCGTACGCCGCCGTGCCGACCGCTCGCCAGGCGGTCGCGTTCGCACGGCTCCTGGGCAGCCCGCTCCACGCGTTGCACGTAGTCGATCCGCCGCCCGCCATCGCGGAGCTGCCACGGGATTGGTCGCGCGAGATTGTTGAGCGCGACGTCTGGCCCCTCATTCCGCTCGTCGAGCAAGGCAAGGTCATTCGCGAAGGCGTCCCGTTCGATACGATCGTGGGCGAGGCGGCGGCATGGCGTGCGGACGTCATCGTGGTGGGCTCGCACGGAAAGGGCTGGGTCGATCGCCTGCTCATCGGCAGCGTGACGGAGGATCTGCTCAACAATCTGCCGTGCGCGGTGCTCGTGGTGCCGGTGCCGAAGCCTGAACGGGCTGAGCCGGTCGGGGTGCATGCGGCGATCGCGGCAGGATGAGCGAATTGAAGACTTGAGTCGGGTTCGGGCCCTCGCGCGGCGGCCGGTGGCGGTCATCGCCGCTGCGGGTCTCGTGGCGGGGTTGCTCGTGCGCTCGGATACCATCTTCCTCGCCACCCTGATCCTGGGTGGAAGCCCGCTTGTCTTCCAGACGCTGCGCGGGATGCTGCGGGGACGCTTCGCCGCGGACATCGTCGCCATGCTGGCGATCATCACGGCGTTCTTGCTTGGCCAGTACTTCGCGGGCGCCGTCATCGTCCTCATGCAGTCAGGCGGCGAGGCGCTGGAAGCGTACGCGATGGGCCGCGCGTCGCAGTCATTGGAAGCGCTGCTCGCTCGGGCCCCGCGCATCGCGCATCGGGCACGCGGCGACATGATCGAGGATGTGCCGGTCGAGGACGTGCACGTCGGCGATCTACTCGTCATCAAGCCCGGCGACCTCGTGCCGGTGGACGCCGAAGTCACGGCGGGAACCTCGACCGTGGATCAGGCGGCGCTGACGGGAGAGCCGGTTCCGATCCGCGCCGTCATGGGTACCGCGCTGATGAGCGGCAGCGTAAACCTCGAGGGCGCGTTGCGCGCCCGCGCCCTGCGTCCCAGCGGGCAGAGCCAGTACCAACAGATCGTGCAGCTCGTCGAGCGGGCGCGCCGTGAAAAGCCGCCGATTCAACGCCTCGCCGACCGCTTCGCCATCTGGTTCACGCCGGTCACGCTGGCGATGTGCGCCGTGGCCTATCTCGTCACCGGCAGCACGACCAGCGTCCTGGCTGTGCTCGTGGTGGCGACGCCTTGTCCCCTGATCCTGGCGACACCCGTCGCGGTGATCGCCGGCATCAGCCGCGCCGCCGACATCGGCGTCATCGTGAAGCATGGCCGCGCGATCGAGCAGCTGGGGCTCGCGCGCGCCGTGGTATTCGACAAAACCGGCACACTGACCCTCGGGCATCCGAGCGTGGCGCACGTCGATGTGCTCGATGGCGTCGCTGCGCCGGAGCTGCTGCGTCTGGCGGCTGCCGTGGAGCAACTGTCGTCGCACCACCTCGGCCGCGCGGTCGTTGAGGCTGGCCGAGCGCAGTTCCCCTCGCTTCCTCCGGTGGCTGGCTTTCGCGAGACGCCGGGGCGCGGAGTGTCGGGCCGCGTGGGTGGACGCCTGGTGAGCGTCGGCTCGCCGCGCTACCTGCGCGACGAGAACGTGCCTCTGGGAGACGGGTCAAGCGACGGCACGGCTGCGTACGTGGCGATCGACGGGCGGCTGGCCGGGACGATCGAATTCGCCGACCGGATTCGCCATCAGGTTCCCGCACTACTTCAGCGCCTGACGGTGTTGGGGGTGACGGAGACGGTGATGCTGACCGGTGACCGCGAGGCGCCGGCGCAGGCGATCGCGGCGCAGGCACGGATTCGCACGGTCCGCGCGAATCTGCTTCCCGGCGACAAGGTGGCCGCGGTCCGTGAGCTGACCGCCCGCCACGGCAACGTCGTGATGGTCGGCGACGGCATCAACGACGCCCCTGCGCTTGCCGCGGCCACCGTCGGTGTAGCGATGGGCGCATACGGCACCGCGATCTCCGCCGAGGCAGCGGACGTGGTGCTACTGATCGACGACATCGCGCGCCTGGGCGATGCGATGGCGATCAGCCGCCGGATGCGGCGCATCGCGCTGCAGAGCATCGGCGTCGGCCTGGGGCTGAGCTTCGCGCTGATGGTCATCGCCAGCACGGGACATATCACGCCGGCGGCGGGCGCGGTGATGCAGGAAGCGCTGGACGCCGCGGTCATCCTGAACGCGCTGAGGGTCCGCTGACCGCGCACAGATGAAGACTCGTTCAAGCCCCTCTCAACGGCGCTTCAGAGCGGAGGGCACGTGCTGCACGCGTAGAACACGACGCGCGCCTACACCGGCACCGCCAGCACCGCGCACCGGGCGCGCCGCACGATGCGCGCACCGGCGCTCACCGCGTCGACGTCCTCACCCCGCCCATACCCGATCACCAGAAGGTCCGCCTGCTGCTCGCGTGCGGCCCGCAGGATCTCGGTAGCGGGGTCGCCCTCCCGCACGACCACGTCGAACGCCCCGGTGCCGGGGAGCCGGGCCCATACCGTGAACGCCTTGCGCGCCACGACCTCGGTTCCGCCGCCGCCGGCCACCGCGAGCTGTGGCTCGACGTCGAGCACCGTGACCTCGCTGCCGAAGACCTCGCCGAATCTGAAGGCCTGCGCCAGCACGGCGCCCGCGGCGACGCCCTCATGGGAAAGGACCAGCACGCGACGCCACGTCCGGTGCCCGAATGGGACGATGAGACAAGGGACGCGAGCCCACTGCAGCGTGCCCTCAATCGTCCCGCCGGTCGGCGGGAGATGGGGCGGGCCCGCCGGTTGCCGGCCGAGCACGATCAGGTCGGCGCGCTCCTGTTCCGCGCTTCGCGCGATCTCGATGCCGGGCGTACCGAAGCGCACCGCGGTCGCGACGTGTCTGATGCTGAGGTCTTCCGACGCCGCGAGCTGACGCAGCTCGTCGCTTACCTGCACGGCGGCCACCTTCTCCCATGCGTTATCGCGCAGCGCGCGTTTCACTTCCACCTCATCCGGCGCGACAAAACGCCACGGTTCGTCCACGACCCGCAGGACGACGAGCTGCGCCTCCGCCGCGGCGGCGAGTTGATCTCCCACGCGGAGCGCATGCGCGCCGGCGGGAGACTCGTCAACGGCGGTCATGATCTTGTGGTAGGTCGTGGCTGCACGTTGGAGTTGCGGCGGTGAAGGGTTGCTGAAGGACGGATGAGCCAACGAAGGGCGTGTTGCCCTTGCCGCCTGGACCGGGGCGGCTGAGCTTACGCGCACGAATGTCTGTCGTCCCTACTCCGCAGAGCGCGTTGCGCCGCCAGCTGGGGCTGCTCGCCGTCACGGCGCTCGTCGTCGGCGAAGTCATTGCCATCGGGATTTTCCTCACGCCCGCCGGCATGGCGCGGGCGTTAGGCTCTCCCTTTTGGTTGCTGATCGTCTGGCTGCTGATGGGCGTCATGGCCCTGAGCGGCGCGCTGTGCTATGGCGAGCTGGCGGCGCGAACGCCCGAAGCGGGCGGTGGCTATGTGTACTTGCGAGAAGCATACGGACCGGCGGTCGCGTTTCTGTACGGCTGGAAATGCATGCTCGTCATGGATCCGGGCATCACGGCGGCTCTCGCGGTCGGGCTCGCGAGCTACGTGGGATACGCGTTTGGTCTGGCCGGCGTGTCGCTCAAGCTCATCGCGATCGGCACGATTCTCGTGCTCGCCGCCGTCAACCGCCTTGGCCTGAGGCTCGGGTCAGGACTGATGCAATGGCTTACGGCGCTCAAGCTCGGTGCGCTGGGCCTGATTGCGGTGCTGGCCCTGGTGATGCGCGCGGGCCAGTGGTCGAATTTCGTGCCGTTCGTGGCGCAGCGTGCAGGCTCGGATCCCCTTCCCGGCGCGCTCGCCCCGGCCCTGGTGGGGGCGTTCTTCGCGTTCGGTGGGTGGTGGGAGATCGCCAAGCTGGCGGGGGAAGCACGCGATCCGGGGCGCACCGTGCCGCGTGCCTTGGCGTTTGGGGTCGCGATCATCACGGCCATCTATATCCTGACGAGCGCCGTATTCCTCTATTTGGTGCCGCTCGACCGGGTGACGTCGGGCGAGACGTTCGCCGCGCAGGCCGGCGAAGCGCTGTTCGGCGCCGCCGGCGGCAAAGTCTTCGCGCTCATCGTGATCGTGGCGGTGCTCGGCAGCCTGCTCGGGCTGCTCATGGCGTTGCCGCGCGTGTACTATGCGATGGCGCGCGACGGCGTGTTCTTCAGGTCGATCGGGGTCGTTGATCCGCGGTTCGGCACACCGGCCCGAGCGATCGCGATCCAGGCGGTGCTTGCGTCACTGTACGTGGCGCTCGGCAGCTTCAATCAGATCATCGCGTACTTCGTCTTCGTCACCGTCCTCTTCGTCGGCCTCACCGTCGCCGGGCTGGTTCGCATTCGTCGCGATTCGTCTACGTCGCCGTACCGGACGTGGGGTTATCCCTTCACTCCCGCGTTCTTCCTGGTATTGGTGGTGCTGTTGCTCGTCCTGCTCGCGGGCCACAATCCCGTGCAGGCCGCGCTTGGCGTCGGCATCGTGGCCCTCGGCGCCCCCGTGTACGTGTTCCTCTTCCGCCGACCACTTACCCTCGAACCAGTAGGATCCGATGACGTGGATTCGCACGATTCCGCTGCCCGAAGCGGATGAGGGGCACGACCTGTAGGGGTTTTCCTGACGCCCTTTCACGGGCGCTTTATCCAGCCTTCACGCCCGGGGCGTTATTCCTCCCGAGCAGCAGGCAACGCGCTGAATCGTGAAGAAATTATGAAGGCGGCGCGCTTGCCGTAACAAGCGGTGGCCTGTAGCGTCGCCACCGGGAGGCATTCATGAGGCTAGCTCATCTCGCGATTGGGGCCCTCACGGTGATCGCGCTCGGCGCGTGTACCGACGAAAAGATCGTGTATCAGCGCCCCATCAACCCGCCACCCGACGCGGTCAACGGATTCCTCGGCTACTTCACCGTCGGCGATAAACTCACGACGTGTGGGAACTGTCATGTGGGCGTGCAGGCTGACTGGAAGCAGACGAGGCACGCGCAGGCATGGGATGACCTGCAAAAGTCCGGTCAAGCCACGTCGGCGTGCAGCCTCTGCCATTCCGTGTCGCAGCTCGGCAACTCGGTCGGTCACCCGGCCGGCTATGCGCTCGTGCAAAGCACCGCCTACCACGACGTGCAGTGCGAGAACTGTCACGGCCCGGGCGTCACGCATGTCGAGAATCCCGATCTCGATATCAACCACCCGCTGGCGTCGATTCACGTGGATACGGGCGTGGTCTCGTCCTGCAGCGGCTGCCACACGGGCGTACACACGCCGTTCGTGGAAGAATGGAAAGAGTCGGCACACGGATCGGGACCTGGGTTTGCCGCGGCGGCGACCAACGCGAGCTGCCAGCCGTGTCATGAGGGCCGCGTGGCCATGCAGGTCAAGTTTGGGGAGAACGCGAACTACATCGAGAAGGGCAGCACCACGCCGGAACGGATCGGCTGCGTGACCTGCCACAACCCGCACGGCTCGCCCAACGAAGCGCAGCTGCGAGCACCGCTCGGGACCCCGACGCGCGATCAGCTGTGCGTGACATGCCACTCCCGGAGCGGTACGCCTCCGTGGTCCGTGGCGACGGGAACCGGAACCGCGCGCGGCGCGCACGGTGCACAAGGCTTGCTGGTGCTCGGCGAGAACGTCGGCTGGATTCCACCGGGCTTCGCGTACGATACGAATCAGATCGTGAGCAGCCACGGCACCGCGGCGAATCCGAGACTGTGCGCCACGTGTCACGTTGTGCGCACCACGGTCACGGACAAGCTCACCGGAGCGTTCACCTTCCAGAGCGTGGGCCACACATTCGACGCGATCCCCTGTCCCGATTCCACCGGCGTTCCGATGCCGTGTGACGACGCGGTGGCGCCGGACACCGTGCATAGTTTCGTGGCGTGCGCGAACAGCGGCTGCCACAGCGCTCCCGCCGTGGCCCGGAGCGCGTACGTCACGTTCAAGGGGCGGTTGAACAACCTGCTCGACCAGATCTGGACCGATAACAATGCGAACGGGATCATCGATTCGACGGATGTCGGTCTGATCCCGCAGCTGGTGGCCCGCGCCATGCGGCCCGGAGCCGGCGCTGCCGATTCGGCGGAAATCAATTTCGGCAACAATATTACCAGCGTAGCGAAGGGCACGTTGTGGAATGCGGCGCTTGCCGCGACTGAGGACCGACGGTATTTCCTCAGCGGCCGCGTGTTGAACCGTGGTTTCGCGACGCACATGGCGTCGGGGAATGGTGTCCACAATCCGTTCTTGCTCGAGGCGCTCCTGACCTCCTCGATCGCGGCGTTGCACTCGACATATGGGCTTCCGACCCCGCCCGTCGACCTGCGGGTGCAGGCCACGCCGCCGCCGGGCGCACGGATTCGGGCGGGGGCCGGCCAATAAGTAGCAGGTGATGATTCTTCAGCAGACGGCCGTCGGCCCGCCGCCCTTGCCGGGCGGCGTGGCCGCGGTGCTGCGCTTCTTTTTCAACCTCCCCCAATGGTTTCAGATCGGCGGCTTTTTCGTTGGCCTGGCGATTGCCGCGTGGCTCCTCGTTTTTCTCTGGCGCCGCCGCCTGGCGATTATCGGGTGGGTAAAAACGCGACCACGCGGGGTGAAGATCGGCTTGGTCGCTGCCGCGGCGGTGCTCGTCATCGGTGGCGCGGGGTTCGGCGGCGTCAGCTGGAACTACATGCAGCACGACAACGCCTTTTGCACCGGCTGCCACATCATGAAGGGCCCGTTCCAGCGATTCACCGGCTCCAAGCATGATTCCTTGAGCTGCCACGCCTGCCATCAGCAGTCGATTTTCGCGAGCACGCGACAGCTCTATCTCTGGGTCGCGGATCGTCCCGAGAAGATCCAGATGCATTCCAAGGTGCCCACACGCGTGTGCGCCGCTTGCCACGTGCAGGGCGATCGCGAAAAGGAGAAATGGAAGCGGATCGCGACGACGGCGGGGCACCGCGTCCATCTCGAGTCCGATTCCAGCGCGCTGCGCAACGTGCAATGCACGACCTGCCACGGCCTCGAGGTCCACCGCTTCGTGCCGGTGGACTCGACGTGTGCGCAGTCGGGCTGTCACATCAGCACCGAAATCCGGCTGGGCAAGATGGCCGGGCAAACGGGATTCCATTGCATCGCGTGTCACCAGTTCACCGCTGAGGTGCCGCTGTTGGCGACGCGCGACTCTGCGGCCGGAACGCTTCGCCCCGGCGCACACGAGTGCTTTAGCTGCCACGAAATGCGCGCGAAGCTGGCGGACTTCGATCCGGCGCGTGATCCGCACCGGCAGACGTGCGGCATGTGCCATAACCCCCACGAGCAGACCCGACCCGCCGACGCCATCAAGAGTTGCGCGTCCGCCGGGTGCCACGCCGATTGGCGTGACGAGCCGTTCCATACGGGAGCGCCGCACCGCAAGGTGGCGCAGCAATGCACGCTGTGTCACCAGCCCCATGGCGCAAAGGTGGACGCCAGCGACTGCGCGGGGTGCCATGCGGCCGTGAAGGACCGAACCCGTGGCCGTGTCCACCCGCCGCAGGCCTTCGACACGACCCGGGCGTTGCGACGCACATCGACGATGCGCAATCCGGACCTGGACACAAAGGGTAAGGGGGACGCGAACCCGCCGCGGGCCGCTCCAGCTCCGGTTCCCATCTCCTGGCTCCCGGCTCCCGACTCCTTTCCACACGACCGTCACAAGCAACTCGCCTGCCTCACTTGTCACGTCACCACCCGGCCCAATGCCCGCCTCACGTTCGAGCCGCCGCGCGGCTGCCAGATCTGCCACCATCAGGCCCCGGCGACGAGCGACTGCGCGAGCTGCCATGCGCCGGGAGAGCTGGCTCCGGCTCACGCCGAGACCATCGCCATCGCGGTTGCTGATCATCCCCCGCGTTCGCGAACGGTCGCGTTCTCGCATCCGACTCACGCGCAGATCCGCTGCGCGACCTGTCACGAGACCGCGGTCTCGCTCGATCCGGCAGCGCCCGTGAAGGCGTGCACCGCCTGCCACGAGGATCATCACAATGCCCGGCGCGACTGCGCCGGCTGTCACAGCGGCGTGGACATCGGCACGGCGCATGCGGATTCGGCGAACGCGCATGTGGCATGCGACGCCTGCCATCGTGGGGCGACGGTCGCGCGTCTCGTCCCCGACCGAGGCCTCTGTCTGACCTGCCACACGCCGCAGCGCGATCATTTTGCAAACCGCGAATGCACCACCTGCCATTTCCAGGCGGCGCCGGAGGCATATCGCGCCCACCTTCGCAAGGCGGGCGCATGAGGCGCACCATCGTGGTGGCGCTCCTGATCGGCTCGCCGCTCTCAGCGCAGGGATACCGCGTGCGCCTGGATGGTCGATTTCAAGCCGTCGGCTACCGCGGGGTCCAGCTCGACAGCATTCCCGTCACGGACACCGTTACCGGCCCGAGCGGCGGCCCGGCAACGCCCGACGGCTTCGCGGTGCGCTGCCCGAGCGGCGCCGCGTACTGCCTGTTCTTCCGGCCGGGCGCCGTGCAGCGCGGCGCGCCGTTCGTCACCACCGCCGATGCGTCCGTGTGGGGCTTCGGCGTGCGCGGCTTGAGCGCGCATGCTACGGCGCGCGCGGCCGTCGACTTCACGGGCAGCGACGCGTGGCCGGGAACCGAGTCCGCGATTCAGCTCCTCGCGGCATATGCCGACTACAGCGTGGAGCGCCTCAGCGCGCGCGCCGGCCGGCAGCTGAACGGCAACCGCCTCGGCACGATCGGCTTCGATGGCGCAAGCATCACGGTGCGCGACGGACGCCGCGGGCTGGAGGCAACCATTTATGGTGGCTGGGGACTCGCTCGCGGCGCGGCGCTGCCGGTGACCAGCCCGGCGCTGAATCCTCTCGATGATTTTCAGCCGGGCAGGCGGCAGCTGCTGCTGGGCGCCGAGGCGGGATGGTCGGGACGGATCGGTGACATTCGGGGAGAGTACCTTCGTGAAGTGGATCCGGCGACCGACTACTTCGTCTCGGAACGCGTCGGGTTTGCGGGAGTCGCCCGGCCTGCACCCGGATGGAGCGTCAGCGCGGGCGCCGATTACGATCTGGCCGCGGGATGGTGGGGCAGCGCCGAAGCCGCGCTCGGCTACACCACACGCAGCGTGACAGGCTCACTCGGCGTGCGTCGTTACCGGCCGCATTTCGATCTCTGGACGATCTGGGGCGCGTTCAGTCCGGTTCCGTACACGGCGGTGCAAGGGCAGGTCGCGATTCGTGCGCTGCCCCAGGTGCAGGTGCGCGCCCGTGGCGAGCGCTATCGCTACAACGATGCCGAGGTGTCGGCGCCGCTCGTGACCGTCGAACAATCCGGTTGGCGCAGTGAGCTCGGGGTCACGGCTTCGCCGGTTGCCTCCTGGACATTCGATGCCGGGTACAGTCGGGAGTTCGGTCCCGGCGCCGCGTCGGTCGGGACGAGTGCGAGCGTCACCTATGCCCCGACGGGACCATACGCGGTCACACTGCACGGCGCGGCGTTGGACCGCCCATTAGAGCTGCGCTTCAGCGAGTCGGTCCTTCACGTCTATGGGATAGACGGACGTGTCGAGCCACACCCGGGACTTCGGTTCGAGATCGGGGCCGTGCGATATGCGGAAGATCGTCGCAGACCGGACCCTGCGGCGATCGATTGGGGACAGTGGCGCGTCACCTTGCGCGCGGTCCTCGCCATCGGGAGCGGCGACGACCTCGACCGCCTGCCACCTGCCGTGCGGCGCATGCCCGGCGGACGCGCCGAGCGATGATCGCCCCAGCCAGTCTCTTTATCCTGGCGCTGCTGCAGCAGCCGGCGCAGGGATTCGATCACGTGCAGCACAAAGCCCTGTTCCCGTCGTGCACGTCGTGTCACGCTGGCGCGGCGCAAGAAAGACCATCGCTCTGGCCCGATCCCGTCTCGTGCGCGGCCTGCCACGACGGGGCCATCGAAAAAACCGTCGTGTGGCGCGCCCCGACGTCGCCGCGCCGCAGCAATCTTCGCTTCGATCATGTGGCTCACGGCGCGAAGGCCGGAGGGAAATCGCCAACCTGCGCGGGGTGTCACACCGTGGCCGGCGAGCCGCGGATGGCGGTGCGCGAGCCGGTCGTGCAGCGCTGCCTGGATTGTCACGAGATTCGAACCGCCCATCTCGCGGCGCCCGATTCGGCGTGCGCCACCTGCCATGTGTCACTGGTCCGTGCCGCATCACTCACTCGGCAGGATGTGGCCGATTTCCCTGCGCCGCCCTCGCACGCCGCGCCCGACTTTCTGAGCCGCGGTGGTCATGGGGCAGTCTCTCGGCAGGCGATGGGAACCGCCTGCGCCACGTGCCACGCGCGGGAGTTCTGCTACCAGTGTCATGCCGGCTCTGCGCCGCCGCGCGCGATCGCGTGGCTGGCATCCGATCCGCGCTCGACGGCCCTCCTGGCGCGAGCGGCGCCGGCGAGTCACGGGGACAACTTTGCCGACCGTCACGGCACGGAAGCGGCTGCATCCACGACCACCTGTACTGGCTGCCACGTCCGCGCCGATTGCCTGGAATGCCATCGGCCGAGCGGAGCGCGGGCGGCCGGCTACCACCCGGATGGGTTTCTCGCGCGCCACCCGGCATCAGCCTATGCGCGCGAGGCAGCGTGCAGCGATTGCCACAACGTCGGCGCCTTTTGTACGGCCTGCCACGCTCGCGCCGGCTTAGTGGCGGAGGGGGGCGGACTGCTGCGGTCGGGCTATCACGACGCCAGAAGGTTCTTCCTCGTGGGACACGGCCAGGCGGCGCGCCAAGGCCTGGAGTCGTGCGTCACTTGTCACGCCGAACGCGACTGCCTGCCCTGCCATTCGGCGGTGGGCGGCCGGCGCTTTAATCCGCATGGACCCGGATTCGATGCCTCCCGGATGCGCCGCAAGAACTTCGCGATGTGCACGGCGTGTCACGGAGCGAATGTGCCGGACCGGTAGCTCTCACAGCGATTTCACCAGGGCTTCACGACTCAATGCCTAATATCCGTGCGGCCACTAGGCGGTGGCCGATGCGGGACCCGACGCAAGCCGCCGGCCGCATGTTCAACGGATGAAGCAGTCCGGTACGAGAACGCGTAATCCGACGGCCTCCAGCCCTCGCTCGATCGGCCACGAGCGGGGGCTGATTCTTGTCGCGACGTTTCATCCGCGATTCAGCATCGATTCACCCACTCCGCGGCAAACTTCCATCCGGCATCGAGAGGATGCCTTTCCCGCAAGGAGGTGGACCCCATGTTCGGAGTGACTCGCAAGACCCCGCGCGATCCCTGGTTCGAGCTGCTATACAACCTGGAGCGGCGCATGGGGCGGGTGCTCAATGAGCCCTTCGCCAGCTTTGAATGGCCGGTGGGGCAAGTAACGACCGCGGACTGGACGCCGGTCGTGGACATTTTCGAGGAGCCGGAGTATCTCCGCATCGTCGCCGAGGTGCCAGGCGTAAAGCCCGAGAACGTGAAGATCCTCGTCGAGGGCAATCTGCTCACCATCCAGGGCGCAAAGGAGCAGGTCGCGGAGACGAAAGTGGAAAAGGTGCATCGCTATGAGCGGACCTATGGCGCGTTCGAGCGCACCTTCACGCTTCCCGCGACGGTGGACGCGGAGCACATCAAGGCCAGCTACGAGATGGGCTTGTTGACCCTGACGCTGCCCAAGGTCGAAAAGGCCAAACCGCGCCAGATCGCCGTGGACATCACGCCGGAGAAGAAACTGAAAGCCTGATGGATCGGTCTCCGACCGACACTGCGCCCCCGGCGGATCTCCGTCGGGGGCGCAAGTGTGACGGGGGGCTCAACAGCTGTTGATCCGCAGCAGGGTATATACGGGACACATCCGGAACAACGCCGTGCCGAGGAAGATCAACCCGATGAATCCGACGCCGAGGGCCACGAGCGGGCGGTCCTGGAGTGCCGCCGAGTTCACCAGCAGCACGACCCCGACAAAACCACGAGCACCCGCGTCACGTCTTCCCACGTTCATGGACGTCATGGAGTCAATCTCTGACGGTCTCCATGAACGCCGCGGCAATGGGCGATGAACGCCCCTTCATCCTACCCGGCCTGGACGCTTACTATACTTTCCGGCCATGACCGACAAACAGACTGCCACCGTCGCCTGCCCGTTCTGTGAGACGCTGAACCGCGTGGACCTGACCCGCATCGGTCAGCATCCCAGGTGCGGCAACTGCGGCAAGCCGATCCTGCTCGACCGGCCGATCGCCGTGTCAGAGGCGACGTTCGATCAGGTCACGTCCGGGACCACGGTGCCTGTACTGGTGGACTTTTACGCGGACTGGTGCGGGCCATGCAAGATCATGGCGCCGTTACTCGATGACGTGGCGCACCGCCGAACGGGGCGGATGTTGGTCCTGAAGCTCGACACGGACAAGAATCCCGTCACCCAGCAGCGATTCGACGTGCGGGGAATCCCGACGTTGATCGCGTTTCGCGGAGGGAAAGAAGTGGGGCGCCGCGTCGGCGCCGTGCCGCCGGCCGAGCTCGATGCCTTTTTGAGCGGGATCTAGCGGAGCCCAGCGCATTCGGGAGCGCACTTCGCTCGGCGATCTCGCCTGGGTCTTCCTCAAGCTCGGTACGATCGCGTTCGGTGGGCCGGCCGCGCACATCGCGATGATGGAAGAAGAAGTCGTGCGGCGCCGCGGCTCGCTGACGCGTTTTTTTTGCCCCCTGGGGTTGTCTATCTAAACAACCCTTGGTAATTTGGTCCAACCCGATCCCTCCCGAGTCCACGGTGACTGCTGGCCCAATCATTCGACAGTTGCGCGAGGCTCTTGGTCTTGGCCTCAAACCCCTCGCCCGAAGGGTGGGTGTCACTCATTCCCATTTGAGCCGCGTCGAGCGCGGCCTAGTCCAGCCGTCCGAGGCGCTGCTGGAGCGGGTTTCGCGCATCCTTGGCGAACGCCCCGAAAACCTCAAGCTTCGGGCTGGCATCATCCCGACTGATATCGCGCACATCTTTGCTCAGCATCCTCGCGAAGCGGCCCTTGTTGTGCGCGAATCGTTCACGCCATACAAGGCGGGCCGACACGCCCACTCCCGAAGGAAACTGGGCCGGGCCGGAAGCGTGAAATCCCCGGCGGGTCATCCCCGTGACCTGCTTGGGAGGTCAGGTTTACGACCCGCGGTGCGGACTGATCTTGGGGCGTTCTATCGGATGGACTGCATGGATTTCTTGCGTGCGCTTCCCAGCGACTCTGTGGACTTGGTCTTTGCAGACCCCCCTTTCAACCTTGGCAAGGACTATGGCAAAGGGATCTCGGACAAGCGGAAGGATGACGATTATCTCGTGTGGTGCCGTGAGTGGCTGCTCGAATCGGTTCGCATCCTCGCGCCCGGCGGAGCGTTGTTCGTATTCAATCTGCCCAAATGGTTGATTCACTTCGGCACCGTTCTGGAATGCCACGGCATGCAGTTTCGGCACTGGATCGCGTGCCGTATGCCAAAGAGCCTTCCAATACCCGGTCGGCTGTCACCTGCGCACTACGGATTGCTCTACTACACCAAGGGTAAACCGCGAGTCTTCAACAAAGTCTACGTGCCCATTCCAAGTTGCCGACACTGCGGCGGCGATATTCGAGACTATGGCGGTCATCGGAAGTTCCTGAACGTCAAAGGTTTGAATCTGATGGACGTCTGGGATGCGCCTGAGGACGTGTGGGCCACCCTGGATCCCGGCGCGCCAGCCCGACCCGGTCTGTGGCGCGACGCCGACGAGATCTGGGATGACATTCCTCCCGTCAGGCACAACCAGTACAAGCTCCGCGGTGCGAACGAATTGGCTCCAATCATGCTGGAGCGGATCGTTGCCTTTGCAACGAACAAGGGGGATCTCGTCGTCGATCCCTTTGCGGGAACTGGGACTACGGGCTACGCCTCCGAAAGGCTCGGTCGGCGATGGTTGGCTTCAGACGTCGGCGACTCCTCGCCTGCGACTCGTCGGATCAAGGATCTATTGGCTGGGAAGCTGGCGCAGTGGGAATCAGCAAGGGGGAACGGCCGGTCTAAGAAGCAGAGGCAAAGCAACCTTCAACTCTCTCTAGCAGAAGGGATCGACGTCTAGAGGAGCGCTCTACCGTCTGTGCCCTTGCGGATTAGAGGAACCTTCTCGCTCAGGCTATCGTGCTCCACGGCGATAATCGCTAGGACGCCACCGCTTCCTCGTGGCGAGCGCCAGACATCAAAGTAGGGCTCCAATTCGTCGTAATTGCCCACCCGGTCGGTGAGGTAGGCGTACAAGCCCCTCGTTGGTACAACTAGAGCTCCGCCGAGCAACACCTTGCGCTGAATCCCGAGCGCGAGCTTGTTCAGGGCTCGGTGGGACGAGGAGATATTGCCGGTTTCCCACTCGACAGCGAAGAGTCCGTCGCCAACCACCTTTACAGCATCGATCTTTCCTGGTGTTCTCCGAGTCTGGTAGCCAAGCTTTCTCTCGCTCTCCCAGCCGAAGGCGTGCTTGAGCTTTTGTTACAAACGCTTCCTTGATCGGCTTGACACCATTTCCATGCCTCTTTGGGTAGATCTTGAAAGTTCGAGCACCGGATGGCCAAACCACGGCGCGAACTGCAGCTCGCAACTCACGCTGAATGCGAGACCAATGCTGAGATCGGTAGAACTCTCCGCGACCAAAGAGAAGCTCGATTCGAACGACCCTCACTTCTCTGCCAGCTGGCGCAGCACGTATTCCAGGATGCCGCCGTGCTTGTAGTACTGTAGCTCCTGCGGCGTATCGATTCGCACCAGAACCTTGAAGCTGGTCACCTTGCCGTCATCCGCGGTCGCGGTGACGCTCAGCTCCTTAGGCATCTCGCCTAGGCCGAGGATGTCGTAACGCTCTTTGCCGGTCAGGCCGAGCGTCGCCGGGGTCTGCGCGGGCGCGAATTGCAGCGGCAGGATCCCCATCCCGACGAGGTTCGAGCGGTGAATGCGCTCGAAGCTCTCCGCGACCACCGCGCGGACGCCGAGCAGTCGCGGGCCCTTGGCGGCCCAGTCGCGTGATGACCCCGCGCCGTACTCTTTCCCGGCGAGGACGATCAGGGGCGTCGCCTCTGCCGCGTACTTGAGCGACGCGTCGAAAATCGTCATCGCTTCGCCGTCGGGCAGATGGACGGTGAAGGGCCCTTCGGTGCCGGGCGCGAGCAGATTCTTGAGCCGCACGTTGGCGAACGTGCCGCGCACCATCACCTCATGGTTGCCGCGCCGCGCGCCGTAGGAGTTGAAGTCGATGGGCTGCACGCCGTGCGCGACGAGATGCTGGCCCGCCGGACTCGTCTTGCGAATCGAGCCGGCCGGCGAGATATGGTCCGTCGTGATGCTGTCGGCCAGCAGACACAACACGCGGGCGGCGCGGATGTCGCGCACCGGGCTCGGCTCCCGGGGCATGCCATCGAAATAGGGCGCCTGCCGGATGTACGTCGACGTCGGCTCCCAGGCGAAGCGGTCGCCTTCCGGGACCGGCAGGCTCTGCCAGCGCTGGTCCCCTTTGAACACCTCGGCGTAGCTCTTGCGAAACATCGCCGACTTGATCGACCGGCCGATCACGTCGGCGACTTCCTTCGCCGAGGGCCAGATGTCGCGCAAGAACACGGGTCCGTCGCTGCCGATCCCGAGCGGCTCGTTGTGGAAGTCGATATCGATGCGGCCCGCGAGCGCGTACGCCACGACGAGCGGCGGCGATGCGAGATAGTTGGCGCGGACTTCCTGCTGAATGCGCCCTTCGAAGTTGCGGTTCCCCGAGAGCACCGAGCATACGACGAGATCGCATTCGGCGATCGCGTTCGACACGACTTCGGGCAGCGGCCCGGAGTTGCCGATGCACGTCGTACACCCGTAGCCGACCAGGTGGAAACGCAGCGTCTCGAGCGGCTTCGTGAGCCCGGCCTTGTCGAGATAGTCCGTGACCACCTTGGACCCCGGGGCGAGGCTCGTCTTCACCCACGGTTTGCTGCGCAGGCCCCGCTCGACGGCCTTCTTCGCCATGAGGCCGGCGGCCACCATCACCGACGGGTTCGACGTGTTGGTGCAGCTCGTGATCGCGGCGATCACGACCGAGCCATGGTGCAGCACGTGCTCGACGTCGTCGATGCGGAGCGTGGCGTGCGACGGCCGGGGGGGCGGGGGCGGTTGCAGCCCAGCCTGACCGCCTTCGCCCTCCCACCGTCCCACCGGGACGGCGTTCACCGCCGGCACCGGCACCGGCTTCACCAGCGTGGGCAACGCCTCCGCGAACTTGCGCGGCACCTCGCGCAATCCCACGCGATCCTGCGGCCGGCGCGGGCCCGCCATGCTCGGCTCCACCGTTGCCAGGTTGAGCTCGAGCATGTCGGTATAGGCGGGTTCGGGAGCGTCGGGCGTGTGGAACAGGCCCTGCTCCTTCATATACGCTTCGACCAGCTCGACCTGCTCGCGCGGGCGTCCCGTGAATTCGAGGTACCGCAACGTTTCCTGATCGACCGGGAATATGCCGATCGTCGCCCCATATTCAGGCGCCATGTTGCTGATGGTGGCGCGATCGGCCAGCGGCAGCGTCGAGACGCCGGGCCCGAAGAACTCGACGAACTTTCCGACGACGCCCTTGGCGCGCAGCATCTGCGTGACCGTGAGCACGAGATCGGTCGCGGTGGCCCCTTCGCTCAGCCGGCCGCTGAGGCGGAATCCGATGACCTGTGGGATGAGCATCGAGACCGGCTGGCCGAGCATCGCGGCTTCGGCTTCAATACCGCCGACACCCCACCCCACCACGCCCAGCCCATTGATCATCGTCGTGTGAGAGTCAGTTCCAACGAGTGTATCCGGGTAAGCCTGCGAATCGCTCGTGAAGACAACCCGGGCGAGGTATTCCAGATTCACCTGGTGCACGATGCCCGTATCCGGGGGCACGACTTTGAATCCGGCGAACGTCTTCTGCGCCCAGCGCAGCAGCGCATAGCGCTCGCGATTGCGCTGAAACTCGAGGTCGGCGTTCACCTGAAACGCGGTCTTGGTCCCGAACTCATCCACGATCACCGAATGGTCGATCACGAGCTCGGCGGGGAGCAGCGGGTTCACCCGCTTGGGATCGCCGCCCATCGTGACCATGGCGTCGCGCATCGCCGCGAGATCGACGACCGCGGGCACGCCGGTGAAGTCCTGGAGCAGCACGCGCGCCGGCATGAACGCGATTTCCTCGTCCGGGAGTTTGCGCGGGTCCCAGCGCGCCAGCTTCTCGATGTCCGCCGGCGGGACCACGCGGCCGTCCTCGCGCCGCAGCAGGTTTTCGAGCAGGATCTTGAGCGAGTAGGGCAGGCGCGCGACCGGAAGACCGCGCCGCTCGAGCGCATCGAGCCGGAAGATTTCGTAGCTGCGCTTCCCGGCCTGCAGCGTGGCACGGGCGCCGAAGCTGTTCGCGCTCATTGCGGCAGCACCTTCACGGCGACGACGAAGTACTCCGTCTCGCCGAAGCAGGTCGTCGGGATGCCCTTGTGCTGCTGATACGTGATCGCCACACGTCTGCCGAGCGACTGATTGATGTGCTCCGCCACGGCCTCATCACGCACCGTAAAATAAAACTTCTCGGGATTGGTGCCCGGCATGGAAACCATCGCGAGCTCGCCCTCCCACGTCTTGCACAGCCACCCGCGCTTCGAGAATTTCTGCACGAAACCGGCGCGCTCTCCCTCCGAGTAGCTCCAGCTGAGGGCGGACCAGGTGTACAGCGCGAAGATGAGGAGCGGGGTGAGCAGGATCCCCGCGATGATGACCTTGCGTTTGCGCGTGAGCTGGAACGTCCAGTTGAAAGTCACGGGCGGGAATCTACCTCGTACGTTTCGGTGCGATAAGGCGTGAAGCCGCGCGCGAGGTAATTCGGCAGCGCGTTGGGGTGATCCAGGGTGCAGGTGTGCAGCCACACGCGCCGTGGCTCGAGCGCCCAGGCGTCACGTACCGCGCTGGACAGGAGATGTTTCCCAAACCCGTGCCCGAACTCGGCAGCGACGATGCCGAAGTAGGCGATCTCCACCGAATCGTCCTCGGCAACCCGCCGCAGCTCGTACCAGCCGGCGAGCTTTGCCTTCTGCTTCGCGGTCCCGCGCGTCGCGACGAACAGCTGAATCGCGGGATCGCCAAGGTGAGCGGCGATCTCCTTGTCGCTCCAGTCCCAGCGGTCCCGCCAGTGGAACGCCTCGCCCACGGTGCGATAGCACATCCGGTAGAGCTCGGGAAGCGGCTTGGCGGCGCGCGCTATCGCGACGGCCGGAAACGCCCCAAACGCGTCCTTGAATTGACCGCGGGTATGCAGCTCGAGATACGTGCGCGTCACCTGCATCGTTGGTATTATTATCGCATGACCTTCAACAAAATGGGCACCCTGCCCCTGCCGTTGGCGCTCCACCTCGCAACGCACACGGTCATCGGTTTGTTCTGCGCCTTTGCGGGCAGTCTAAATCTCATCGATCCCACGAAAATCTTTCCCAATGCCGTCATCTTCCTCGGCCTCGCGGGCTTCAGCTGGGGATATGTGTTCGGCATCCTGATGGCGCGAAAAGAAGTGCTGGGACTGGGTCTCCTGGCGAGCATCGGGTACGTGGCCGCGGGCATCTGGCAACTCGGTCCGCACTGGCCGCTCGGCGCGCTGCTGCTTGCGATCGGCGTGTATGGGCTGGCCGCCATTGCGCTGTACCGCCGGCAGATACTGGAAGCCTGACGCTCAGCCGATGGCGTCGCCTCGAATCGGGGCGGCGGGCAGCTCGACGACGAATCTCGCGCCGCCCAGCGCCTCCGAATCCTCCAGCCAGATGCGGCCGCCCACTTCCGCTACGACCCGCTGACAGATTGAAAGCCCGAGCCCCGATCCTTCATCGGGACTCTTGGTCGTGAAAAAGGGATCGAAGATCCGGCTGCGCACCTCGGGCGGGACGCCGGGCCCCGAATCTTCGACGGTCAAACGCACCCAGTCCTGGCGTGCTTCCGTGGCCATCTCGATCACCGCGTGGGGACGCCCGCGCACGGCGTGCTCGGCGTTGGTCACGAGGTTGATGACGACCTGCTGCAGCTCCTGGCCGAGCCCCAGCACCGCCTCCGCGCCCTGATCCATCCGCGTGCGCACCTCGATGTTGTCGGCGCGCAGCACCCGCTGGCGAATTTCCGCTACGTCCCGGACCAGCTCGTTGAGCTGGATGCGAACCGGGGTGATGTCGGCGCGGCGCGCGAGCCGGAGCAGGCTGCGGACGATGCGCGCCGCGCGGTCCACCTCCCGCACGATCGTCGCGGCGGCCGTGCTCGCCTCGCTGTCCTGCGTGGAGCGGCCCAGCATCTCCGCCTCCATGCGGATCGCCGCGAGCGGATTGTTGACCTCGTGGGCTACGCCGCTGGCGATTTCGCCGACCGTGGCGAGCTTTTCGCGCGCGATCAGCTCGCGCTGCGCGTGCAGCTCGTCGGTGCGATCGTACAGCGCGACGAGCAGATCCTGCGACCCGAGGCCGCGCAAGTCGGTGACCGTGCAATCGCAGATGCGGCGTTCGCCGCCTTCCTGCGTGACGAGCACGCGACCATGCCACGGCTCGCCCTGCTGCCGGCCTTGCAGCATCAGCCGCACGGTGAGGCCGCTGGGCGAGAGGCCGAGCTTCTCCAGATGGCGGCCCACCGCCGCGTCGGTCGTCTTGACGCCGAACACGTGGAGCGCCGCGTCGTTGACCTGCCGAACCGTCCCGGCGGTGTCCACGAGGGCCATGGGCAACGGGCTCGCGTCCACCATCGCGCGCGCGCGGTCGGCGGCGGCGCGCGTCGCGGCGACCGCTTCCGAGAGCTCGATACCGCCGGCAATGTGAGCGGCGACCGCCGATACATAGTGCAGATCGTGAAGACTAAACGGCGGGGGCGGTGTGCTTGCGCCGACCGCCTGAAACCGCACCAATCCCACAGCGCCCACCGTTCCCTGCGATGTGCGCAGCGGCGCGATGAGCGCGGCGCGCACGCCCTCGGCGAGCTTGGTGGCGATCGGGCTGGCGTCGCCTTCGGCGCGCAGGTCCGCCGTGATCAGCGCCTCGCCGCTCCGCACGACACGGCCGGTGGTGCTGCTCGCGAGTCCCATGACCAGCCCTTCGACCCGCGCCGCTTCGCCGAGGGCGGGCGACAGACGCAGCGTCTCGCCGTCGGGTTGCTTCAGGGCGACGAACGCGCCCTGCGCTTCGACCAATTCCATCAGGCTCTGAAGTGTGTAGCGCAGCAACAGCTGGGTCTCGGGCGCCGCGAGCAGCCAGCGCGCCAGCTCGACCACAAAGGTGCCGAGCCGCCGCTCGCGCTCCAGGGCGGCACGCCGTCCGACCATCACCGCCAGGCGCGAGGCGAATTCGATCGCCGCCTCGAGCTCCGACGCCGGCAGCGACGGCGGTGCGCCCGCCAGATTCGCCTCCACGTGCCGCCCGTCGGGGTCGCGCCACTCGGCCGCGAGGTTCTTCCCCGAGCGGTCGTCGGTTCCCGCGCTGACTGATCCGCTCTCGTTGATCCCCTGGTAGCGGATGGACAGGCGCGCGCCGCCCGCCCATTCGCTTAGAATGGCGGCGGCCGCTCGCCAGAAATCGGCGGAACGCTTGGCGTCGCTGGCTTGACGCAGCAGCGCCTGCAAGGCGTCTCGCATGGAGCACGAATATATCGGTTCGGGAACCGCACGGCGTTCCTGAGGCATGACCCCATTTCCAATCCTGGCCGCCGGCGATCTGCACGATGATCAGCCCAGGGCCGCAGTCCCGAGCGGTCCCGCCGATGACGAGTTGTTGGATGCCTATTCTCGTGCAGTCAGTGGAGTCGTCGAGCGGCTGGCACCGGCGGTCGTCAGTGTAGAAGTGCAACACCGGCGCCGCGGCGGATCAGCACGAGAAGATCGGGGCCACGGCTCGGGGTTTGTCTTCACGCCGGACGGCTTCATTCTCACCAACAGTCACGTCGCGCACGGTGCGACGAAGACGGACGTCGCGTTTGCCGATGGCCGGCGGTTGCGCGCCGAGCTGGTTGGAGATGATCCCGACACCGACCTCGCCGTGCTGCGCGTCGACGTGTCGTCGCAAGCGGCCGCGCCGTTGGGCGACTCGGCGACGCTGCGGGTCGGGCAGGTCGTCATCGCGATCGGCAATCCCCTGGGGTTTCAGAGCACCGTCACCGCGGGCGTCGTGAGTGCGCTGGGGCGGTCGTTTCGGTCCGTCTCGGGCCGCTTGATCGACAACGTCATCCAGACCGACGCCGCGCTCAATCCCGGCAACTCGGGTGGCCCGCTGCTCGATTCGCGGGGGCAGGTCGTCGGCGTCAACACGGCGGTGATCCTCCCTGCGCAGGGGATCTGCTTCGCCGTCGCCGTCAACACGGTGAAGCTCGTCGTGGGACAGTTGATCGCGTACGGGCACGTGCGCCGCGCGCGCATCGGTGTCGGCGGGCAGAACGTTTCGCTGCTGCGTCTCGCGCTGCGCGCGCACAGACTCATCCAGCCCAGCGGCGTCCTGATCACGACGGTCGAAGGCGGGAGTCCGGCGGCGCGCGCGGGCCTCCAGGTTGGGGACATCATCGTCGCGTTCGACGGACATCCTGTTCACGGCATCGACGATCTGCATCGGCTGCTCACCGGCGACCGCATTGGCGCCGCTGCGACCGTCGCCGCAGTGCGCAAGGCGGAGCGCTTGGAGTTGTCCATCACGGCTGCCGAGACTCCGTGACGGCCACGGAGTTGACTTGCCAGGTGGGGGCTGCGTAGCATTCCACCCATGACCAAGTGCACCTGCTGCTTGAATTTGCTCAAGACCGGGAACCTCTCGGGGGAGTCGGGCGCTACCTAAAGCGATGCACAGAGTAGCAACGCATGGAACGGCCCGCCCTCGATGGTGCGGGCCTTTTTTGTCGACGATCAGAACGAAGGGAGATGTGGATGAAGAGGCATTACCTGCTGGCAAGTGACTTCGATCAGACGTTGAGCTTCAACGATTCCGGCATCGTGCTGAGCGAGATGCTGGGCATCACGAGCTTTCGCGAGCGCGTGGCGGCATTGTCGCAGCTCAATCTCGTGCAACAGGGCGCCGAGCTCGCGTATCTGCTCGCGCACGATCCGGAGTACGCCCGCGTCACACGCAACGATCTCCTGGAAGTCGGCCGCCGGGTCCGCCTCAAGCGAAACGTCGAGCTGCTCGCGCAGATGCTCGCGCAGGGCATCGACGGGCACCGCTTCGATTTCTACGTGATCTCGGCGGCGCCCGAGGAGGTCGTGCTTGCGGCGCTCGAAGGCATCGTCCCGGCCGATCATGTCGTGGGCACGCGCTTCCAGTTCTCGCCGGACGGCGGCAAGATCGGCCCACTCACGAGCGTCGCGGCCGGCTACGGGAAAGTCGCGGCGGTGGAAGAGATCCGCGCACGGCACGTGGTGCCGCGCGACCAGGTCGTCTACGTCGGCGACGGGCAGTCCGACATTCCGGTGATGCTGCACGTGAACCGGGGGGATGGCTTCACGATCGCCGCGTCCGAGGCGCGCGAAATCGCCCAGATCGCCAAGCGTACCGTGATCAGCGACGACGCGCTGTCGGTGCTGGTGCCGATTCTCGAGGAGATCGCGGGCTTCAGCCCGACCCAGATCCGGGCGCTGTTCGAAGACCAGGGACTCGTGATTCAGGAATGGGATCGCGTGCGCACCGACTGGTTGACGATCCGCGACGGCGGATCCGACGGCGTCATCGCGGCCTAGCCGCGGATCGCCCCCAGGAATCGCGCCGGACTCGGCGTGTAGCCGGGGAATACTGCGCCGAGATCGGTGGCGCCGAGATGGCGCGCCAGTATCTCTCCGAACAGGTCGCGGAAGTCGGTCGTCACCGCGACGTCCCGACCCTCGAAGCGCTGCTCGACGCCGAGGCCCGGCCACCGGCCGAGCACGCGGCCGCCGTTCACCGGTCCGCCCAGCGCGAGCATCGCGGTCGCGTGGCCGTGGTCGGTGCCGCCGTTGCCGTTCTCGTGGATCGTCCGGCCGAACTCCGACATCGTCAGCACGACGACGTTGCGCATGCGGTCGCCGAGATCCTTGTCGAACGCGGCGAGTGCCAGGCCGAGCTCGCGCAGCCGGGCAGCGAGCTGGCCCTCGCTCGAACCCTGGTTCACGTGCGTGTCCCAGCCGCTGCAGTCGGCGAAGGCGATCTCCAGTCCAACATCGGCTTTGATCAGCTGCGCGATTTGCAGCAGCGTCTTTCCTAAGCGGCCCGGCGGATAGTCGGCGCCATTTTCGGGACGGTACTGCGTCGGATCGGCGCGTTTCAGCATCTGGACGGCCTCGAACCCCTCACGCGACGAAGACGCCAGAAGACCAGTACCCGCGCCGTCGTACAACTCCTCGAAGGCGCGCGTCAGGCGATCACGTGCCGCCTCCTGGGGAACTCGCAGCCCGAATGCCTGGAGATCGTCGATGGCGAGTGACGGTGCGCTGCCCGCCAGAATGCGCGGCAGTTGGGGTCCGAAGCCAACGGCTCGAAACGCCGTCTCCGTATGCTCGCGATCGTGCTGGCAATAGCGATTCACCCACCCGTCGGCCGTGCGCTTCACGCCCGGCGTGCCGCTCTCCATGTAGTCCTGGGCGTCGAAGTGGCTGCGCGTCGCGTCGGGCGAGCCGATGGCGTGAACCGCCGCGAGGCTCTTGTTGTCCCACAGCTCTTTCAGCGGCGCGAGGCTGGGGTGCAAACCAAAGTGCCCATCGAGATCCACGACGTCGCTGGCGGGAATCGCGATGCGCGGGCGCTCCTGGTAATAGGCCGGCTCGCCGTGCGGGACGATCATGTTCAAGCCATCCACGGCGCCGCGCTGGAAGAGGCAGACTAAGACAGGACGGGAAGAGACGGTATGGGACGGTAAGGGACGGTAAGGGCTGAACACGGCCCGCGAGAGAAACAACGGGTCGAGTCCAAAACTGACCAATGCAAGTGCAGAGTCCTTTACAAAGATGCGACGCGATATCGTCATGGACCCCTACCGTCCTTTACCGTCCCTTACCGTCCCTTAACCGTCATTGCCGTTGGAAGTCCGGTCCGCCCAAGGCCAGGCCTACGGCCATGACCCGAGCCTGCTCAGGATCGGTGATGTCGGCAAGCTGCTCCAGAATTACGCTCTTCGTGTGGGCCGACATCGTGCCGCCGAGCAGCTTTGCATCGATGGTGTCTACCAGCTGGGGGTGGTCATCCAGCACCGGAATGCTGGAGCACTGCTTCGCGATGAGCATCGCCGCATTCATGCGCGCGAGCAGCGCGCCGCTGTTGACCCAGTGGGCCTCGGTCTCCGCGTAGCCCGTGGGGGCGGGCTGCTGATAGAGCGGCTCGCCGAGCCGCGCGACGAGCTGCGCGAGTTTCGGACTCGTGTCAGGATCGACGCCGGCGGCGCGTATCGCGCTCACGACGAACTCGAACGGCGTCTTGACCTTTGCGCGGACGGCTTGCGGCGCCCAAAAATCGGGTGATGTGAAGATTGCACGCAGGACGGCGCGGATCTCCCCCTGCGTTTGCTGCCACGCTGCCACCGCTGCATCGACGCAGCCGTCGGGAGGCTCATCCGCCACAAATCGGGCACAGAGCTTGGTGCTCACGTGATGCATCGTGGCGTGCTGCATCGCCAGATACTTCAGTAGTCGAATCCCTTCACCTTTGCCATCGTCGTGAAACGTCATTCCAAAGACGTGCTTGGTTCCGCCATCGTGCGCCCAGTCATGAAACACGAATCCCGCGCCGAGCTCCGGCCGCTCGATGCTCCAGCCCGTAAAGATGCGGGCGACTTCGATGACGTCCTGCTGCGTGTAGCCGCCGTCCACGCCGAGGGTGTGCAGCTCGAGGAGCTCGCGCGCGTAGTTTTCGTTGATTCCGCGGGGCATTCGGTCAGGATTGAACCGGCGCATCCTTGGAGGCTCGGAGCCGGGCGCGACGCTTTGCGCGTTGTCGAGATAGAACAGCATGGCCGGGCTCTGGGCCGTCGCGATCAGCAAGTCTTCAAAGCGCCCCAGCGCCCGCGGCCGGATCGTTTCCTCTATATAGGAAGGCAGCAGAAAGCGATCGGCACCCTTCCCCACGAAGACGTTGAAATGATTCGTCCAGAAGTCGACCATCACCTCACGCAGCTGCCGCTCCGACAACGCCGCGCGGACGACTGCGAGCTGTTGCAGCTCGCCGCCCAGCTCGCGGAATTCGCGCATCGGAGCGGGCCTCACCCCCTGACCCCCTCTCCTGTTGGAGAGGGGGAACGAATCTCCAAACTCTCGCTGCATCCGCTGGCGCTCGCGAACCGCGTCCCGGTAACGTCCGGCGAGATCGGCGCGATCGTAATCGAGGATCTTGAACTCCCGCTCGCGCTCCGCCAGGCGCGTGTCTGACACGTGATCGGCATCGAGTTGACGCTCGATCCACTTCATCACCCCGAACTGCGCGACGCTGTCGGCTTCACCGGGACGGGCGCCATACGCCAGTCGATTCAGCGCATGAAACGCCGAATCGCGCGGGGTCAGGGTGGGACTTTGCGCAGCGAGCGCGAACAGAAGGAGAAGGTGCATCTGACTATACTGACGCCTCCACCCGTGCGAAGTTAACGCCTATGGCACGCTCCGGTCGTGTTTCACGAAGGTATGGGGGACCAGCCGACGGACCGCCGCCCACCTGGGGCGAACGGCTCGCGGCGCTGCAGCACGTGCCACCGCTGGTGCGCCTGGTGTTTCAGACGCACCGCGGCTACACCGTCGCCATCCTCGTGCTGCGGGCGATCCGGTCCCTCATTCCCGTCGCGGTTCTCTGGATCGGCAAGCTCATCATCGATGGCGTCATCGCCGGCGTCGCCACCGTGCACACCGGCGGCACGCCGGATTGGTGGCATCTCGCCGGCCTCGTCGCGCTGGAGCTGGGCATCGCCGTGGTGGGCGAGGGATTGGCGCGGCTCTCGTCCCTGCTCGAGAGCCTGCTCGGCGATTTGTTCGCCAACCGGCTGAGCGTGCGGCTCATGCAGCACGCCGCCACGCTCGATCTCGCCCAGTTCGAGGACGCCGAGATCTACGATCATCTCGAGCGCGCCCGCCGCCAAACGGTCGGCCGTATCGGCCTGTTCACACTGTTGCTCGGAACCGCGCAGGATCTGATCACGCTGATCTCGCTGGCCAGCGTCCTGCTCGTGCAGCTGCCGTGGCTGCTGCTCCTGTTGACCGTTGCGGTATTGCCCGCGTTCCTCGGCGAGGCGCACTTCGCCTCGCTGGGCTACTCGCTGCTATTCCAGTGGACACCGGAGCGCCGGCTGCTCGACTATCTGCGCTACATGGGTGCGTCCGATGAGTCCGCCAAAGAAGTGAAGCTGTTCGGCCTGTCGGATTTCCTCGTCGGCCGCTACGCCAACCTGTCCGAGAAGTTCTATCAAGAGAACAAGCGGCTCGCCGTCAGACGGAACATCGTCTCGACGCTGCTGGTGACGCTCGGGACGCTGGGCTACTACGGCGCGTACGCCGTCATCATCTATCGCACGGTGATGGGCGACTTCACGATCGGCACGCTGACTTTCCTGGCCGGCTCGTTCCGCTCGAGTCGAGGGCTGATCCAGAGCGTGCTGATCGCGCTCTCGTCGATTTACGAACAGAGCCTCTATCTGAGCGATTTGTTCACCTTCTTCGACGTGCAGCCGACGGTAACGTCCAAACCGGGCGCCCGCACCGTGCCGCGCCCGCTCGTCTCGGGATTCCGCTTCGAGCAGGTGGGATTCCGCTACCCGGGCTCGCAGCGCTGGGCGGTGCGCGGCCTGACGTTCGCATTCGAGCCGCACGAGCGGATCGCGTTGGTCGGAGAAAATGGGGCGGGGAAGACGACATTGGTGAAGCTGCTCGCCCGCCTGTACGATCCCGACGAGGGCCGCGTCTTACTCGATGGCGTGGACCTGCGCGACTACGACCTCGACAGTCTCCGCAAAGACATCGGCATCATCTTCCAGGATTTCGTCCGCTACGATTTCAAACTGCGTGAGAACATCGGCGTCAGTCAGGTCGCGGCGCTGGATGATGATGCACGGATTCGAGAGGCCGCGCGACGCAGCCTGGCCGACTCGGTCGCGCAGCGAGTGCCCCAGGGATTCGATCAGATGCTCGGGCACCGCTTCGACAACGGCGTCGAGCTGTCAGGCGGTGAATGGCAGAAGGTCGCGTTGGCGCGAGCCTACATGCGCGAGGCGCAAGTCCTGATTCTCGACGAGCCGACCGCCGCGCTCGATGCGCGCGCGGAGTACGAGGTCTTTCTGCGGTTCGCCGAGCTGACGAAAGGACGGATGGCGGTGCTGATCTCACACCGTTTTTCGACGGTGCGCATGGCGGACCGCATCCTCGTGTTGAAGGGCGGCGAGCTGGTGGATGACGGCACGCACGAGGAGCTGGTCGCGCGCGGCGGGCTCTACGCCGAGCTGTTCAGTCTTCAGGCGGCGGGCTACCGCTAGTCGTCGGCGCGCGCTAGCGGAACAACAGCCGGTCCGCGATCCGCTCGGCGATCGCGTCCGGTTCTCCACTCGAGCGGTTCGTGAGCACGATCACGGTCAGGTGGCGAGTGGGGAACCGCATGATCGCGTTGCGAAACCCGCTCGTCTCCCCGGTGTGCCGCCAGCGCTTTTCGCCGCGATAGGTGTCGACAAACCAGCCGAATCCGTACTGCGTGACGGCACCCGCCGGGAGCTGTGGCGGCGAAGTCGCCAGTGCCATGGTCGCCGAGTCGACCAGCGCAGTGCCATCCAGCGCCCGGTCCCAGCGCGTCATGTCGTCCACGTTCGTGTAGATGCCGCCGTCGCCGAGCGTGGCGCTGGTGACGCTCTGGTCGGTTTGCTCGAACGAGCCGCCGCGTGGTGAATACCCGTACGCGCGGTGTGGGACGGTGTCCGATCCCTCGACGTGCACGACGCTCGCGCGCATGTCGAGCGGGGTAAAGATTCTGCTTTGCACGAAATCGGGGAACGACATCCCCGACACTCGCGCGACGATGATGCCGAGCAGCACGTAGCCGGAGTTGCTGTAGCGGTATTGGGCGCCTGGCGGGAAGCACACGGAATCTTTCGCTGCAAGCAACGCCAGCACATCGCGGTCGTCGAGCTGCGTGGTGCGCGTGTCGGGAATCAGGTCCTCGTAGTCCCACAGCCCCGAGGTATGGTTGAGCAGGTGGCGCACCGTAACGGCCCGCGCAGCTGCCGGCAATTCCGGAAGGAAGTCCCGCACGGGCTGGTCATAGCGCAGCTTGCCGTCCTTGGCGAGCAACATCACCGCCATCGCGGTGAATTGCTTCGACACCGATGCCAGCCGGTAGTCGGTCTCGGGCGTGGCAGCGACACGCCGCTCCAAGTCAGCCATGCCAAACGCTTCGCGAATTATCACTCGCCCATCGCGAATCACCACGGCGCTCGCGCCCGGAACGGACGAGCCGGAGTACGCGGCAAAAAGGTCGTCAACGGTCACGCGTGGTTCCCTTCCGCCTCCGGTGGCGCACGAGGCGCACAGAACGAGAATCAGGCCTTGGAGGCGGCGTACCACTCGTCCCAGGTCTCCGGCGCGGCGCCGATGGTGAGCTGCTGCTGATGTCGCACGAGGGGCATCCGCAGCAGCAGCGGCTCCAGACTGAGCTTCTCCAGCCATCGCTCGTCGCTGAGGATGGCGGAGCGGAGGCCGAGCTCTCCGAAACGGCGCGACTCGTGGTCCACGAGCGCCGCCACGCCGAACTGCTGCGCGAAGCGCCGCAGCTCGCCGACCGCCACGGCGCGCTCGTTCAGGTCCACGAAATGCACCTTGATGCGCCGCTCGGCAAAGAACCGCAGGGCGGCACGGGTGCCGGGCGCTCTTTTTGACGCCAAAGACCTGAACTTCCATGGCGCGTAATATATTCCCCGCCACCATGAGCCCCCCCCCCAGATCCAAAATCCTTGCCGCGGCGGTGCTGTTCTCGAGCGGCGGCGCGGCGATCAAGTTCTGCGGCTTCGGCGGGTGGCAGCTCGCGGCGTTCCGGGCGGCGTTCGCGCTGATCACGATCGTTGTCCTGGTTCCGGAATCGCGGCGCGGCTGGACCTGGCGCACCGTACTCGTGGGCGTCGCGTATGCCGCGACCACGCTGCTCTACGTCCAGGCGAACAAACATACGACGGCGGCCAGCGCGATCTTCCTGCAGTCCACCAGCCCGTTGTTCATCCTGCTGCTCGCGCCGCTGCTGCTGGGCGAGCACGCGACGCGCCGCGACATCGGCCAGATGGCGATCATGGCGGTCGGCTTCGGCCTGTTTTTTCTGGGGCTCGATCAGCCGTCGGCGACCGCGCCGAACCCGGCGCTCGGAAACGTGCTGGCCGCGATCTGCGCCGTGACGTGGGCATTCACGGTGATCGGTTATCGCTGGCTGGCAGCGCGCGGCGCGTCGGTGGCGGCCGCGGCGGTATCGGGGAATCTGACCGCCTGCCTGATCGCCCTCATCATGGCGCAACCGCTCGTGGCCGGCCGACCCGTGGATTGGGCGGTCGTCGGGTTCCTGGGCGTGTGCCAGCTGGGCATCCCCTACCTCTTCCTCGCGCGGGCGGTGCCGCAGGTGCGCGCGCTCGAGGTGGGGCTCTTCCTTCTTATCGAGCCGGTGCTCAATCCGATCTGGGCGTGGCTCGTGCACGGCGAAACGCCCGGCCCCGCGACCCTCGCGGGTGGGGCGCTCATCCTCGGCGCCACGGCGGTCCGCATGTTGCTTGATGCGCGCAAGACCGCGGGCGACACGGTCGTGGCCTAACGCGACCGGGCCCGCCATGCGGCGCGCCCGGTGCTCACGTTCTCCAGAGTCGCACTTTCAGTTACGGGATGGCACCCACGGCACGCGCCGCATTCAGCCGACCTTTCCCATAAAACGGATCGGTCCCAATTGCGCCAAGATCATCGCTCGAACCCTGCAGAATGGCTCGTACCTGGGAAGGGTTGCTGCGCCCTCTGCTTGCGATTACGGCGGCAGCGACACCCGCTACGTGTGGCGATGCGAAGCTCGTGCCCGCGCCACTGACCCGAAACAGCCCGAGATTCGACGGGCAGCCAGGTCCGTCGATGATGGGTGGCGGCAGAGCCGAATCGGGTGCGGGCCGCGGCGGCTGGTGCCAGGCTAGCGCGGTTTGAGAACAGGGGCCGGAGACGAACGCGTTTGGCGTTGTAACCCCGCCGCCAGGAGCGGCCAGACTGATGGCCGAGCGCCCGAAATTCGTGTAGGGAGCGACTGCATCGGGATTCGTGAACGGGCCAACCACGGTGGGCGCCGCCGTTGGACCAGTGGCCGATACACAAACGACGCCCGGCGTGTCGCAGTAGGCGTCGTAGACATTGCCGTCGTGATCGATATCGAGCGAATCATTTCCCGCGGACACAACGATCAACGTGCCATTCTTGGTGGCGTAACTGAGTACTCTGCTGATCACGGATACGAATCCGGGATTAGCTCGCTTCAGGAACGCGCCCCCCAGGCTCATGTTGATGACGTCCGCCCCGTGGTCGACAGCGTACACGATGCCGTTCAGGGTCGCGCTCGTCGAACACGTGTTGAACACGATGCACACTTTGACCCCGAACAGGGTCGTGCGTGTCGTCACACCGGCGAAGAATGTCGAGTTGCTGGCGACAATCGAGGACACCAGGGTGCCGTGGGCGTTCAGGTCGGTAATCGGATGGAGGTTTAACGCGCCAAACCAGGTTTCCAGGCGCTCGTCTTCATCCGGTCTGAGTGAGATCGAGCTGGAGAGGTCTACGCGACCATTGAGGTCCGGCCAGCGGTAATCGATCCCCGTATCGAGGATCGCGACGCGGACGTTTGAGGAGCCGAGCGCGCCGGCCGTCCATGCGGCGTCGGCTCGGATCGCGCGCATGTTCCATTGCAGCGCGAACAGCGCCGCCGTTTGCGGTGCCGTCGCGCTTTGCGGGCCAATGCTCGCATCGAGCGCTTCCGTTTCACCCGCTGCTTCCAGTGCAAATTCGACGTCAGGCAGGACGTCGCTCACGCCATTGGCCTTTCCGAGTCGCGCCGCGCGGTCAGCGGAAAGACCCGAAACGACCGCAAAACCCAGCTGATCATAGAGCCCTTCGAGATAACCACCGCGATCGTGTATCTCGGCGCGAATGGCCGCACTCGCCGGGCTGCCGGACTTGAAGACGACGAGGTAGCGGGTCCCGGATTCAAACGGGGCGAGCGTTGGTATTGCGCCGGCGGCGAGCTGCACGTTGGAGGTGCTCGCTGCAGCCGTGGTGCCGCCAGGGCTGAGTGGTGCGTACTCAACGCAAGCTGCCGCGACGATCGCTCCCGTCAGGAGAGTAATTCGCAGAAAGTGTCTGGACATCGGCGACTCCGATCTTCTGGGGATGGACCCGAGAACGCTGGGCTTCGGAAGCTGTCGCGGTGTCCGCGGGGTGGCAAGCTATATTCTCAGCCCTCATGCCCGCCTCCCGCTCCCGCATCGGCGTCATCTTCTTCACCGTCCTGATCGATCTGATCGGCTTCGGCATCGTGCTGCCGATCCTGCCGTTCTACGCGCAGCGCTTCGGCGCCGCGGGCCTGGGATACGGCGGCGTCATCGGGGTCT
>DASPXJ010000005.1:0-18194 GCA_035637355.1 Gemmatimonadales bacterium
AACACGACGATGCTCACGATCCCGTTCGCGGTGAAGAACGCCGCATTGAGCTTGGACAGGTCACCGGGCTGCACCAGGCGGTGCTCCCAGCCGATCACGGCAACCCCAATGGCCACGCCGACGAAGTAGGGCAGCCCCAGACCGGCACTCATGCCGAACAGGATCAGCGCGGCGATCGCCGCCCCGTGCAGCAGCTTCGCCACGATGATCGCCCACCCCTGCCCCAGGCGCACGACCAGCGACCGCAGCTGCTCCGCACGATCGAACGCCTCGTCCTGCAGCGCATAAAAAATGTCGAACCCCGCGACCCAGCAGGCCACTGCGACCGCGATGACCAGCAACAACCACCAGGGATCGCTCCACGCGCCCGTGATGGCGATGTAGCCGCCCACGGGTGCGACCGCGAGTGCGCCGCCGAGCCACAGATGGGTCCAGTCGGTGAATCGCTTGGTGTAGCTATACGTGGCAATCCAGATGAGGGCGATCGGAGCGAGGGCGGCGCACAACGGATTCAACGCCCACGCCGACCACAGGAAGACAATCATCGCGGCGAGCACGGCGGCCCACGCCTGGCTGACCGTCAGGCGGCCCGTCGGCAGCTCCCGGCCCTGCGTGCGCGGGTTTCTGGCGTCCAGGCGCCGGTCCGCGATGCGATTGAATCCCATGGCGACGAAGCGGGCGGCGGTGAATGCCAGCACCACCAGGATCGCGACCCGCCACGTCACCGGCTGTCTGTATGAAGCGACGATCACGCCCAGCAGCGCGAACGGCAGAGCGAAGACGGTATGCGGGAGTTTTACAAGGTTGACGTACCGGACCAGAATCGATTCGCCCCCAAACGTCTGTCCCTCTCGCGAGACATTACCGTCCCTTACCGTCATTTACCGTCCCTTACCGTCCAAGTCGATTCCCAGATCCTTCCACATCTCATCGACCCTCTGCTTCGTCATAGCATCCATTACGATTTTGTTCGGCCACTCGCGCGTGAAGCCCTCCTCTTTCCACTTCCGCGTCGCATCGATTCCCATCTTCGACCCGTAGGTGAAGCCGCGGCTGGAGTGATCGAGCACGTCGATCGGTCCCATCGTGAACCGCACGTCGCGCTCGGGATCGATGTGATTGAGCGCCACCCACCACGCTTCCTTCGGATCGCGCACATTCACGTCCTTGTCCACCACGACGATCACCTTGGCGAGGGACATCAGCCCCTGCCCCCACAAGCCGTTCATCACCTTGTAGGCCTGCCCCGGGTACTGCTTGTCGATGCTCACGAATACGAGGTTGTGAAAAATCCCCTCCGCCGGCATGTGGAGGTCCACGACCTCCGGAATCGTGAGCCGCAGCAGCGGCAGGAAAATCCGCTCGGTCGCATGGCCCAGGTAATAGTCCTCCATCGGCGGGCGGCCGACGATCGTGTGGGGCCACATGGCGTCGTCGCGCAGCGTCACGGCGGTGACGTGAACTTTGGGATAGTAGTCCGCGAGCGAGTAAAAGCCGGTGTGGTCGCCGAACGGCCCCTCGAGCACCAGCTCGGCGCGCGGGTCGATGTGCCCTTCGATGACGATCTCGGCTTCGGCGGGGACTTCGAGGTCGGACGTCACGGCTTTGGCCAGCCGCACCGGCTCCCCGCGCAGGAATCCGGCGAACAGAAACTCATCGATCGTCGGCGGCAGCGGCGCCGAAGCCGCGTAGATGCTGGCCGGATCGCCGCCCAGCGCGATCGCGACGGGCATCGTCTCCCCGCGCTCCGCCATCACGCGCCAATGCGCCGCGCCCACCTTGTGGCGCTGCCAGTGCATCGCGAGTGTGTTCTTCCCGAGCACCTGCACGCGATACATCCCCACATTCCTGACTCCTGACTCCGGATCCCTCGTTATGACTCCACCGAGCGTGATGTATGGCCCGCCGTCCTCGGGCCAGCAGATCGGCGCCGGGAACTGCGTGAGGTCGATGTCGGAGCCCTTGAGGACCGTGTCCTGGCACGCCGCTCGGCCGACTGTCTTGGGCGGGAACTTCGCCACCTCCGCGAGGCGCGGCAGTAGCGCGAGTTTGCCGAGCAGCCCCTCGGGAACCTTGAGGGCGAGCAGCTCCGAGATGCGGGCGCCGACCTCGTCGAGGCACTCCACGCCGAGGGCCAGCGACATGCGTCGCTCCGAGCCGAACAAATTGACCGCGACCGGATAGCGCGACTGCCCACCGCCGCGGAGCGTGGGGTGCTCGAACAGCAGCGCCGGTCCGCCACCCGGCGATTTCATGCAGCGGTCGGCGATTTCCGTGATCTCCTTGTCGATCGATACGGGTCGCGTGATACGCGTGAGATCGCCCGCGTCGTCGATCGCGCCGACGAACTCGCGCAGGTCAGCGAGTGCCATAGTAGACGGCGCAAATGCCGCCGGTGAGGCGCTCGAACCCGACGCGCGAAAAGCCGGCGGCGCTGAGCCGCTGCGACAGCGCTTCCGGCTCCGGGAACGCGAGCACCGACTCTGGCAGGTAGGTATAGGCGTCTCTATGTTTCGACACCAGTCGCCCGATGGCGGGGAGAATGCGCCGAAAGTAGAAGAGATACACGGCGCGCAACGGCGCAAGGCGGGGCGTGGCGAACTCGAGAATGACGAACCGCGCCCCCGGCTTCAGGACCCGGGCCGCCTCGCGCAGCCCGCCATCGAGGTCGGCGAGGTTGCGTACGCCAAATCCCACCAGCGCGCCGTCGAACCGCGCCGCGGGGAACGGCAGCGCCAGCGCATCGGCGGCGACCGGCACGGTGCGGGGAGCCTTGTTCCTCCCTCGCGTCAGCATCGGGACGGCGAAATCGGCGCCGATCACCCGGCCGCGGAAGCCGTCGCGGCGCGCCAGCTCCGCGGCGAGGTCCAGGGTGCCAGCGCAGAGATCGAGATAGGTTCCGTCGGGTTTCGCTTCCCAGTCGAGCCGCGCGACGGCGGTGCGGCGCCAGGACCGATCCACGTTGAGGCTCAGCAGATGGTTCAGGAAGTCGTAGCGCGGTGCGATCGCTGTGAACATGCCACGCACGTAGGCTGGGGAGCGACCCATAGGCGCGAAAGATAGGCCGGACCACCTGAGCGCCGCCAGCGATCAACAGGTCGTGGCGTGGGCAAAACAGGGTCACGACGCGGCATTCCGCGAGCTCGTTCGTCGCTACGAGCGTCCCGTCTTTTCGCTGCTCTACCGGATGGTGCGCGATCGCGCGCTCGCCGAGGATCTCGCGCAGGAAACGTTCATCAAGGTCTTGAACGGCATCAAATCGTACCGGCCCGAGTTCAAGTTCTCGTCCTGGATTTTCAAAATCGCGAACAACGCCGCCATCGATCATCTCCGCCGCAAGAGCATCGATACGTTGTCGCTGGACGGCGCCCCCAGTGCCCAAACGCCGGAGCAGGTGCGCGCCACTTCCCTGCAGCTGGGCGACCGCGCCGAAAGCCCGCTCGACGAGGTCGAAAACCGCGAACTGGGAAGCGCGATCGAGCGGGCCATCGCCCGCCTCCGCCCCGAGTACCGCTCCTGCATCCTGCTGCGGCATGTGGAGGGGTATTCCTACCAGGAAATCGCGGAAACGCTGGAGCTGCCGCTGGGCACGGTGAAAACCTATATCCACCGGGCCCGTAATGAATTGCGTGGGTATCTCGAAGATCGCCGGGACTGAAACCGGTTCCAAACCGAGGCCGTAGGGCACCCAATGACTGACCTCACCATGCATCTCACAACCGATGAAATCGAGCTCTGGGCGCAGGGGCTACTCCCCGCGTCCCGGGCGATTCACCTCGCTGATTGCTCTCTCTGTCGCGTCGAAGCGGACCGGGAGCGCAAAGTCATTCTCGAGCTGGTCCAGCTTCCGAAGTTCGCGCCGAGCGCCGGGTTCGCGGATCGCGTCATGGCGCAGGTAAGGGTCGCGACTCCCTCAGGGGATTGGGAAGGACGGTAAGGGACGGTAGATGACGGTAAGGGACGGTAAGAGTACCGTCCCCTTTTTTTTGCCTTGACCGTCCCTTACCGTCTCTTACCGTCGCTTACCGTCGCTTTACGCCCGCACCTCGGCCCCGACGCCCACGCCCAGCAGCCGCGCCGCACTCCCGTCGCGCACCGCAATCTCCACCGTTCCACCCGATCCCGTGAACGCGACGAGCGCACCCCGCGCCGCGTCCGCGAACGTACGCCGCAGCGGTCCGACGTCCGTATCACCGACGCGGATGCGGACACCGGGCTCCACCATGGACGGCACAATGTTGGAGACGAGCGTCCCGAATCGATCGACGTAGATCACTGCACCGATCACGGCGGTTCCGTCATGATGGGGAGTGGGGAGTGGGGCGTGGTACGGGTCGGTGACTGTCGTGCCGAGCGACTCGAGCGTCGCGCCGGTTGCGAGCGCCGCCGCGGCGGGCGCGAAGACATCTCGGCCGTGGAACGTGGGAGCGGCCTGTGATGCAATTGGGAGCGACACGACGCGGGCGGTCGGCGGCAAGAACGAAAGCAATCCGTTGTCCGGCGCGACGAACCGGTGGCCGGCGTGCTCCGCGGCGATCGCTCGGCGCGCGGTCCCGACGCCGGGATCGATCACCGCCAGGTGCACCGTGTGCTGCGGAAACCGTTGCCACGCACGATTCAGAAGATACTGCCCGGCGCGGATATCACCCGGCGGAACCTGATGACTGATGTCGACGAGCGTCACGTTCGGCGCCGCGGACAGCAGCACGCCCTTCATTTCGGCGACGTAGCTGTCGGCGGTGCCGAAGTCGGTGAGCAGGGTGACGATCAGACCTCACCCCCTGACCCACGAGACTTAGACTCGCACTGCACGCCACCGCCCGCTTTTCCAGAAGAGAATCATCGCCACCCCACGCGAGATCGCCGTCACGCTCAGCGCGAGCCAGATGCCGAGCAGCCCGATCGGGCGCGACCACCAGGCGGCGAGCGGGATCCGCAACGCCGTCAATGTCGTGCTGGCGACCTGCGGCCAGAACGTGTACCCCGCGCCCGCGAGTGCGCCCTCGAGGATCAGCTCGAAGCTCTGTCCGATCTGCGCAAACGCAATGACGCGCAGGTACAGCACGCCATCCGTGATCACCTGCGGATCACGCGTGAACAGTGCGACGAGCGCGCCGGGGATCAGCAAAAAGGCGATCGCCGTCGTCACGGTGACGGCGAGGCAGTAGCCCACCGTCAGCCGCACGGCCTCCCGCGCCCTCGCCTCCTGCCGCGCGCCGAGGTTCTGACCGACGAGTGCGCTGGCGGCCAGCGAGAAACCGCTGATCGCGATGAAGCCCAGTCCTTCCATCTTATGTCCCACGCCAAGCGCCGCGAGCGCGGGGGTGCCGAACCGGGACGTAAACCGGGTGAGCCACATATAGATGACCGAGAGCAGGACGCCCGACAACGAGAGCGGCGCGCCGATGCGAATGATGGTGGGCAGGCTGCGCCAGTCGGGCGCCGGGATACGCAGCAAACCGCGGCGCAGCGCGATCCCGAGACCGAGCAGAAATCCCCCGCCCCGCACCATGACCGATGCCAGTGCGGCCCCCTCGACGCCGAGCCGCGGGAACGGCCCCACGCCGGTGATCAGCAGGGGATCGAGCACGATCGAGACACAGACCGAGCCCGCGAGCATCACGAAGGGCGTACGCGTATCTCCCGCGGCGCGGAACGTGGCCTCGATGGCGAAGAACCCGAACACGAGCGGCGCACCCAGCAGCCAGGTGGACAAATAGGCTCGGCCGAGCGTCGCCACTTCGGGCGGGACGGTCATGACGCGGAACATCGTCCCGGCGAGCGCCCACCCTGCGAGACTGACGACCAGCCCCGCGACGAGGGCATAGGCCACCGCCGCGGCCGCCGCGCGGGCGGCCCGCTCGGGATCGCCTTCGCCATGACGCCGTGCCGCGACGGCGATCAATCCGATCTCCACCATTTCCCCGAGACTCAGGGCCACCCACACGTAGAATCCCGCGGTGGAAACCGCGGCGAGCGCCGCCGGGCCGATCAGCCGCCCGACCCAGATGCTGTCGATCAGATTGAAAGAGAAATGGCACGCCATCATCGCGACGGCGGGCGCGGCGAGGCTCAGCACCGCGCCCCGCAGCGGCCCGACCGTCAGCAGGCCGGGTCGGCTATCGGGCGTAGCGTGCTACCAGCACGAGCGCATCATCGTTGCCTTTCACGTGGCGGGTGATGATGTCGTCGGCGATCTCCTGCGGTGTGTTGCCGAGCACCAATGACTCGGCGAACCCGTCCCTGACGCCGTCGGAGTAGAGCACCACGGTGTCGCCGAGGGCCAGCGGCACGACTCGTGTCGTGGGTTGGGTCTGCTCCGCACCGATGAACCCCGCGTTCGGCACCAGCGCGATGCGCGACGGGCGGCCCGCCCGATCGGCGCGCAACAGCATCCCGCCGATGTTGCCCACGCCCAGCCAGGTCATCGTCGCGGCCTGGGGATCGAGATACGCGAGACCCAGCACGACGCCGCGCAATCCGATCAACGCGGCATGGCACTGGCGCACCTGGTCGACGAGCGGCTGGCGCGAGTAGCGGTCGAGGGCGGCGACGGCGGCATGGGCGGCCGACGCGGCTTCCTGGCCGTGGCCGAGCCCGTCCACGACGGCGATGAGTGTCCCCTTCCCGACCCGCTTGCTCAGGCTGAGGTCGCCCGACTCGGCCTGACCGGGCAGCGGCAGCGTCGCAAACGCCGTTTCGATTCTCAAATCGCGCGCCGCCACTTCTTCATCGTGACCGTCGTGCCGCGCCCGACCACCGAATCCACGTCGAACTCGTCCATCAAGCGCTTCGCGCCGGGCAATCCCGCGCCCACGCCATGGGACGTGGAGTACCCGTACTGCATCGCGCGTTCGATATCCGGAATGCCCGGCCCTTGATCCACGGCGAGGATCGCGACGCCCTGGCGATCGCCGTTCTGGACGAGACTGAGCGTGATCTCGCCCCGCTTGGCGTACATCAGGATGTTGCGGGCGATTTCCGAGATCGCGGCAGCGATGACGGTCTGCTCGCCGCTGGAAAACCCTGCGACCGCCGCCAAGGCGCGGCCTTGTTGCCGGGCTTCTACGACATCGACGTCCGCGGCAATCGATAGGCGCAGCTCTTCACCCACGGCCGCTCGGTCTCTTGGGCTTGGTTTCGAACGTGCGCTCTTCGGTACGGCGATTCAGGAAGGCGAGACCTTCTTCGAGGTCCAGCACGGTCGCGACGCCCTTCAGGGTGAGGCCGAGTTGCACCATCGCGAACGCGACGTCGGGCTGAATGCCGACGATGACCGTCTCCGCCCCGCGTAAGCGCGCCATGTGCGCGATGTCGCGCAACGTGCGCACCGCGAACGAGTCCATCACGTCGAGCGCGGTGACGTCCACGATGACGCCGCGGCAGCGCGACCGCCCGACCTGGGCGATCAGCGCTTCACGAAGATGAGAGAGATCGGCGTCGGTGAGGGCAGATTGAATCGAAGCAATGAGATACTGCCCCTGCCGCAGTATTGGTACTTCCACAACGTCCTCCGCGGGCGCGGGGTGGAGCTAGCGTGTCAGATCGGTACCGGGTTCGCGCCCGGGCTGCGGCCCGGGAATCGCGGCGCGGTCGGCCAGCAGCCGCTCGGCTTCTTCGATGCCTCCCTGCAGGTCGCCGACCGTCGCCATTTCGCTCAGGTCGACGCCGATCGTCACGAGCGTCTGCGCGATTTCGGGCGACAGGCCGGTCACGATCACCGTGGCACCCAGGAGCCGGGACGCCTCGACCGTCTGCACCAAGTGGTTGGCGACGCCGGAGTCCATGGCCGCCACACCGGTCACGTCGATCACGACGACCTTGGCACGGTTGGCCCGAATCGCACGCAGTAGCTGTTCGGTGAGTTGGCGGGCGCGCTGCGGATCGATCACGCCGATGATCGGCAGAATCAGGAGCCGCTCCCGCACCTGCAGCACCGGCGTCGACAGCTCCCGGATCGCTTCCTGTTGCTGCCGGATGATGCGCTCGCGCTCTTCCACGAATCCGACGGCCACCGTATTCGCGATGCGGTTGGCAGCGGGCTCGTAACTGTCCAGGATGCGATTGAGTTTTTCGACGTTGTCTTGGTATTTCGTGAAGAGCGAGCGGGCGAGTACGTCACGCAGCAGGAGCACGATGCCGACGACTTCGTCGGTTTCGACCCCTCGCGGAATGATGCGCTCCGACAGTCGCCGCGAGTACGCCTGCAGGGCTTCGAAGGTGCCGGTCTCGAGCGCTTCCACGTAGTTGTCGTACACCGCGGTCGCTTCGGCGAAGATTTCCTCTTCCGTCATCGCCGTGAGCAGCTCCGCGCGCGTGATGCGACGCGCCCATTCCTCGCGCAGCTGCGTGCGGTTCTGTCGCAAGTGCGCGACGAGCTCGCGCAGCAGCCCGGCCGAGGATTCCGTCAGCGCCGAGGGGTCCGACGTGCGCGTCGATACGCTCATGCTTTTCTTGGTGTCCATGGCTCCAAACCTAGTGGTGACAGGTTAGGGAGCAAGCCCTGAGGCCCTGCGCTTGCGGCGTTCCTTGGTCTCGTATAACGCGACATCGGCTGCGTTTAGGAGGGCCTCCACGGTCTCACCGTGGCCGGGGTACACTGCTACCCCCACGCTGATGGAGATATTGGGCTTCTCGGCATCCGTCGCCAGCCGCTCCACGACGCCACGCGCCACGTGCCAGGCGGCCGCTTCCCCCGTCTCGGGGAGCACGAGCGCGAACTCGTCGCCTCCGAACCGCGCCGCCGTATCGGTCGCGCGGCACGATCCCAGCAGCGCCTCGGCGACCCGGCGAATCGCCAGGCTGCCGGCCAGGTGGCCGTGGCGGTCGTTGATCTGCTTCAGGCCGTCCAGGTCGAGCAGGACCACCCCCAGCGGCTGGGCGGTGCGGCGCGAGCGCTTGATCTCGGACTCGAGCGCCTGGATCAGCTGCCGGTGATTCGCGAGTCCGGTCAGCGGATCGGTGACCGCGAGCTCGCGCCACGTTCCCTGAATCTCGCGCTGCGATGTCACGACCGCCGACAGCACGAGGCTCGTCACCGCGGTGATGCCGGTCCATACTTGCAGCAGCGTCAGCGACTCGCCGGGCGACAGATGGCCGTACGGGCCGAAGCCCTGTAGGGTCCGCAAAATCGCGACGATCGACACGACCAGGATGGCCGTCGCAGTCTCGCGCGGCCCGAACCGGAATGCCACCCAGATCATGACGGGCCAGAGCAGCATCGTGATGGAATAGTGTCGCGCCGGAAACAGGCCGCCGAAAATCGCGAAGCTCACGAGCCCGGTGATCAGCGCCGCGGCGATCGCTTCGAGCGTCTGCCTCCGGCTCCAGCCGGGCGCGGGTTTCACGCCGATCCACAGAATCAGCACCGGCGCGACGACGATGTCGCCCACGCCGTCCCCGAGCCACCACGTCAGCCAGACGCGCGGCGCGTCCGACCACGACAGCAGGCCGCCGAACGCGAGGGAGGCGACGCCGATCGAAGCCGCGACGGTCGTGCTGACGAGAGCGGCGAGCACCGTGAAGCGGAGGATGTCGCTGACCCGATCGAACACGCGCCCACCGCGGGCAAAGCGGTTGACGAGGTACGCCGCGAGCAGCCCTTCTATGGTATTCCCGATCGCGATGCCGAGCGACGGCAGCACCGCCCCGGTCGTCGTGAAGTTCGCCAGAAACGCGGCACCGAAAATAGCGGGCCACACGCGGTACCCGAACAGTACGAATGCGGCGAGCGCGATGCCGGCCGGCGGCCAGATCGTCGTGACGCTGCTGTTGATGTAGGCGAAGCGCAGACCGAGTTTCGCGCCGAAGTAATAGACGGCGGCGAGCCCCAACAACCACGCCAGGCGGCGTAATGATTGGCTCATCGGCCTAAGCTACAGGAGGGATTCGGCATGAATCAACTCGCGGGAACCTCCCGCAAAAACCGCTGGAACACGGGATTGCCCGGGTAACTCCTGGCGAGCGACTCGACGTAGCCGCGCGCCTCGTCCTCGAGCACGGCGCGGCCGGCGGGATCGCGCGCCGCTTCGCGGATCAGGGCGGCGGCCAGCACCCACGTGCCCTCGACCCGCGCCAGGTCGCCGTCGTGCGCGGCGCGGCGCATGTAGCGAATGCCGCGCTCCGCGTTGCCGCTGCCCAGGCCGATGAGCCGCGCGAAAAACCTGGCCAACGCACTCGCGCGTGCCAGGCCATACTCGTAGACGCCCAGTCCCAGATAGCAGTCCGCGCAGGACGAATCCGCCGCGAGCAGGCGGCGGTAGATGTCGCGCATCGCTTTCGCGTCGCGTGCGGCGCTGAAGGCGTGGCCGTGCTCTTCACGCTGCCGGGCGCGATAGCCCAGCGCCGTCGCCAGCCAGAAATCGGTCGAGCCATCCGTCACCGCACGCGCCCGCGCCAACGCGACCGCCAGCAACGAATCGATGCGCTGCAGCGCGAAGTCCGCGGAGTCGCGCGCGGCCGCCCACCAGATGTAGGCGCCCGCCTGAAACACGACGGGCGCCGGATCAGCGGCATTCCGCTCAGCCAATGCCGCGAAGTACGTCGCGGCGCGCTCGAACTCACCGCCATACAACGTGTCCAGACCCGCCCGCAATGCCGCGCGCGCATCTGTCGTCGCGGCCGTATCGGCCGATGCTGTGGACTGTGCGCTCTGAAGGACCAGGAGGATCGCGGCGAGGACCTGCACGTCAGCGCGGCGCCGGCGCGCCGCTGATCGGCAGCGCGGCAGCCAGTCCCGCCGTGCGCGTCACGACGGTTCGGGCCAGCTCGCGCAGGGCGATGCCGGCCGGCGATTCCGGCTGGCTCACGACGATGGGCTCGCCGCGATCCGCGAGATCGGGTATGCCGGCCTGCAGCGGGATCTGCGCCAGCAGCGGAACCCCCAGCTCGGCCGCGAGCCGTGAGCCCCCGCCGGCGAGAAACACCTCGGATCGCGTGTTGCAGTGCGGGCACACGAAGTAGCTCATGTTCTCCACGATGCCGACGATCCCGACGCCCACGCGCTCGAACATCTTCGCGCCGCGCAACGAATCGCCCACGGCCATCTCCTGCGGCGTCGTCACGATCAATGCCCCGTGGAGACGCACGATCTGCGTGAGCGAGAGCTGGGCATCGCCGGTGCCGGGCGGCAGGTCCACCAGGAAGAAATCGAGCTCGCCCCATGCCACATCACGCAAAAACTGCGTGATGATCTTCATGATGATGGGGCCGCGCCAGATCGCCGGCGCATCACGCTCCACGATGAACCCGAGCGACATCAGCTTCACGCCGTGCGCTGCGAGCGGCTGAATCTTGCCGCCCTGCACTTCGGGCTTCGCGTTCGCCCCGAACATCCGCGGGATGTTGGGGCCGTAAATGTCGGCATCCATGAGCCCGACACGGTGGCCGTCCCGCGCCAGGGCCGCCGCTAGATTCGCCGACACCGTGGACTTGCCGACGCCGCCTTTGCCGCTCGAAATCGCCAGCACTTTGCCGAGTCCCGGCATCTCATCCGGCGTCGGCGGCGCGGGCGGCGCGGCGGCGGGACGGCCGGACGGCCGGGCGGCCGCCTGGCCGCTGCCATCGGCTGAATCCACGACGTTCATCTTGACCGCCCGCACGCCCGGGACGTCTGCGACCGCTTTGCGCGCCTGGCGCGCGAGCGACCCTGGATCCTCGCGGGTGAGCACGAACGTGAACGACACCGCGCCCGCCGCATCGACCGCGATGTCTTTCACCATTCCGGCGGTCACGAGATCGCGCCCGTGGCGCGGGTTCGTAATCCCGCCCAGTGCCCGCTCGACGCCTGCTTTGATCGCTGTTTCGCTCATGCGGACCGACCGTTCCGCAGGAACGTTCGTGCCGCGCCGAGGACCTTCTCTTCGACGTCCGCCATCGTGCCCGGCAGCGACGCGCCGGCGGCACGGTGATGACCGCCACCGCCGAACTGATGCGCGAGTGCGGCGACGTCCACTTCGCCCATCGAGCGGAACGACACCTTGATGCGGCCGCTGCCGATGTGGCGGAACAGCAGCGCCATGCGCACGCCGGCGATGGAGCGCGGAAACTCGACGATGCCGTCGAGGTCGTCCGCCGTGACTTCGTGGCGGCGCAGCGCATCGGCGGGCACGCTGACCCACGCCAGCCCGACGTCGGGCTCCACGACCAGCGTCTGCAACACCTCGGCGAGCAACCGCACCCGACCCTCCGGGGCGCTGGCATACACCGAGGCGTAAATCGCCTCGGGATCGACGCCCTTCTCGAGCAACGCGGCGGCGACGCGCAGCGCGCGCGCCGTCGTGTTGGAGAACCGGAATCCACCGGTGTCGGTGAGCAGGCCGACGTACAACGCCTGCGCGACTTCGGGCGTGAGCGGCCAGCCGGCCACGTTCGCGAGATCGAACACGAGCTCGGCCGTGGCGGTCGCCTCCGGCGCAATGAGGCAGGGGCCGGGGGGTAGCTTCACCGGACCGACGTGATGATCGATGCAGACGAGGGGGGGGGGCGGCCGTCGCTTGCTGATCACGGCCGCCAGGTTGCCGAGCCTGCTGAGGTCACCAATGTCGAGCGATGCCACGAGATCGGCACGCTCGATCTCGCGCACCGCGCGGTCGCTCGCATCGGCACCATCGGGAATCAGGAAGTGGAAACGCTCGGGGATCTCGGTGGGATTGGCGATCGAGACCGAAACACCACGGGCCCGCAACAGGTGCCACAGCCCGATTTCACTGCCGACGCCGTCGCCATCGGCGTTGACGTGCGTCGTCAACACGACGTGGCGGGCACTCGTCAGTGCCGCCGCCACGTCGCGAGCCGCTGTGGCGCGAGCCGCCGGAACGGGAACGCCGTTCGGATTCATTCTGGAAAAGATAATCGCCTGCCACGCGGCACCCGCCGTCACGTGACCTTCGATCTAGCTCCTTTGGGCGCCCTCGTGCTCGAATTCACAGGCTGTCTATTACCGCCGGCCCTGCGGACCTCCGCCCCCCCCCATTCGTGGGGCGCCGGGCGCGGCCGCGCCTGCCGCCAGCTCACGCTGCAGGCGACTATGCTTGCGGCTGTAGCCAAAGTAGATCGCGAACCCGATCAGCAACCACACGATGAGCCGGATCCACGTATCCGCCGGCAGCGTCGCCATCAGGCCCAGGCAGCAGACGACCCCCATAATCGGGACGAAGGGGACCCACGGCGTGCGGAACGGCCGATCGAGGTCGGGCCGCTTCTTGCGGAGAATCATCACCCCCGCGCAGACCAGGACGAACGCGAGCAGGGTGCCGATGTTCACGAGTTGCCCGAGCAGCTGCAGCGGCAGGAGTCCGGTCGCAAGCCCGACCGCGATGCCCGTGTAGATGGTCGACAGGTATGGGGTGCGAAACCTGCTGTGCACCTTCCCCGCCCAGCCGCCGAGCAGGCCATCGCGCGACATCGAGTAGAACACGCGGGACTGGCCGAGCAACATCACGAGGATCACCGAGCCGAGACCCAGCACGGCGCCGACGTCCACCGAGATCCGCACCCATTCCGGCGCGCCGACGTGTTTCATCGCGTATGCCATCGGGGCGGCGTAGTCGGGCGGCGACGATGTCTGGAGGGCGAGGAGCTCTTTGTAGTTGACCATGCCGGTCAGCAGCGCTGACACGACGACGTACAGCACCGTGCAGACGAACAGCGAGCCGAGGATACCGATCGGCATGTCCTTCTGCGGATTGCGCGCCTCCTGCGCTGCGGTGGAGACGGCGTCGAATCCGATGTAGGCGAAGAACACGAGTCCCGCGCCGCGGAGGATTCCCGAAATCCCATAGGTGCCCCACTCCCCGGTGTTCGGCGGAATGAGGGGCTTCCAGTTGGCCGTGGTGATGTGCCCCAGGCCGATCACGACGATCAGGAAGATGATCGTGAGCTTGAGCAGCACGATCAGGTTGTTGACCTTCGCCGACTCCTTGATGCCGATCACCAGGATCGTGGACATCACTGCCACCACGAACACGGCCGGTAGGTTGACGATGGCGCCCGTCATGTTGAGTCCGGTGTGGGCGCAGCCCGTGGCAGACGCCGCCACGTTCGCAGCGGTGCACCATTGGGTCGGGGAGGCGGTGAGCGCGGGGGGGATCTGAATGCCAAAATTGCCCAGCAAGCTCACGAAGTGGCCCGACCAGCCGACTCCCACCGTCGCGGCGCCGGCGGCATACTCGAGCACGAGATCCCAGCCGATGATCCAGGCGATCAGCTCGCCCATGGTCGCGTACGAGTAGGTGTACGCGCTGCCGGCGACGGGCACGGCGCTCGCCATTTCGGCGTAGCACAGCCCGGCGAACGCGCAGGCAATGCCGACGATGATCATCGAGATCCACACCGCTGGACCGGCATACTGCGCGGCGGCCTGGCCCGTGAGCACGAAAATCCCGGCGCCGATGATCGCGCCGATGCCCAGGGTAATCAGATTGAGCGGCGTGAGCGCCCGTTTCAGCTGGTGCTCGCCCGCCTGGTCGGCTTCGGCGCGCAAGGTCGCGATGGATTTGGTCGCCCACAAACTCATGCGGGACTCCGTTCAGGAGGGTGACGAATCGACGGCGCGGACCGCCCCAACGTTCGCCGGGGCCGGCGATCTGTCAATAGAGACGGGCGTTAGAGATTCTCAGAGACTGTAGTTCGGCGCTTCCCGCGTGATCACGACGTCGTGCGGATGCGACTCCCGGAGCCCGGCCGTCGTGATCCGAATGAACTCGGTTTCGGTGCGCAGCGCCGTGATGTCGCAGACACCGCAGTAGCCCATGCCGCTGCGCAGCCCGCCCACCATCTGGAAGACCACGTCGGCGACGGGGCCGCGATACGGCACGCGTCCTTCGATCCCCTCGGGCACGAGTTTCTGCAGCGAGACCTCGCCTTCCTGGAAGTAGCGGTCGGCCGACCCTTCCTCCATCGCCGACAGGCTGCCCATGCCGCGAATCACTTTGAAGCGCCGCCCCTCGAGCAGGAACGATTCGCCCGGGCTCTCCTCCGTTCCCGCGAGCATCGATCCCATCATCACGCTCTCGGCACCGGCGGCGAGCGCCTTCACGGCATCGCCCGAATACTTGATCCCGCCGTCCGCGATGACCGGGACGTCGCCCGCGCCGCGCACGGCGTCGACGATCGCGGTGATTTGCGGGACCCCGATCCCGGTCACGACCCGGGTCGTGCAGATCGACCCGGGCCCCACGCCGACTTTCACGGCATCCACGCCCCGCTCCACCAGGGCGCGCGCGCCGGCCTCGGTGGCGATGTTGCCGGCGACGAGCTGCGCGTCCGGGAATGCGTCGCGCAGGCACGCGACCGTGTCGAGCACGCCCTGGCTGTGGCCGTGGGCGGAGTCGATGACGACGACGTCGCAGCCGGCATCGAGCAGCGCCTGCGCGCGCGCGCGCGCGTCCTGGGTCCCGCCGACCGCCGCGGCGACCCGTAACCGGCCGTGCTCGTCCTTATTGGCATCGGGATACTGCCGGCGCTTGAAGATGTCCTTGATCGTGATGAGTCCCTTGAGCAATCCCTGCTTGTCGACGACGGGCAGTTTCTCGATGCGGTGTTGGGCGAGAATGCGCTCGGCTTCATCCAGGTTGGTGCCGATGGGCGCCGTCACCAGCTTGTCCTTGGTCATGACCTCGCGAATCGGGCGATCCAGCTGCCGCTCGAACTGCAGGTCGCGGTTGGTGATGATGCCGACCAGCTTCCCCGCACCATCGACGATCGGCACGCCGGAGATCCTGAAGCGTACCATCAGTTGTTGCGCTTCCCGCAGCGGCCGGTCCGGGCCGAGCGTGATCGGGTTCAGGATCATGCCCGACTCGCTGCGCTTCACGCGATCCACTTCGGCGGCCTGGCGGTCGATCGCCATGTTCTTGTGGATCACGGCGATCCCGCCGAGCCGCGCCATGCCGATGGCCATGTCCGCTTCGGTGACGGTATCCATGGCGGCGGAGACGATCGGAATGTTGAGCGGAATCGCGCGAGTGAATCGGGAGGTGACGGCGACGTTGCGCGGATGCACCGTCGAATGACGGGGCACGAGCAGGACGTCGTCAAACGTGAGGGCGACGTCGGGCCGGAAGGTTCCCATCTCGGAAGTTACTGCGTGGGTTTGGTTTCCTCAACCGGTTTCTTTTTAGCCTCCTCGACCGCGGCTTTCCCCGCCGCGGCCAGGCCTTCGAGGAATTTCCCCGCTTTGCCGACGGCGTCCATCGTGCCGCGAATGAGGGTGATGGGCACGCGCCCGGCCCGCATGGTGTCCTCCAGCGTCTCGGCAACCTTTTGAAACGCCGGCGCACCGGCCGCGCGTTGCGAGTACTTGGACTCGAGAAACTCGATGTAGTCGAGCACCTGGTACGCCTGCTCGTCCGCCAAAGTGTCGAGTTTGCGCCGGATGCGCTCGCTGAGCACGTCGTTCACGGCGATAAGCCTCCCTCCAACGAAATAAGGTCGACCACGGGATTGCCGAGGTAGCGGCTGCGGCCGTTCCGAACGCGCGCGGTGATCTGCATCGTCACGAGCGGCGTGAGCGCGCGGAATGCCGGCAGCCTGACGTCGGGAACGATCACATAGACGAAGCCGCGCTCCGGCAGCGGCCCGCGCGCCAGCACATAGGATGAGCCGGCGGGAATGTCAGGCCGCAGCTCGTCGGCCTTCTGAATCGCGATGAATTCGAGATTCCAGCGGACCACCTGGCCGGCGTAGCGCTGCGGCTCGGCGCGCAGCTCGGCGGCGGTGACGCCGATGAGGACTCCAGCGGGTGCGACCTGCAGCTCGCTGCCCTTGACCCAGCCTTCGAACTGCACGCGGGTCCACTCGCCATTGCGGCTCAGCACCCGGAGCGGCGTATCGGCGGCGAGCGTCCCCGCTTCGGGACCGTCGGGCGCGCGGTACAGCATGGTCATGCGCACCGGTTGCGCGCGGGTGCTGTCCACGCGCCCAGCCGCCCCCCCCCCCCCCCGGGGGCGTGGGCCCGGGGTCGGTCCACTGTGAGCGGAGTCGGCGTCGGAGGTGTCGGCAGTGCGGGTCGCGACGACGTCGGCCAGGGGCGCGAGTGCGCTGCGCTGCACCCAGCCGTCGCGCGTCACGTGCAACCAGCGACCCGCGCTGTCGGGCGGCGAGCGCTTCAGGCCAAACCCCTGCGCGAGCTCGGCGACCAGCGGGCCGGCCGGCGCGGCGCGCAGATTTTCGTTCGGCGCGCGCGTGACGAGCAGATCGAAGTCGGGCCGATCGCTGCGTCCGACCGACGTGGCGAAGATCCACCCCTCGAGCGTCACCTGCATCCAGTCATTGCGCGTCGCGCCGCCGGCCAGCACGGCGCCGCGCGCCAGGCGCGCGATCCGCCGGCCCGCGACGTCCTGATAGAACCACGCATTGTCGGCGTTGACACGATAGCGGGACGCGACCTGAGACGCTGCCGGGCCGGGAGTCGCAAGGCTCGCAACAACTAGTAGGGCGCGAACGATCTGGCTAACTTGCATCCCCTTCAATATGACAACGAGCCGTAACACGCGCACCCCGGTCGTCCTGGTCGTGCTCGATGGCTGGGGGTTCCGACCCGGCCGCGAGGGCAATGCCATCGAGCTGGGTCGGACGCCAGTGTGGCACCGCCTGTGGGAGGGCGCCACACGGACATTGCTCGATGCGTCGGGGCTCGCCGTCGGCCTGCCCGAGGGACAGATCGGCAACAGCGAAGTCGGCCACCTGAATCTGGGCGCTGGCCGCGTCGTGCCGCAGGACATGGTTCGCATATCTCAGTCCATCGACTCTGGAGAGTTCTTCCGGATTCCCGCGCTCGTCGAGCTGGTGAACGACACACGTCGGCACGACGGCACGCTCCATGTGATGGGTCTGATCGGCACCGGTGGTGTGCACGCGCTCGACAAGCATTTGCTTGCCGCCGTCGAGCTCGGCCGCAAGGCGGGCGTGCCGATCGCGATCCATGCGTGGCTCGACGGCCGCGACACGCCGCCGCAGTCCGCACTCGGGTTCATGGAGGAACTGCTGGAGGAGCTTGGAGTCCGGAGCCGGGAGTCGGGGCAATCAACCCTAACTCCAGACTCCCGGCTCCGGACTCCGGTCGTTTCGACGGTTGTCGGCCGTTACTACGCGATGGACCGCGACAAACGTTGGGAGCGGACCAGGCTCGCGTACGATGCGATGGTGAGAGGCATCGGTGCGCAGGTCCCCGACGCCATCACGGCGATCCAACA
>DASPXJ010000006.1:0-51336 GCA_035637355.1 Gemmatimonadales bacterium
AACGCGACCCGGCCGCCATGTTGCTGCTCGACGATGCGGCGTGCGAGCGCGAGGCCTATCCCCCACCCGCCGGTTTTGCTGGAGACGCCGGGCTCAAAGAGCTGACCTTGCATCTCCGGCGCGACCCCGGGGCCGTCATCCCGCACACTGACCCGCCCGACGGTGTCGCTGCCTTCGACGTCGACGTCGATGCGGCCGCCCCGGCCGCTCAACGCATCGACCGCGTTCTTCACGACCACCTCGAGCGCCCACTCGATGAGGACCGGATCGCCGGTGACGGTCGGTCCCGCGCCGGGCGACGTCAACGTAATGGCCACGGCGTGGGCGAGCGTGGGCAGCCGCGGCCGGAAGTAGGCCACGACGCGCTCGGCGACGGTCCCCAGGCCGACCGGCTCACGGCGCGACGGACGGCCGATGCGCTCGAAGCGCCTGGCGACGCGCTGCAGGCGCTCCGCATCGGCTTCAAGATGGCTGATCAACTCGCTGCCCGGCGTACCCGGATTCTCCCGCAGGTAATCAATCCAACCCGTGAGGCTCATCAACGGGGTGCCGAGCTGATGTGCCGATTCGCGCGCCATCGCCACCCACAGCCGGTCGCGTGCCGCGTTGACGCGCTCGCGCATCGCCCACACCACGAGTAGGACGAGGCAGAGGAACATCGCCCCCTGCAGCACCGCGAGTCCGGTGAACGCGCGCGCGTCCGGCAGTGCCCCGTAGTGAATCGTGCCCACACCCGGCTGGATCAACGGCGGGTGAATGCGGTCGAGCTCGAGGATCCAGTTGCGCAGGGTCGCCTCGCTCGCATTGGCGCCGAACGGCGCATTGTCGAGCGCGGTGATTCGGCCCGCCACGTCGGTGACGGCGATGGGAATGCCCAGCCGCCGGACTTCGTCGGCGAGGGCGAGCAGCGCATCGGCCGCCGCCCCTTCGCGCGGGTCGTTCAGACCGGCGAAGACGTGGCCGAGGAGGCGGCTGGTCTCGCGCGCATCGTTGCGAAGATGGCGTGCCACGATCCAGGCATACCCGACCGAGAGCATGCCGAACAGCAGCGCAGCGGTGAGGAGCGCGGCGGGACCGGCGCGGCGCAGCGCCCCTTTAGCCAATGCGGTCAGCGCCGAGATACGGCGCCAATGCCGGCGGGACGGTCACGGAGCCGTCGGACTGCTGGTGGGTCTCGAGCAACGCCGCAATGGTGCGCGGCAACGCCACACCGGACGCGTTCAACGTGTGGACGAATTCGGGCTTCTCGCCCGGCCGCGGGCGGGCGCGAATGTTGGCGCGGCGGGCCTGATAGTCGGTGTAGGTGCTGGAGCTCGAGACCTCGAGCCACTGGCCCACGCCGGGCGCCCACGCCTCGAGGTCGTAGGTTTTGGCGGCCGCAAAGCCGAAATCGTTCGCCGCCAGCACGGCGACGCGGTACGGGAGCTCCAGCTTCTGTAAGACCGCTTCTGCGTGCCCGGTCAGCTTCTCGTGCTCCGCCGGCGAGTCGGCAGCGAGGCAGAATCGCACCAGCTCGACCTTATCGAACTGATGCACGCGCAGCAGGCCGCGCGTGTCCTTCCCCGCAGCGCCCGCCTCGCGCCGGAAGCACGGCGTGTAGGCCACGTATCCTTTGGGCAGCGCCGTGCCGTCGAGAATCTCGTCGCGGTGGAGGTTCGTGACCGGAACTTCCGCCGTCGGAACGAGAAACAAGTCGTCCGGCATGGTGCGATAGAGATCGTCTTCGAACTTCGGCAGTTGCCCCGTGCCGGTCATGACTTCACGTCGCACCAGGAACGGCGGCTCGACCTCGACGTAGCCGTGGTCGCGCGTGTGCAGGTCGAGCATGAAGTTGATCAGCGCGCGGGCCAACCGCGCGCCGGCGCCCATCAGGACGGGGAAGCCCGAGCCCGCGAGCTTGGCGCCGCGCGGCAGATCGAGGATGCCGAGCCGTTCCGCGATCTCCCAATGCGGCTTGCCGCCTTTGGCCGCCGGCGTCCCCCAGCTGCGCAGGATGGTCTGCTCCTCCGGCACGTCGGGGAGCGGCGGATTCGGTACGAACAGCGCCTTGGCTTCCAGTGTCGTCTCGATTTGGCGGAACTCCGACTCGAGACCGGTGATCCGGTCGCCGAGCTTGCGCCGTGCCGCGACGATCTCCTCGGGAAGCTTGCCTTTCGCTTTGGCGGTTTGCGCGTCGGTCTTCGCGGCGTCGTTGCGCTCGGCCTTGAGCGTGTCGAGCTGCGCGGTGAGCGTGCGCCGCTTCATGTCGAGCGCTTCGATTTCGTCGAGCAGCCGGATCAGGGAGGGATCGCCACGGCGGGCGAGCGCCGCCCGCACCTGAGCGGGCGAGGCGCGCAGCAACTTCAGATCGATCACGGCTTAACGCTTCGGCAGGCCTGTCTCGAGCCCGCGATAGCCGCAGTTGGTGTCGGTGAGAATCTCGAAGTCGATGCGGCGCCCGTTCGGTCCGGACGTCGTATCGATGGCGAGGACGTGGAGCTTGGCGTAGTAGACCGTCGTGATGCCGAACGTGCACTGCGTGGGAGTCGAATGCAGGATCGCCACGCTGTTCGAATCGACGACGACCGCGCTGTCGAGCTGGTACTTGCCCGTGGGCGCCACCTTGATGGAATCGAACGGCGTCGTGGTGAGCTGGATGCCCGAGGCCCGGCCGAGGCGCAACGCCCCGGTCGGAAGCAGCTTGGCCCGACCCGCGCTATCGAGGTCGAACGCAAAATCGAGGGACGTCGTCTGATCGGGGCGCACGGGCAGATTGAATAGCAGCGAGTACGCCGACGGGAAAGAGACTGGCGTGCCGCTCAAGGCATACAGCGACACCGTGACCACCTTGTTTTCGAACGAGGCGCGCGGCAGCCCCAGTGGAGCACCGCAGGCCGCCGCGAGCGCAAAGGTAAGAAGAAAGAGGGGGCGTAGGCGCATGGAAGTGCTGGAGAACTTACAGGGCCGCGTTCGAGTGGGTCAACCCATAGTGGCTGCTTGACTTCGACTTCCGGGAAACCTACGTTGGCCCCCCTATGGCGAGCATCCGCGATGTTGTGGAGGCGCTCAGCCGTTCCACCGGCGTGGACGCCGTGGTCGTGGTGGGCCGGGACGGCCTAGCCATCGATTCGCGCGTGGCCAACGGCGTGGATGCGGAGAGTGTTGCCGCGCTGCTGCCGACCGCGATCAACCACATGGCGCAGCTGGGTGATGCCGGTGGTCGCGGCGACTTCACGACCGCCGTGCTCGAGTTCGGCCGCGGCCTCGCCGTGGTTGCGGTACTCCATGCTGACGCCCTCCTTATCGTGCTGGTGCAACCTGCGACGAACGTGGGCGCCCTCCTGTTCGATCTTCGCCGACACCGCACGGCCATCGCTGGTCTGCTTTAAGCGGGTCCGCCGTTGACCATCTCGGCACGGCACCTCCTAGTGGTGGATGATGAGCCGCACATCGGACTCGTGTTGCGCCCGTTCCTCGAACAGCTGGGCTATCGCGTGAGCTTCGCGCGCACGCTGCACGAAGCCCGCAGCGCGCTGCGCGCCACGCCGGCCACCGATGGCCTGCTGCTCGACATCCATCTCCCCGACGGCTCGGGAATCGATTTCCTGCGCGACCTGAGGAAGCAGAGCGGCACCGCTCGTCTCCCCGTCCTCGTTCTCACTGCCGAAGGAGAAGACCGTATTCTGCGCGAGGCGCGGCGGCTGGGCGCCGCCTTGGTGACGAAGCCGTTCAGTCCGACGAAGCTGAGCCAGCGCATCGCCATGATGTTCGGTGACGTCCCGCCCGACGACGACGCGGCAGGCGAGGCCATGTGAGCACGTGGGCCGCCATTCTCGCGGGCGGATCGGGGACGCGCTTCTGGCCGCTGTCGACCCCCGAGCGGCCCAAGCAGCTGCTGCCCCTGACGGGTGACCGGCCGCTGCTCGCGCAGGCCGTCGCGCGGCTGCGCGGGCTGGTGCCACCCGAGCAGATCCTGATCCTGACGGGAGCGGCGCTCGTGGATCAGGTCGCCGCGACGGTGCCCGAGGTACCCGAGGCAAACATCTTCGCCGAGCCGCGCGCCGCATCCACGGCACCGGCGCTCGCCTGGGCGGCGCACTGGATCGCCAAGCACGATCCCGGCGGGCAGATGTTGTCGTTGCACGCGGATTGGGCGGTCGGCGACGATCGCGCGTTCCGTGCCGCCGCGACGCACGCGTTGGGACTCGCCGCGGAGCAGGATGTCCTCGTGACCGTCGGCGTCAAACCCACGCGCAATGAGACGGCGTACGGCTACATCGTCCCCGGCAATGCGTTGGGCAGCGCCCGGAAGGTGAAGCGGTTCATCGAAAAGCCGAGTCCCGCGCGGGCCGCACTGCTGCGCCGCCGCGGGGCCCTGTGGAACAGCGGCCTGTTCGCCTGGGGCGCAGCGCGTTTCCTCGGCGAGGCGGGCGCCTATGCGGCAGAGCTCGCCCCCGGATGGCCGGCGCTGAACGCCGGCGATGTACCGCGATTCTTTGCGGCCGTCACACCCGTCGCCGTGGACGTCGCGGTGCTCGAGCGCACCACGCGCCTGGCGGTGGTGACGGGCGCGTTCCGCTGGGACGACATCGGATCGTGGGATGCGTTGCTCCGCATCCGGCGGCGCGACAAGCTGGGCAATGTCACCGTCGGCAACGTCACGCTGGGTGCAGATGTGCGAGATTGTGTGATCTGGGCGGAGAATGAGCACATCGCGGTTGCCGGAGTGGAAGACATGGTCGTCGTGCGGGCGAACGGGCAGACGCTCGTGATGCCGACGGGACAGTCGGACAAGTTGAAAGCGCTGGTGCAGGGGCGATGAGCCTCGGGCTGTACCTCCTCGATCCCGATCCCGGGCCGACCTGGGTCCCGTTCGCCGGCATCCGACCGCTGAGCGAGCTGCGCGCGGGCGCGCATCTGGTGCGAGAGCGGTGGGAAACGTTCGTCGGGACGGAAGCGACGGCGGTGTTCGCGCTGCCGCACCTCGCCGGATTTCCCGAGCCGGGGGTTCCCCTCGTCGAAGCGCGGCGCGCGGTGACGGGGCCGGCCGTGATCGGCTCGTCGACGTTCGCGCCCCGGGGCCTCGCCGGCCCGCTGCCCGATACGGCCGTGCGCCTGACGCACGACGGCATCACCGTGGGCTGGGCGGTTCCTGACGGCACGACCTGGACCGGCCCTGTCGCGCACGCGCAGACGATGAGCGTCGACGGCGTGTTACTGCACGGCGTGTACGATCTGGTGGGTGCCCTCGAGCAGCTGCTCCGGGAAGACGTCAGCAAGCTGCTGGGCGACTCCGACGCCGTCCCCAAGGGCTCGATCGTGCTGGGAGATCCCGCTGCGATCTCGCTGCGCGAAGGGGCCATCGAGCCCGGCGTCGTCTTCGATACCCGCAACGGTCCCGTGGTCCTGGAGAGCGGCGTGGAAGTGCGCTCGGGTACGCGACTCGAGGGGCCGCTCTGGATCGGGGCCAATACGCGGCTCGTCGGCGGCGCGATTCGCACATCCGCCATTGGGCCCTGGTCCGTCATTCACGGCGAGGTGTCGACGACGGTCGTGCTGGGCTATTCCAACAAGAGCCATCTGGGCTTCCTGGGGCATTCGGTGCTGGGCCGCTGGGTGAATCTTGGCGCCGGGACGACGACGTCCAACCTGAAGAGCACCTACGGTCCCGTGCGGCTAGAGGTGGCCGGCACGCGCATGGAAACCGGACACCAGTTCCTCGGTAGTCTCTTCGGCGATCACGCCAAGACCGCGATCGGCACGTTGTTCGATGCCGGGTCGGTCATCGGCGCCGGCGCCAGCGTATTCGCCGGCGTGCGCGCACCCAAGTACATCCCGCCCTTCGCCTGGGGCGGCGTCGCATCCGAGCGTATGACGCAGCAGAAGTTCCTGGCGATCGTCGAGCGCGTCCTGCCCCGGCGGAACGTCCAGGTGAGCGATGCCATGCGCGCCTATCTGGCGCGGGCCTTCGAGTGGTCGACCCGATGAGCGGCGCCCCTCCCCCCCTCCCCCCGCCCTCCCCCGCCCCCCCGCCACAGCGCTACCGCCGGCTGGGGAAGTACGAGCTGCATCAGCTCCTGGGCGAAGGCGCGATGGGCATCGTCTGGAAATCCTACGACACGGTGCTGCGGCGCTACGTCGCCTTGAAGTTGTTGAGCGCGAGCTTCCGCAAGACGAAGGACATGCAGGAGCGGTTCCTGCGCGAAGCGCGGGCCGCCGGTGCCATCCAGCACGCCAACATCGTCACGGTCTACGACCTCGGCGAGGCCGAGGGCCAGCTGTACATCGCGATGGAGCTCGTCGAGGGCCGCGATCTTTCCGACATGATCGCGCTGCGCGATCCGCTCGCGCTCGAGCGTAAGCTCGACATCACGATCGAGGTGCTCGATGGGCTGCACTTCGCGCACCAGCGCGGGGTGATTCACCGCGACGTGAAGCCGTCCAACGTCCGCGTCATGACCGACGGCCGCATCAAGATCATGGATTTCGGCATCGCACGGCTGCAGAAGGCGGAGTCGACCGGATCGGGTTCGATTGTGGGCACGCCGACGTACATGGCGCCGGAGCAGATCACCAACGGCGCGATCACCCCGGCGACGGACGTGTTCTCCGTCGGCTGCATGCTGTACGAGCTGCTCTGCTATCAGCGTCCCTTCGAGGCGGAATCGGTGCACGGCGTGTTGTACCAGGTGCTGACGACGGAGCCGCGCCCGTTACGCACCGTGGCGCCATCGATCCCGGCGGCGCTGGAGCGCGTCGTGGCGAAGGCGATGAACAAGGTGCCGCACGAGCGCTACGAGTCCGCGGGGCAGATGATGTCGATGCTGCAGCAGATCCGCGCGGCGTTGTCGGGCGCGGACGAGGAGGCGACGCAGCCGCTCGGGCGCTGGACGCCGCTGCCCAGGCCTGTGCTCAAGTTGATCACGCACGCGTCGATGCGGGCGCGGCTCGCAGTGCTGGGCGCGCTCGCCGCCGTGGTCGTACTACTGCTGTATGCGCCCGGACAACCGGCGGCCGAGCCGGGCAATGCCGGGGGGGCGAATCCGTCCGTGTCGGCACCGCCCCCCGGCTTCGGGGCGCCACCACCCGCAGCCGGCGTCGAACCGGTCTCGATCGCCGTCAGCACCCGGCGCGACTCCGCGCTCGCGGCCCGCGACCGGGCGATTGTGGCCGGCGCTCAGAAAAACACGGTCCCGGCCCTGCTTCTCGCGGAGACGATGTTTCAGGCGTCGGAGCAGGCGCTGCAGCGGGGGGATCAATCGCTGGCGCTGCGGGGGTACGTCGAGGCGGCGCAACGCTACGGACGCGCCCGCGACGAAGCCCGGGCGATGGACCGGGAGGCGCAGCGCATGATCGACCGCGTCACGCCGGTCGTCCAGGCGATCCCCACCGGGCCGGCCGCCGCCAATGCAGGCGTGTTCCTGGCGCGCGCCGAATCGCTGCTGCGCCAGCAGGATTTCACCCTCGCCAAGGTAGCGGCGCAGAGCGCCGAGCAGATCGGCATCGACGCCGGCATCGCGCCGCCCAGCACGCAGCCGCCGGAGGCGCGCGCCGCGGTGGATGTATTGCTCGACGATCTCGGCCGCGCGCTGGCGAGCCAGCGTATTTCCAACATTCGCGTGTTGTATCCGGGCCTGACGGACGCGGAACGGCGGGGGTGGGAGGCCTTCTTCCGCGACTGGAATCAGATCACCGCGAAGTTCACGGTCGAAGACTTCAAGGTGCAAGGCGCCACGGCGACGGGAAACGTGCACGCGATGTTCGAGTACGTGCCGGCGCCTGGCGGCGCGCCGCGCGTGGACCGGCGGCGCTTCGCGATGCGGTTCGAGAAAAAGGATGCGGGCTGGAGGCTGGCTGCGGTCAACGAACTGAAATAAGTCACCAGGCGCGTTGATTCGGGGCGGGTGGATCGGGAATCGACAACGTATCGGGCCGGACCGTTGGCGGCCCAACCCGGCGCAGCGTGACGGGCTTCTCCAAATCCCCACCACTGATCGTGAGTTTGTCGCCGGCGATTGTCATGCCGTAGACCTGCCACACGCCGTCGCCCAAGGTGATCCAGAGGCTGTCGGCGACCACGCGCCAGCGGGCGACCTCTTCGCCGAACTGCGCCGAGCTGTCGCTGCGCACCATGATGTGCCGGATCTCGTCGCCCGCGCGGGCCTGCCAGTTGCCCGCGAGCCGCGCCGGTGCCTGGACCGCACCAACCATCACACCCCAAACGATTACCCAACGCATGCTCGTCCCCGCATGGATCGTGGCAATCATACCCCACCGGGTTCCGGTTTTGCAGCGGCCGGGAGGGGCGGGGGGGCCGGACCTGCGGTTCCCATTGTCGCATCATCCGGGTGAACGCGGCACACAGCTCGGGGTCGAACTCGAGTCCGGCGCGCTCCTCGAGGTAACCGAGTGTCTTCGCGAACGACCAGGCTTCGCAGTACGGGCGCCGCGTGCGTAACGCGTCGTAGACGTCGCAGACGTGAGCTACTGGGGCCGGGCGACGACTCGAGCAGCTGCACCAGCGGCCCGACGTTGTTCTCCGCCAGCAGCCGCTCCACCGCGCGCCACGCCGCGAACCCGAGCACGCCCGTTTCGAGGGCGGTCTGGAGAATCCGGAGCGGCTCAGCGGTCTGTGCGATTTCGCTGCGCTGTTGTGCCGGCGTCGAGGCCGCCACCATCCGATGCAAGGCGCGCCCGTAGGCATCGGGGTTGGGGTCGTCGAGCGTCCAGCCCGTCAGGAGATCGCGCACCTGCTCGCGCAACGCATTGTCGGTTCACTCGCCGGCGGCGGTGCATCGTCGCCCGCGACGGCCTCCGCGACGAGGGCGGCGCGCGCCAAGCCGACCCACAGCTGCGCGCCGCGGAGCCCGCCGCCGGTGCGAGGGAGGGGGTGGCCCTCCGGATACATCGCGTGCTTGTGCAGGGCGATGGAAAGCTCGATCAGGAAATCGGCCAATTCGCGGGAAAGCGCGGCCTTTTCCGGGGGGGCACTCATGGAGCAAAATAGCGCTCCCCCCCGTGCGGAACGTCACTTTCGCAAAACGCCACGCCCCGGGAAAATCCCGGGGCGTGCGTCTACCTTAGACAGCCGGTTGTAGGGGCACGACATGTCGTGCCCCTACATCGTGCGTTAATACATCCCGCCCATACCGCCACCGGGCATCGGCGGCGCCTTTTCCTTCTCCTTCTTCTCCACCACGACGCACTCCGTCGTGAGGAGCAGGCTCGCGATGGACGCGGCGTTCTGCAGGGCCGTCCGGGTGACCTTGGTCGGATCGATGACGCCCGACGCGACGAGGTCCTCGAACTTATCGGTCTGGGCGTTGTAGCCGAAGTTCTTGTCCTTCGACTCCTTCACCTTGCCGACGACAATAGCGCCTTCCGCGCCCGCGTTCTGGGCGATGATGCGGATCGGCTCCTCGAGGGCCCGGCGCACGATCTCGATGCCGGTCTTCTCATCGTCATCGTGACCCTTGGTCTTGTCCAGCGACTTCTGACACCACAGCAGCGCCACGCCGCCGCCCGGCACGATGCCCTCTTCGACCGCCGCGCGGGTTGCATGCAGCGCGTCCTCGACACGAGCCTTCTTCTCCTTCATCTCGGTCTCGGTCGCCGCGCCGACGTTGAGCACGGCCACGCCGCCGGCGAGCTTCGCCAGCCGCTCCTGCAGCTTTTCCTTGTCGTAATCGGACGTGGACTTCTCGATCTGGGCCTTGATCTCCGACTTACGGCCTTCGATCTGATCGTCCTTGCCCTTGCCGTCGACGAGCGTGGTGTTGTCCTTGTCCACGATGACGCGCTTGGCGCGGCCGAGATCATTGAGCGTCGTGTTCTCGAGCTTCAGGCCGAGCTCTTCCGAAATCACCTGGCCGCCGGTGAGAATGGCGATGTCGCGCAGCATCTCTTTGCGACGGTCACCAAAGCCCGGCGCCTTGACGGCGCAGACCTTCAGCGTGCCGCGGAGCTTGTTGACGACGAGCGTCGCCAGCGCCTCACCCTCGACGTCCTCGGCCACGATCAGCATTGGCCGGCCTGACTGTGCCACCTTCTCGAGCACGGGCAGGAGGTCCTTCATCGTCGAGATTTTTTTGTCGTAGATGAGGATGTACGCATCCTCGATCGTGCACTCCATCTTTTCAGGATCAGTAATGAAGTACGGCGAGAGGTAGCCGCGGTCGAACTGCATGCCGTCTACCGTCTCCAGCGTGGTCTCGAGGCTCTTGGCTTCCTCGACCGTGATCACGCCGTCCTTACCGACCTTGTCCATCGCGTCGGCGATCTTGTCGCCAATCTCAGCGTCGCCGTTGGCGGAAATCGTGGCGACCTGCTTGATGTCCTTCCGGCCCGAGGTCGGCACCGAAATCTTCTTCAGCTCGGCGACGACGGTCTCGACGGCGCTCTCGATGCCGCGCTTCAATGCCATCGGGTTGGCGCCGGCGGTCACGGATTTCAGGCCTTCCCGATATATTGCCTGGGCCAATACGGTCGCCGTGGTGGTGCCGTCGCCCGCGAGATCGGACGTCTTGGTCGCCACTTCCTTCACCATCTGGGCGCCCATGTTCTCGATCTCGTCGTCGAGCTCGACTTCCTTCGCGACCGTCACGCCGTCCTTGGTGACGGTTGGGCTGCCGAACTTCTTGTCGATGACGACATTCCGGCCCTTGGGGCCGAGCGTCACCTTCACTGCGTCGGCCAACTGGTCCACGCCCCGCTTGAGCTTGGCCCGGGCCTCGGTGCTGAACTCCAGATACTTGGCTGCCATGTCTGTGCTTCCTCCCTAGGGGCTGCTTACGCGAGCTTCGCGATGACGTCGGCTTCTTTGATCAGGATGATCTCTTCGTTGTCCAACTCGATCTGCGTGCCGCTGTACTTCCCGTAGACCACGCGATCCCCCACTTTCAGCTCCATCGGGATCGTCTCACCCTTCTCCCGCCGCCCCGGTCCCACGGCGATGACTTCGCCCTGGATCGGCTTTTCTTTGGCGGTGTCAGGGATGTACAGCCCGCCCTTCATCGTCTCCGTCTCCTCCATCGGCCGGATCGCGACGCGATCGGCCAACGGGTAGACTTTGTACTTCTGGCTCGTCTTGGTTGCCGTTGCCATGATGCTCGAAGCCTCCGTAACTCTTTGAATTGATTAGCCGTTAGCACTCGTTGCAGATGAGTGCTAATTGACGACGCGGAGGAATCTCGCCGTCCAACCGCCCCCATGTCAAGGGGCCGAAAGTGCCTGTACGACGGCGGTCGCGCGGGCGCGGGGAGTCTTGGTCGTCGAGTCGAGCTGCACCGCCCCTACCCCGACGACCAACCCGCTGCGCGTATCAGCGAGGCGAATGTGCAGCCAGGTGGGTTGGTCGGGGCCGGGCTCGCTGAAGACGAAGTGGACGAGCGCCGCAGTGGGCCGGCTGCCGCCGCGGACGTTCGGCCGGACGTGAAAGCCATACTCCCGCATGGCGCGGGCGAGCTCGATGCTTTGGGAATCTTGTCCGGCGACGACGATATCGTAGCCGCGGAGGGTGGCGGGAATACGGTGAGGAGCGCAGCTGATGAGCGCCAGGACGCCAAGACGCCATGCTCCTGGCGTCACGGCACGACCCGCCTCGCCCCGACCCAACGGGTCACCCACCAGGCACCATCTGCGTCCTGCGGCTCGAGCCGGGACAGCTTCACACCGGTATTGGAGCTGTGGATGAACGTCTGCTCGCCGATATACATGCCGATGTGGGTCACCCCGCCGCCGGGCTGGGCCGCGAACAGGAGAATGTCTCCCGGCCGCAGCGCATCGACGACCGGCGTAACCTCGCTGCCCGATCGCGCCTGATCGCGACTCATGCGGGGCAGGCGGATGCCGTGTTTCGCGTACGCCCATTGGACCAGGCCTGAGCAGTCGAATCCATTGGCTTCCGTCCCGCCCCACATGTACGGCGTCCCGAGCGCGTCGAGCGCGCTGCGCACGATGTCCGCGGCGTTGCCCGTTATCGTCGCCGGCGGTTCCGGAGGTGGACGGGAGGATCCCCCTCCCTCTCCTCCTCCCCCGCCGCGCCACGCGCGCCTGCCGATTCCGAGGGACACCGCAAGCGCGACGCCGATGCCGTTCCGGGCCTCCGACGTCGTGCGCCAGAAACCGCGAGGCCCCACATCCTGCAGTTGGTATCGGCCTTCCATGCCGATCGCTACCCAGGAGATCGGACGCCACTCGATCCCGCCGCCGATGCTCCACAGCGCGGCGAGCTGTTGCCGCGCGGTATCAGTCGACAGGCCGAGCGCCGCGCCCGCGATTACATACGGCGCGAAGGTCTGGCGATGTCGCCACGCCTGCAATTCCCACCCCGCGCCGTAGAATGCCCGATTGCGGCCCAGGCTGTCGTGGACGATGACGTACGCCGCCAGCCCCTGCCCAAACCGACCGCCGAGCGAGGTCGTGGTGCGCAGCTCGTAGCTGTTCGATTGGTTGCCGTTATACCAGCGCCCGTACAACAGGTCGACATCCCGTCCCTGGGCGTGGAGGTAGGAAACTCCTGCGACTAGAAGGAAGAGCTCAATCCGCGGCCGCAATCGCGGCGTGCTCCTCGGATTCGCGGGGTGCCATGTGATGGGAGATGAGGTGCGGGAGATGACGCATGAAGCGCACCCAGGTCCACAGGACGGCAAATCCGAACAGCAGGGCGCCCGCGCCGGCGATGGCCAACATGACGAAGGGATTCTCGAACCGCAGCGCGACGAGCGCGCCGAGCCACAAGCCGACGTGCGAGGCGGCCCACGCCCATGCGGGCGTCAGCAGCCACCCCACGACGACGAGCAAGTGCGCCATCCACCTCGGCACGGTGCCCCCCTACCCCTTGCGGGTCATCGCGACGACCGCGAACCCCGTAAGTACGAGCGCGAAGCCCGCGCCGGCGGCAACGGGCAAATAGACGTGGAGGCGGGCGAGCGTGACGACGAGCGCGATGGCGGCGGCACCGACGACGACGGGAAGCGCCAGCGCGCCGATCGCCACGTCACCCCCCCGCGCAGCGCGGCCGGCGGTCACCAGGCCGCCCATCCACGCGAGGAAGGTGCCCAGCATCCACCAGATCGGCAGGTACCACCACGTGCTGCCGCCGCCGACGGCGTCCCATGTCCACGGGTAGGTGCCGACCACGTGATTCATCGGCCGCAAGACAACGATGTCGATCGCCATGAACACGATCGTACCCCACAACCCGATCGCCGCCGCGCTCGCGACCCCCTGTGTCGTGCGCGAGGCTGCGAAGAAGCCCGGCAGGAATGCCGCAGCGACGCCTCCGGCGAGCACGAGGATGGCTTGCAGCAGCGACGGGGTGATTCCGGGGGACAGCAGCCGGGAGACGACGAGGTAGAGGATGACCAGCACGGCGGTGACCACACCAACGATGGTTCCACTCAGGAGCACATGCCGGAATTCGGAGCGATCGACCGTCGCGGAATTTGCCATGTGTCTCCTCTAAAAGGTGGCGTGGGCCGCTTCTGCAAATCTAAACGCCGCAGGTTACGAGGCAAACACAAACAAAACCGTGAGGTCCGTTACTGCCCATGCGGCCAGCGCGCGATACATGCCCTGCTGGTGTTGCTTGGGACTCCACGCCGTGTGGCGCAGGAACCACGGCAGCAGCACGGCCAACCACAGTGCCAGCGGCACCAGGAGAGCGACCGCTTTCGCCCCGACCCCGAGGAGCGTGACGGCCCAGGCGAACAGGGCAAATGCCAGCAGCGTGCTCGCGATTGCCACTATCAGGCTGAGCCGCATCCCCAGAATCAGCGCGAATGTCCGGTCGCCGCGACGCTGATCTTCTTCGAACTGGTACAACTGCGTGAGCGGATAGAGCCCGGCGAACAGCGGGCAGAACGCGAGCAGCACCAGCGCGTGTCCCGGATCGAGCGGGCGGCCCGTCGCGGCCCAGGCGGCGTAGGGCGTGAGGGTACCGAAGCCCCACATGTTGATAATCCAATCCACACCCGCGACCGCCTTGAAACGAAACGGCGGGACGGAATACAGGATCGAGAGGACGAAGCAGATCGCGTACGCAATCTGAAACCCGGCGGGCAGCGTGCGCGCCAGCAGCTGGCCTGCCACGAGTAAGAACACGCTGAAGTGGAGCAGGTATCGTGGGAGCGCCGGCGGGGCGTTCAGATATCCGATATCGCCCTCATCCTTATCGAAGACGCTATTAATTGCGAGCGTACCGCCGTTCAGGAACACGACCCAGATGAGCAGGCCTCGGAGCGCCGCACCGATGTGCTCCCCGCTCACCGTTCCCTGCAATCCCACGGCGAGGATGTAGCCGAGCAGCGTATGCCCCGCCATGATCGGCCACTCGGCCGGGCGCATGTGCAGCAGATAGGAGTTGAGCTCACCGGGGAGGAGCCGGTAGCCCCAGCGCCGCCACGCATTGAGCGTGCGCGCGTTGCTTACCACTGCAAGCCCAGCTCGGCCGCGGCAATCCGCAACCCGACCAGCGTCAGATCGGGGTGCACCGACTCGATTTCGTTGCACAGCGGGGCCACTAAGCCGGCCAGCCCGCCGGTCGCCACGACCATGGGTGTGTTCCGGGATGGCCACTCCGCCCGGATGCGCCGCACCAGCCCATCGACCGCGTCGGCCGCGCCCCAGAGCACGCCGACACGAATGCAGTCCTCGGTGCGGCGCCCGATAGCGCGCGTCGGCGGCAGCAACTCGGTCGCCGGGAGCTTGGCGGTCTTGCGCACCAATTCGTCCGATGCGGTGCGCAGACCGGGCATGATCACCCCCCCGATGAAGCGCGCGCCGCCGGCGGCGGTGATGCAATCGAATGTGGTGGCGGTGCCGAAATCGACGACGATGGTGTCTTTCTTGAAGAGCTGCGCGGCCGCCAGCGTGTTGACGATACGGTCGGCGCCGACGGTCAGCGGCTCGTCGACGTCGAGCACGATGGGCAGTTTGGACCGCGCATCGACAAGCAGCGGCTGGCGCGTCGTCGCTGCCTCGATGCCGTCGCACAGGCTCTGCGTGATCGTCGGCGCAACGGACGCGACAACCGCGGCGCGAATCTCCTGCGTGGAATGTCCGGCCTGCGTCAGGTGCGCGGTGAACGCGGCCGCCCACTCGTCGGGGGTGCGCTGCGGCATCGAGTGCAGCCGCCAATGCGCCGCCAGCCGGTCACCCGCAAACAATCCGACGGTGGTCTCGGTGTTACCGATGTCGAAGGCGAGGAGCATGGGGCAGCTAAGATAGCTCGACGTGGCCGTCGCGCACCATCGTGGTGCCGGCACCGGTGTCGACGAGCAGCGCGCCATCGGGGCGAATCCCCGAGGCGCGGCCTGCGAGCGGCGTGCGAATGTGGCGGCCACGCAGCCAGTCGCGACGCGCGAACGCGGCACACTCGAACTCCGTGAGCTGTGCGCCGTGCGCCGTGAGCCGTAACAGCGCTGGGACGAGCAGATCCAGGACGTCGATGCGCCGGACGCTGGGCCGGAGCTCACGCAGCGCCACGGCCCGCTCCGCCACCTCGGCCGGGATTTCGTTCGCGACGTTGACGCCGATCCCGACGCCGAGCCACTGGAGCGTGTCGCCCTGCCAACGGCCTTCGCACAGAATCCCCGCGACCTTGCGATCATCCACGAGCACGTCATTCGGCCATTTCAATCCGGCCCGGGGTCCCGACAGCGACGTGGGACGCACGCCCAGAATTGCCTCGACGACGTCTGCGACCACGAGCCCCGCGCGCAGCGACAGCACACCGGGCGCGGCCAGCGGCGGCGGGGGCCGCAGCAACATCCCGAGCCAGACGCCGCCCGGCGGCGAGCGCCACGTGCGGCCGTCGCGACCCCGCCCCGCCGTTTGCTCCTCGGCGAGGACCACCGTTCCGGCCGGCGCGCCCTGCGCGCCGAGGTCGTGAATGGCATCGAGGCTGGACGACAGCGTGCGGAAGACGCCGCACTGCGGGATACCCCAGCGCCGCGCCAGCGCCGCCGCGGGAATGTCGTCGATCGCTAACCGTGCCACAGCGCGTACGCGAGCGTGAGCAGACCGACCGCAAAACAGTAGGGCGCGAAGAGGTAAAACCGACCATCGCGGATCAAACGCACGAGCAGGCGGATCGACCAAACACCGGCCGCGAAGGCCACAACGAAGCTCGCCGCCCACGGCACCGCGCCGATCTGCGCCAAGTTGAGCACCGCGTCCTTCCCTTCGAGGACCCCGGCTGCGGCAATCACTGGGATCGCCATCAGGAAGCTGAATTCGGCGGCCGCCGCCGGCGAGAGGCCGCTCTTCAGCGCCGCGGCCAGGGTCGCACCGGAACGCGAGACCGCCGGCAAAATCGCGAAGGCTTGCGCGCACCCGATCACGCCCGCCGCCGCCGGAGTCGGCACCGTGCGTTCGCCCCGCACGCCGCGCGTCGCAAGCAGGATTGCGCCGGTGATGATGAACTGAATGCCGAGCCAGAAGAGGGAATGGAACCGCTCTTCGATCTGATGACGGAACAGGAGGCCGATCACCCCGGCAGGGAGACTGGCGATCACGAGCAGCGCCGCGTACTGGAGGCTGGGCCGATCACCACGAACGACGCCGCGGATGATCTGCCACAGCCGTCGACCGTACACAACAAGCACGGAACCCAGTGTCGCGACGTGCAGAGATACCTCAACCGTAACATCCGTGAAGTGCACCCCGGAGAGCGCCTCCACCAGCACCAGATGCCCCGAGCTCGAGACCGGAAGGAACTCGGTGAGGCCTTGCACCAGACCGAGGAGGATTCCCTGCCAGAGAGTCACGCGACCTTGCCCGCGACCAGCGCGATCAGGCCCACGACCATGGCGCCCTTGAGCAGGATGCTCACGCGATCGACCCGGCCGAGCAGGAGCCAGGTCGCGGCGATGAGCATCGCCAGCTGTGCGAACAGCGCGATCACGAAATACGCGCCACTGAATCCCGCGCTCCGCGGCAGCAGCAGGCTGGCGGGCACGAAGAGCAGCCCGGCACCCGCGGCGATCACCAAGGCGGGCCGGCGGCCCACGACAATCGGCAGCGTGCGGCGCCCGATCGTGCGATCGCCCGGCTCATCCTCGACGTCCTTGACGATCTCACGGACGAAATGCAGCCACGCCGCCAGCACCCAGGGCACCATGCCGCCGCCCGGTACGCCCACGGCGAGCGCGCCGTAGAACGGCGGCGACCCCGCGACGAGCGCCACCGCGACGTTGCCGAGTAACGGCCGGGGCTTGAGGAGCGATGAGTACATCAGCATGACAGCAAGAGCGGCAAGGGCGGCAAGGACTTGGCGACCGCTGATCAGCCCGGCAAGGGCGAGGCCGAGCAGTGCGCCATCGAAGACGATGAAATCCGCCATCCCACGGGACACCTGGCCTGCCGCGAGTGGCCGCGTGCCGGGTCGGTTCACCCGGTCGGCCACGACGTCGCGGATGTCGTTCCAGGTATTGCCGGCCGCGCCGAGCGCCATGCCGGAGAGCGCGGCCAACACCAGCGCGTTCGGAAACGCGATTCGGCCAAGCGCGATCCAACCGCCGGCGAGCACGCCGGCGGCCGCGATGATGAGGTTGGGACCACGCATCAGCCGTACGATGCCCCTCACGCCCGCCCCCCCGCCCCCGCCCCCGCCCCCGCCCCTGCTCCGAGGACTTCTTCGTACAGCTTCTCATAGCGCGGGACGACGCGATCCGCGGAGAAGTCGAGCGCGCGTGCCGCCGCGTTCCGTTTGAGACGCTCATGCAGGGCGGAATCCTGCAACACTTCCAGGGCGCGCTGCGCCATCGTGGCGACATCCCCCGGCGGCGCGAGAAACCCGGTCTTGCCGTTCTCCACGACCTCGGGAATCCCTCCGGCGTCGCTGGCGACCACCGGCACCGCGCACGCCATCGCCTCGAGGGCGGCGAGCCCGAACGACTCGGTGGCCGAGGGCAGCAGAAAGAGGTCGGCGCCCCGCAGCACGTCGCCGACACTCTCGACCTTGCCCAGGAAGCGCACATCCTTGCGCAGGCCCAGGCCGTCGACGTCGTGCTCGGCGGCATCGCGTTCGGGGCCGTCGCCCACGAGGACGAGCGTGGCGGGAAGCTGCTTGCGGACACCCGCGAAGATTTTCACGACATCGCCGATGCGTTTGACGGGGCGGAAGTTCGAGACGTGCACCAGGACGCGGTGGCCTTTGGGCGCCAGCCGCTTGCGGTCGGCGTCGCCGGCGGGAGGATGATAGTCCGCGGTCGAGATGAAGTTGGGGATGACGCGCACGTCACACTGTCCGCAGCCGAAGGCGCGATACGTCTCATCGCGCAGGTACGCGGAGACGGCGGTCACCTTGTCCGACTGCTCGATGGAGAATTTGGTGAGCGTGTAGTACGACGGGTCCTGGCCGACCAGCGTGATGTCGGTGCCGTGCAGGGTCGTGACGATTTTCAGGTTCAATTGCTCGTGCAGCAGCATCTGCTTCGCCAGCCACGCGGTCGCGGCATGCGGAATCGCGTAGTGCACGTGCATCAGATCGAGCTGCTCGCGCTTGGCGACTTCGTGTTGCTTCACGGCGAGCGCCAGCGCGTACGGGGACGACTGCTCGAACAGGGGATACTCGAGTTGCGTGACCTCGTGAAACGTGACGCGCTCGGCGTAGCCGCGCAGCCGAAACGGACTCGCGTATGAGATGAAATGGACGTCGTGGCCACGGCGGGCGAGCTCGAGGCCCAGCTCGGTCGCGACGGCCCCGGAGCCGCCGTAGGTCGGGTAGCAGGTGATGCCGATTCTCATCTGGGAGCTGGGAGCCTGGAGTCGGGAGTCAGGGATGACCACCGCTCGTGAATGCGACGGGCCAGCAATTCTGGAGTCTCAGTGGCATGAAGGGTCCAAATCCCGGGCTCCCGACTCCCGGCTCCTGGCTCCCGCAGTTGGTTTCTAAACCACGTCTCTTGCCGCTTCGCGTATCTCCGTGTCGACACCACAATCGCGTCCCGCAACGCACTCTCGGACAACTGACCGTTCAGCATCGCGACGACCTCCCGGTAGCCCACGCCGTCGAGTCCCGGTGCGTGTGGCGCAATGCCCGACGCGAGCACGCGCTGCACTTCCTGCACGAAACCGGCACGCAGCATTTCATCGACGCGCGCCGCGAGCCGGCGGTGCAGGACTTCTCGCGGCACCGTGAGGTGAATGTACCAGGGGTGCAACGTGCCGCGGTCCCGGGCTTCGCGCTGCCACCACGAGAGGGCGTGCCCGGTCAGTAAGGCCACCTCGACCGCCCGCGCGGCGCGCTGCCGGCCGCCACCCGGGAATCGCGGGTCGAGCCGGCCGGCCCAGCGCGCGAGATCGCCGCCGGCCAGCGATTCGGACCAGCGGCGGAGCTGCTGGCGGCGCTCCGGATCGAATGGCGGCTCGCGAAACAGTCCCTCCGCCAGCGCGCGGATATATAGGCCCGTCCCACCCACGACAATCGGCTGACGGCCGCTCGCCCGCGTGTCGGCAATCCATCCGGCGGCATCGCGTGCGAATCGCCCCGCGCTGTACCGCTCTCCGGGATCGATCAGGTCCAGCCCGCGGTGCGGCACGCGCGCCAGCGTCGCGCCATCAGGCTTCGCGGTGCCGATGTCGAGGCCGCGATAGAGTTGGCGGGCGTCCGCCGAGATCACCGTGATGGGGGTGAGAGTGGCGAGGCTCGAGGCGACGGCGGTTTTGCCCACCCCGGTCGGACCGACGATGACCGGAGTGAGAGGTGTAGCCTTTAGGATGTGGTTCTCCCAAAACGCCGTTCCAACTCTTCCTTCGGCAGCTGCACCATGCTCGGCCGGCCGTGCACATCGTGCGCGGGGAGCGTCGCGGTGAGCAGCCGCACGATGAGCTCGCGCATCTCGCCCGCGTCGAGCGTCTGGCCGGCCTTGATGGCGGCTCGGCAGGCGTAGGTCGCCGCAAAGCGCTCGAGCCGGTTCTGCCAGCCGCCAAAGCGGCCACCGGCGAGATCGGCAACGAGCTCCTGCAGGCAGCGGGCGGCCTCGAAGCGGGGATGCGGGTTCGGCGCGGTGTGCACGACGATGCTGCGACCGGAGAATGGCTCGATCTCGAACCCGATGCGGGCAAGCAGCTCGCGATGCGCGTCGATGGCATCGAGCTCGGCGGGCGCGAAGTCCAACGTGAGCGGCAGCAGCAGGCGCTGCGCCGGCGCGCCGTCACCCGAGAGCTGGCGCATCACGTCTTCGTACAACACGCGCTCGTGCGCCGAATGCTGGTCCACGATCGCGACGGCCTGGTCGGTCTGGAATGCGATGTAGGTATCGAAGAGCTGGAGAAGAGGAGCCTGGAGCCGGGAGTCGGGAGCCGGGGCCGAACGGAACAGCTCAAGCGGAATGCCTGCGGTCAGAGCTCGGTCAATCCCAGCCCAGGCTCCAGGCTCCTGACTCCCGACTCCCAGGGGCGCAGCTGCATCCAACGGAGCAAGCGCCGCTCTCACAGCCTCCTCAACTACTTTTTCGACGAAGAACTTGTCGCGAAACCGCGCCTCCAGCTTCGCGGGGTGCACGTTGACGTCGACTGCATCTCCCGGCAGGTCGAGAAACAAGAGCAGCGACGGCCGGTCGCCGGGCGCGATCGTCGAGCGGTAGCCGGCTTCGGCGGCGCGCAGGATGAACGGATCGCGAATCGGCCGGCCACGGACGAAGACATAGCCCTTGCGCCCCGCCGGGCGGGCCTGCGCGGGCCGCTGCACCAGCCCCGTCACCTCGAGCGGTCCGGCGCGGTGTGAGACCAGCAGCAGCGTATCGGCGAGCTCGACGCCCCACAGCGCGCGCACCCGGTCGATCAGTCGCAGCGCCGGGGGACAGTCGAGCAATACCCGTGCGTCGCTGGTGAGGGAAAACGCGACGTCGGGACGGGTCAGTGCCAGCACCGTGATCGCTTCGACCGCGGCGCGCGTTTCCGTCGCGGTCGCGCGGAGAAACTTCCGGCGCGCCGGAGTATTGTAGAACAGCGCGCGGACGGTGACCGTCGTGCCGCGCTGGCGTGCGCCATCCTCCGTCCCATCGAGCTTCCCGCCGGTGACGCGCAGCCGCGTCGCGTCTTCTCCCTCGCCGCAGGTCTCCAGCTCGAAACGGGAGACCGACGCGATGGCGGGAAGTGCCTCGCCGCGAAATCCGAACGTGGCCACCCCGATCAGATCGCTCGCCGTGCGGATCTTGCTCGTCGCGTGGCGCTGCAGCGCCAGCCGCGCATCCTCGCGGTCCATCCCGCAGCCGTCGTCGCTCACACGAATCAGCGTCTTGCCCCCGTCTTCCAGCTCCACGCGCACCGCATGCGCGCCCGCATCGAGGGCGTTCTCGACGAGCTCCTTGACGACCGACGCGGGCCGCTCGACCACTTCGCCCGCGGCGATCTGGTCGGCGACATTTCCCGCGAGCACCTGGACGCGCGCATGCGCGAGCACACTCACAGTCCCGAGATCTCCTCTGGGCGCACCCAGCCGTGGATTCCGTCTTTCCGATTGACTTCCCGCCACGGACCATAGCTCCGGCCGACGAAGAGCGCACCACCCGCGGGAATCGTGGCCGTGGCGCTGGCGCCGCCGTACGGCGCCGCCAGCACGGGCGCGCCATCGGCGATGACGACCGCGAGTGGTTGGTCCCGGTGCCACCACTCGAGCGCGCCCAGGATCCCGGCACCGAAGGAGACGGCGCCGAACAACACGAGTACGACTCGCCGCCTGGCGCCGGCCGCCACGCTGAGCCAGAGCAAGACCCACCCCGCCGCGCCAATGACCGCCCATTCGGCGGGTGTGGCCCAACCGACCCGCAGCAGCTGTTCGGTCACCGGGTCGGGCGCGGGAAGCAGCCGCCGCGCGCGGCGGATCGCCATGTCACGCGGCGCCAGGCGCGCCGCGCGCGTCCATGCCGCGATCGCTTTGCCGTCGGCGCCGGCGCGATACAACGTGGCGCCGAGATTGTACCAGTGGGCCGCATCGCGCGGCGCGCGCGCGGCGCGCGCGTTGAATGAATCAGCGGCCGCCCGCAACGCCCCCGCCTCGAACAACGCCTCGGCGCTGGGTGTTTGCGCGGCGGGTGACTGTAGGGGCACGACATGTCGTGCCCCTACGAAACCGATCCCGATCACCAACAACGACGCAAACGTCGACCGGGGGCGTCGTCCGCCGGCGTTCTCGTGCACGTCCCATGTCGCACCCAACACGCGCAGGACCTGCTCGATCTCGGCGCCCAGCTCCGCGGCGTCGCCGAGGCCGCGCGGGCCGTAGCGGGCCGCACGCAGCCGGTCGCGCAGCCGTTTCACATGGTCGGCGACGGCGCTGTCCACGCCGGCGGCGCGCAGTGCCTGCGCGAGTCCATCGCCGTCGCGCGCGAAGGGATCGGAGACATGACTCGCCAACACCGCGAGGAATTCGCGCTCGAGCCGGCCCAGCGGCGTGAGCTGTGCCCGTCCGGCAGCCGGCACCGCCGCCGCGGCCGGCTCGCGATGCCGGCGCCGCCGTGCTAGTCCGGCAAGGAGGGGCGGCACCAGGAGAACCACGAGCCAACCTTCCCATCCCACCTGCCGCGCCAGGCGGTCGACCGCGACTTCTCCCCGGCTCGGCAACAGCGGCGGCAGGACCCGGGCCGCGCGGGGCTCCGCGCCGGGAGCCACCGCCAGCGCCCGCGGCGCGGCCGTCGCCGCGGTGTAGCGACCCGCGGTCGGGTCGAAATACGCGTAGCGCACCTCCGGCAACACGAAGTTGCCCGAGGAGTCGGGCACGGCGAGAAACTGGAACGTCTTGCTGCCGGCGATGCGGCCGGCGTCCGGTGCAATGCGTACTTCCGTTTGCGCCGGATAGACGCGGAATCCGGCCGGCCAGCGCAACGCGGGCTCGGGCCAGAGCGCGACGTTCCCGACGCCCGAGACCGTCACGGCTGCCTCGACGGGCTCCCCCACCCGCGTGCTCGCGGGATCGATCTGCAGGTCGAGGCTCAAGTGCTCGCCTACCACGTTCGTAGCCGCTGGGGACGGCAGCGGCAACACCACAATCGCGATCGAGTCGCTGCGCAGCGTGTAGCGCTCCTCACGACTGAAGAACGAGAACGTGACGGGGAGTGCGTACTCGACCGAGGCCGGTGGGATGATCAGCCGGCCGGCCGCCAGCGGGAACACGACCTGATGCGCGATGAACAGGTCGAGCCACCGTCCTCCCACTTGCCGCGACAGCGCGACGCCGGACGACGTCGCCGCCGGATACGCCCAGACGCCTTCCGGCGTGACCAGCGTCAACAACGGGGCGCGCCGCATCCGCTCCCGCAGCTCGCGCGGGATCCAGGCGGCGGCGATCAGGTCGACTTGCTGGCCGGTAAAGACGCTGTCGCTCGGCACGAGCATCGTCAGGGCGACACGATCGGAGCGGCGCGACAGGGGCGGCCGTGCCGTCTCGAGCAGCGAACGCGCCAGCGGACTCAACGCCACCGTGCTGCGATCGGCCGCGCTGTCCACCGTCACGAGAATCGGATCGGTGGAGACGACGCTCGCCCCTTGTTTCGCGCGCACCGGCCCGATGAGCAGTGCCCCCGGTTGCTGCGCGCGCAGCTGCAGCTCGCGCACCGTCGTCCGAATCGAGCCGGCGCCGCCGCTGATCGCGACCTCGGTCATATCGCGCGAGCCCACGATCGCGAAGCCGTTGAGCGTTGGCAGCATGATCTCGACGGGGTCGGTCGAGCGCGTGCGCGCGCGCACGGTCAACATCAGCTCCTCACCGACGCGGAGGTGCGTGCGATCGACACCGGCCGTGACTTCCGCCCCCTGCACCACCAGCAGCGCCGTCAGCAGCGGGAGGATCACCAGTCCTTCACTCCCGCCGCCGCCGCTCGGCGCGTGCGACCGGTGCGGTCGCGGCGCGTGCGCAGTTCTTCCTGGCCGATCGATCGCAGCACCTGGTCGGCTTGTGATTCATTCAGCCCTCCCGCGTTCCCTCCTGCTCCCTGCGGCTGCTGTTGCTGACCGACGCCCCCCCCTCCACCTCCGCCGCCGCCACCACCGGATCCCGGCGGGGGTGGCGGAGGCGGATTGGGCTGGTTCGCTTGCCCGCCGGAGCCGCGCAGGCGGTTCACGAGCTCCAGATTCCACTTCGCGCGAATGTGATGCGGCTTCAGCAGCAGTGCTTCCCGATAGGCGCGCTCGGCATCGGCGAGATGCGTGTCGCGATTCGTGCTGTCCGATCTCGCCTCGAGCAGCGCGAGCAATCCGAGATTGTAGAGGGCGCGAAATCGCAGCTCGGGATCAAGCGAGGCGGCCGCGCGCGCGAGCGTCGCCCGCGCCAGCGCCGGATCGCCGGCGGCCAGCGCGGCGGTGCCCGTGTTGTACCACGCCGTGTCGTCGTCCTGGTGCGTTTTCAGCTCCGCCAGGTACGCGGCCGCGGCCGACCGGACATCGCCCTGGTCCCACGCGCGTTCTGCGGGTGAGCGGAGCCGTTGCGCGTGCGCCGCGGGAACGACGCAGCACAACAGGCCGATCAAGGCGGCGGTGCGCCGCGTGAGCGTTTGCGTCGTCAGCACGATCGCGGCGAGCAACAGGGGAATCCACGCGCGCGGCCGCCCCCGCTGGGTGCGGCTCTCCGTCGCCGTGGCGCGTTTGTACGACGCCACGAGATCGCGCACCGCACCGGCCTGATCGGGCAGCTCGGCGGCGACAATCGTGCCTTGCGCGGCGTCGGCGATCGCGCCGAGCACGTCGTCACGCCGGCTCGTCTGGACCGGATTCCCCGTCTCATCCTGCTGCCACACCACCAGCTGCCCGCGATCGTCGCGGACCGGAATCCGGACCGGTGCGCGGCCACCCTCGGCCACGAGAATCAAATGGATGCCGAGGCCCGCCAGCCGCCGCGCCTCCTGGAGCGACCGCTCCAGCGAGTCGTGCGCTTCGCCGTCGGTGAACATGACGAGGACGCGATCGGCGATTTCCGGGCTGGCGTGCAGCAAGTCGATCCCCTGCTGCAGCGCCGGAACCAGCGACGTCCCGCCCTCCGACGCGACGTCCGGATCGAGCGCGTCGAGATACAGCGTCAGCGCCGAGCCATCCACCGACAGCGGCGAGAGGATGTAGCTCGTCCCGGCGAAAGCGGAGAGGCCGAGCCGGTCGCCGTCGAGATCCTGCACGAGACGACGCGCTTCCCGCAGCGCTCTGGCCAGCCGGCTTGGCTTGACGTCTTCGGCCAGCATGGACCGCGAGATGTCGACGGCGAGCACGAGATTGAGGCCCCGCGTCTCGGTGACGATCCGCTCCTCTCCCCAGCGCGGTCCCGACAGGGCAACGGCGGCGAGCCCCGCGGCCAGGCCGAGCGCCAGCGCGCCGAACCGTCCCGCGGCGCGGGCGATGCGCCCGGTCGCCTCCGACCAGGCGGCCGCGCGCCTGAGTCGCGAACGCCGCGCCCACGCGGCGGCGGTCCATACCGCCCCACTCACGACCGGTGCCAAGGCGAAGACGACCGGCGCGTCGAAGGTGATCACGGTACGCGCACCGCGAATGTGGCGGCGAGGACCAGCTCGAGCGCCAACGCGAGCAACCCGATGCCGAGCGGCACACGATACGCTTCGTCGTAGCGCCGATACACCAGATGTTGCACCGGCGTCTTCTCGAGCCGGTTGATCTCCCCGAAGATGTTGGAGAGCGACGCCGCGTCCGTCGCGCGGAAGTAGCGGCCGCCGGTCGTGTGCGCGACCTCGCCGAGCAGCTGTTCGTCGATCTTCACCGGCATCGTCTCGTACCGCAGGCCCAGCGGACCCTGGCCGGTCGGGACCGGCGCTTCGCCCTGCGTGCCGACGCCGATGGTATAGATCCGGATGCCGAAAGTCGCGGCCGCCTGTGCTGCCGTGCGCGGATCGACCGTACCCTTGTTGTTCTCTCCATCCGTGAGCAGCACGACGACCTTGCTCCTGCCCGGCGCGCGACGCAGCCGGTTCGCGCTGGTCGCGATCGCGGTGCCGATGGCCGTGCCGTCCTCCAGAATCCCGACGCGCAGCTGGCGAATCGCCTCTTCGAGCACCTGGTAGTCCGTCGTGATCGGCACCTGCGTCAGGGCCTGTCCGGCAAAGGCAACGAGGCCGACGCGGTCGGAAGAACGGGCGCGCACGAATTCCGTCGCCGTGCGGCGCGCCACGTCGAGCCGGTTGGCCGGCGAGAAGTCTTCGGCGAGCATGCTGCTCGAGACGTCCACCGCCAGGACGATCGAGATCCCCTCGCTGCGCAGCTCGGCGCGCGCCGACCCCAGGCGCGGCCCCGCGGCGGCGACGATCCACGCGGCGAGACAGAGCGAGCGCAGCGACACGGGCAGCCGGGCGACCCACAGCCGCTCGGTGGGTCCCAGCGCGGGGCGGACGTCACTCATCGGCGCACCGGCGAGGCGGGACAGGCGCCGGCGCCGCCACCACCACCACAGCGGCAACGCCGCGAGCAGCAACAACAGCAGGGGCCGGGCGAATGTCATCGCGCCTTGCCCTTCGCTCCGTTGCTCCCGAGATCTCGGGCGAGGGCGCGCGCGCGCGCGGCCAGCGGCACGACGTCCACGCCATGCGCCGTCGCGAACGCCACCTGATCGAGCGCATGGAGCAGCTCCCGCAACTCACGCAGCGGCGCGTCGGGCCGCACCCGCTCGACCGCTGCCAGGCATTCCGCGGTACTGAGCGCTGCATGCGCGGCGGGGATGGCGTGCGCCAGCGCATGGCGCAGCTGCTGCGCCGCGCGCGCCGCCACGGCCTTCGGCTCTCCGGCGGCGAGCCAGCGCGCGTCGGGTACCTCGGCGTCGAGCGCGAGCGCGGCGGCCGCCGTGGCGGTGCGCGGACCGCGCCGTCTCCAGCCGATCAGCATCAGCAACGCACCACCAGAGAGCAGCAGCGCGGCGAGCACGGGAACCGCACTGTCCCGATCGAGACGCAGCGGGCCAAGCGACGGCTGCGGCGCCGGCGCGCGGACGCTGTCGGGAATGACACTGGCCACGTGGAATGTCGCCGTGCCTCCCGACAGCGAGTCGGCGCTGCCATCGGGGCCCAACCGCCACAGCGGCGGCATGTCGAGCGTCACCTGACCCGGTGCCCATGCGACGACCGCATAGCGAACGACCCACTCGCCAGACGACGCCGCGACCACGGTGGGATCGCCTAACGGCTCGGCGATGGTTCCCGAGGGGAGTTTCCCCGCCCGTACGCGCCAGCCCGGCGGCGCCTGCACCGAGCGCGCGAGCTGGATCGTATCACCGACCGTGGGCTGACGCGGCGCCGCAGTCCATCCGGCCTGCAGCAGCAGCACTAATGCGATCATCGGCTCAGCCGTCTCGCCCGCTCCGCGAACGCGCGGCGCAGCGGCGCGCCGTACGGCACCGTGGTGAGCAATGCCACGCGATCCACGCCCGCCTGAACCAGCTTGCGGCTGCGTTCCTGCTGCATGCGCTCGGCGGCGACGCGGATCCGGGTCCGGGTTGGTGCGTGGCTCGTATCCACCAGCAACCGCTGTCCCGTCTCGGCGTCTTCCAGCTCCACCCAGCCGGCGTCCGGCAGGTCGTATTCGCGCGGATCATCGATCGTGATCGCGACCACTTCATGGCGCGCGGCGAGCTGCCCCAACGGCTCTTCCCACTCGGCCGCGCGGAAATCGGACAGCACGACCACGATGGCCCGGTGCCTGAGCAGCTTCGTGGCGTAGCGCAGCGCGCCGGCGAGGTTCGTACCCCGCCCCCGCGGGGCGAAGGCCACGAGGTCGCGGATGACGCGCAACGCATGGGCCCGTCCCTTGGCGGGCCGCACCACGTACTCGGGGGTGTCGGCGAAGAGGAGCGCCCCCACGCGGTCGTTGTGCCGCGCGGCGGCAAGGGCCAGCACCGCGCCGACCTCGACCGCGAGACCCGCCTTGGTGTACGGCCGGCCGAAATGGAGCGACCCCGACTGGTCCACGATGAGGAGGAGCGTCAACTCGCGTTCTTCCATGAACGTTTTGACGAACGGATGGCCCATCCGCGCAGAGACGTTCCAGTCGATGGCCCGGAAGTCGTCGCCTTGCTGGTAGGCACGCACCTCCGCGAACTCGATCCCCTGGCCGCGGAAGACGGAGCGGTACTCGCCGGTGAAGAGGGTATTGACGAGGTTACGCGCCCGCAGCTCGATCCCCTTCACGTGCTTCAGCACTTCGCGAGTCACGGTCCGCCGGCGCACGCGGACCGGGGAGCTCACGCCCCGCCGGCGCTCTGGTCCTTCGTATGTCACGGCACTCCCACGGCCTCCAGAATGCGCGCGATCACCTGATCGGCGTTCATGTCTTCGGCTTCGGCCTCGAACGTCAGCAGCACGCGGTGGCGCAGCACGTCGAACGCCATCGCCTTGACGTCCTCCGGCACCACGAACGCGCGGCCGCGCAGATACGCATGTGCGCGGGCGGCCTGTGCCAGATAGATCGAGGCGCGCGGCGACGCGCCGAAGGCGATGAGCGGCTTCAGCTCCGGCAAACCGACGGCCTGCGGCTCGCGGGTCGCGCGCACCGCGTCGACGATGTAGTCGACGACCTTCTGGTCCATGAACAGCTCGGCGATCGCGCTGCGCGCCGCGAGGATGTCCTCCGCCTCCGCGATGCGCTGCACTTCGATCGGCCGGCCCGACGCCATGCGGCCGACGATCTCTTTTTCCGCGTCGCGCGACGGATAGCCGACGCGCACCTTGAGCATGAAGCGGTCGAGCTGCGCTTCGGGGAGCGGATACGTCCCTTCGTGCTCGATCGGGTTCTGCGTGGCCAGCACGAGGAACGGCTCGCCCAGGAAGAACGTCTCGCCGCCGATCGTCACCTGTTTTTCCTGCATCGCTTCGAGCAGCGCCGACTGCACCTTGGCGGGCGCGCGGTTGATTTCGTCGGCCAGGACGAGGTTCGCGAACAGCGGGCCTTTTTTCGGATAGAACTCCTGGGAGCGCTGATCGAACACCATCGTGCCGATCACGTCCGCCGGCAGCAGATCGGGCGTGAACTGGATGCGCGAGAAGCTGACGCGCAGGCACTCCGCCACCGTTTTCACGGCGAGCGTCTTGGCGAGGCCGGGCACGCCCTCGAGCAGGATGTGCCCGCCGGTGAGCAGGCCGATCAGCAGCCGCTCCACCATGACCTCCTGACCGACGACGCGCTTTGCGACCTCGCGCGTGATGCTCTGGGTGAGCACCGCGTCGGTCGTCTTGCTGGCCGCCCGTGTCGTCATCGCAGCGACGCCTCGGCCGCCCGTTTCACCGTCGGTTCTTTATCCCGTGCGTAGAGTTCCAGCAACGCTTTCGCCTCCATTCGATCCAGTCGCGCCAGACCTTCGATCGCCGCCGCGCGCACGAACGGCGTGCGCCGCGGCTTGCCGCCCGGCTCCGCAAATTTCGCCAGCACGTCCAGCGCCTCCTTGGCGCCGAGCTGGCCGATCGCTTTCAACAACGCAGCCAATACCCCTTCATCTTTTTCCTGCTCCAGCCGCCGTATCAGCACGGTGCTCGCCCCTACGTCGCCGGCGGCCGCGATCGCCCGCGCAGCGGCCGAGCGAACCAGCACCGATTCGTCCTTCAATGCCGGCATCGCCGGCCGCGAGATCTCCCGGCCGCCCAGCTCGGCCAGGCCCAGCAGCGCCGCCTCGCGGACGCGCTCGTCACCGTGGCGCGTCAACCCAATCAGCAGCTCCACGACGTTCGGGCTGCCGCTCAGTCCGAGAAACTCCGCGGCCGCCGCGACCACCTCGGGAACCTTGCTCTGGATCCGAGCCTGCAGCACTTCGACCGTGCGCTCACCGGCCGCACGCATCGCGGCGCGATAGGCTTCGCGCAGCTCGGGGAGTACGTGGAGATAGGCATCCACGACGGGCCCGGCCGATACCGCACCCAGCGCCCCCACGGCATTCACCAGATGCGCGCGCTCGGCCGGCGGCACCCGCGGCTCGCCGAGGCGCGCCACCATGCGCTCCACGATAGCCTCGTCCGCAAGCGCCCCCGCCGCGTCCCCGATGGCTTCCTGGATGTCGGGATCCTGAATCTTGCGCAGCGAGCGATCAAGACCCGACACGATCTCCGCGATAGGGCCAATGTCGCGCAGCGCCAAGACGCCGGGCGTGATGTGGCGCAACTGTTCAATGGTCGCCCGTTGCTCGGTAGCGGTGGTGGCCGCCTGGAGCGCCGCGACCGCCCGGCGCGCTTCCACGTCTGCCGGAAGCCCGCCTCCCCGGAACACGCCGCTCTGCACTGGCGGCGCCGGGGCGGCGGGGGGCGGCGCAGGGGCGGCAACAACCGGCGGCGATTGAGGCAGCGGCGAATGGGCGGGGGGGGCGGGGGGCGGCGGTGGCGCGGGGGCGGGCGCAGGCTCGGCCATGGAGCGCGCCGCAGACAGGCGCTGGCTGGCGCGCTTGCCCAGCAGGACACCAATGCGTCCCAGCACCGCGTCGTCCGGCGCGACGTTCCCGACGGCGACGCCGAACAGGCCGAGCCAATGTTCCGGCGTGACCCCCGGATTGACTTGAATCGCGCGCACGCCGCGGGCAAACAGCAGCCCCGCGAGCTCGGCGACCTGCGTGTTGCGCGGCAACAGGTGCTGCCCGTGCCACAACAAGCCGGTGGCGCCGATCTTCCATTCCACCGTGCCGAGCGCGGCGAGCGCGGGCAGCGACGCCGTGATCTGCCGCATCGCCTCCAGTACCGCCGGATGCGACGGCGGATAAAGACGCGTCAGCCGGAACGTCGTGCCGATCGAACCTAATGCGCGGTCCACTGCCCCGGTGTCGATGGCCATCGTCAGGTCTTAAGCCGCTCGATCGCCGCGATTTCGTGTCCTGTGAGTTCGCGCCATTTGCCCTCCGGCAACTTTCCCAACCGCACCGGGCCGTACGCCACGCGGTGCAGCCATTCGACTTTGAGCCCCAGCGCTTCGGCGACGCGCCGCACGATGCGCTGCCGGCCTTCGGCGAGCGTCAACTCGATCTCGACCGACTTCCCCTGCGGCCGCACGCGCGACTCGACGACGCGTACGGTGCGGCCGTCGATCACGATGCGCTGCGCGAGCGCTGCTCTGATCGCTGCAGCGTCGGCGCCGTGCACGCCCAGCCAATAGGTGCGCGGCACTTCGTAGCGCGGATGCATGAGCCGGTGCGCCGCGGCCCCATCTGTCGTCAGGAGCAGCAGCCCGGACGTCATGACGTCCAGCCGTCCAACGTACGTGAGACCGGGCACCTTGGGGAGGAGACCGTAGACGGTGCGCCGTCCCTCAGGATCGGCGCGGCTGACGACGTAGCCGATCGGCTTGTTGAGCGCGAGCCAGGTGGTGTGCGTGGCGCCGCGGACCGGACGGCCGTCGACGGTGACCTTCTGAGCGTCGGGATCGACGCTCATCCCGATCGTGGCGGTGTCGCCGTCCACACGCACGCGGCCGGCGCGGATCAGGTCCTCCGCCTTGCGGCGCGACGCGACGCCCGCGCGCGCCAGGGCGCGCTGCAGGCGCATGAGCGTCATTCGGCTTCGTCGTCGGGCGTGGGAGTGGGGCGCCGCAGAGCGACCGACAGCTCCTCGAGCCGCGGCAGGTCCTCCAGATCTTTCAGACCGAGAATCTCCATGAACGACGGCGTGGTCCCATAGAGCAACGGGCGGCCGAGGCCTTCGCCGCGCGTCACGACTTCGATGAGACCGCGCTCCACCAACTTGTCCATGACGGCGCCGGAATCGACACCCCGAATCTCGTCCACCTCCAGCCGTCCCACCGGCTGGCGATACGCGATGATGGCCAGCGTTTCGAGCGCGGCGGGCGACAGGCGGCGTGGCCGCAGCGCGAACTGCGCCCGCTCGATCGTCTCCGCATACTCCCGCCGGGTCAGGAACTGCCAGCCTTCCGCGATCTCGACCAGCTCGACGGCGTGCTCTTCTGTGTACGCCCTGGCGATCTCGGCCAGCGCCGCACGCACGGCCCCCTCGCCCGCCTCGGGCTCGAGCGAGGCCAGCTCTTCGAGCGTCAGCGGGCGCGACGCGGCGAACAGCGCCGCTTCAAGCAGCTTCGCGAGGGGCTGCACGCTTGATCACCATGGGGCCGAACGGCTCTGGCTGCGACAACGTCAGGGTACTGCGCTTCGCGAGCTCGAGCAGCGCGATAAACGTCGAGAGGACATCCACGAGCGTAGCCTGGGGGCCAACGGCATCAGCCCATCCGAACGTCTTGTGTTTTTCCAGCAATGCCAGGATCCGCGCTGTCGCGCCCTCCACATCGAGCGGCCGCGGCACCACGCGGTGCAGCATCGGCTCGGGAATCAGGGCAATCACCCGCTCTGCCGCCGAGAGGAGGTCGTTCAAGTCGATCTGCAGGGGCGCTGGCGGAGCATCGGGCGGCGGCGCCTCGTACCCACGGCCAAACCGCTCCGCGCGGACATTGGCGGCGTGGCCCAGCCAGTCCACCAGCTCGCGGATCTGCTGGTACTCGAGCAGCCGCCGCACCAGCTCGGCGCGCGGATCTTCCCATTCGTCGTCGCCAAGGCGCCGCGGCAGGAGCATTTGTGCCTTGATGCGCAGCAGCCGCGCCGCCATCTCGAGGTAGTCGGCCGCCTGATTCAGGCCGAGATCATTGATGACCGAAAGAAACTGGTCCGCAATCTTCGCGATCGGGAGGTCGGTGATATCGACCTCGTCTTCGCGAATCAGGTGCAGCAGCAGGTCGAGCGGCCCGGAGAACTTCTCGAGCTCGACGACGAAGCCGCTGCCGCCAGGGTCACGTAGGATCGGGCTGGTCATGACGGGATGCCGTGGGGCAGCGCGAGCGGATAGACGACGCCGAGCGCCAACGTAAGAATCTGGACGGCGGGCCACAAAAAGAAGTGGATGACGCCGGGCAGCATGAAGCTGAGGACCATAATGGGAATAAATCCAAACCGTTGCAGCTGACGGTATTGCAGTCCGGCGCCCGGCGGCAAGAGATGGTAGAAGACGTGGCTGCCATCGAGCGGCGGGATGGGAATCAGATTGAAGAATGCGAGCACGAGATTGAGCCACATCCCGTAGAACATCATCCGCTGCACGATTTCGAGCGTCGAGGCCAAAGACGGCACCTGCTGTGCCAGCATGCCAACCAGCACGAACAGGCCGGTCGAGATGACGAAGAGCACCAGATTCACGGCGATGCCGGCGAGCGAGACGATGATGTCGCCCCTCACATACTGCCGGAAATTCCGCGGATTGACCGGTACCGGCTTCGCCCCTCCGAACGTGTAGGTGCCCTTCGATCCGAACCACAACACGACCGGCAGGATCACGGACATGAACGGATCGATGTGTTTTGCGGGATTGAAGGTCAGCCGCCCGAGCATGTACGCGGTGGAATCACCCTGCCGGTAGGCCGCTTCGGCGTGGGCATACTCATGGGCCACCATCGAAAACAGCAACACCGGTGCCCAGACAAAGAATTCGAATGAGATAGCGTGACTCTGGGTAGGTGACGGCCAAAGATATGTATAGTCTTGACCCCACGCAACTTACCGTCTAGTTTCTGCGCCATGCCGAAGATCAAATCCGCCAAGAAAGCGATGCGTCAGGCGCGCTCGCGCACCATCCGCAACAAGGCCCAACGCTCGTCGCTGCGCACCGCGCTGAAGCGCGTGCGCGCCGCCGCCACCGCCGATGCGGCCGCGGTTGCCTACACACTCGCCGCGCGCGTGCTCGATCAGGCGGCGCGCAAAGGACTGATCCATAAAAACAACGCCGCCCGGCAGAAATCGCGCCTGGCGGCGTTGGTGAAACGGTTGCGCCAAAAGGCATCGTAACCTACAACGCGGCCAATTCCCCTCCGCACTTCTCGCAGTACCACTCCGTCGCCACGTTCATCGTTCCGCACTCTTTGCACTTGAGTGTTTTCTCGACCGGGGCATTCTCGTCGATCGGCGCCACCGGCGTCGCGTTCTGGGGATCGTCGGGCTGAAACTGCGGGCCGCTCGCGCGCCGGGGCGAGGGCGCGTTCTTGTCGTCCTCTGTGACCGATTTGAGAAACGCCAGCTCGTCGATGGGCGTCTTGCGGGACTTCTGGTCCCCGTCACGTTTCGGGGGGGAGGGCGGCGCTGATACCGGCGATCCGACATGCGCCGGGCCTGGCTTCGCCTTCACAAGGGCATCGAGCTCCTCGAGCCGGGTGATGTCGCGCTCGACATCCATGAGCTCGTCGCGCACCGCGCCGAGATCCGCCAACGCATCCTTGTGCACCTGCGACCACTGCCCTTCGTCGTACTCACCGACTTCGTGGCGCAGCTCGGTCTCGGCCAACCGCTCGGCCGCCGCCTTTTCCTTCTTTTGGAGCTCGATCAAGTTTTCCTTGCGCTGCGCGATGAGCTGGCGTGCGGCATCGGCGTGCGCACGCAATTCTTCCGTGACGGCCTTGAGCCGTGCCTCGTAGTCGGCGCGCACGCGCGTGCGGACGTGCTCGGGCGCCGAGTCGGCGGTCGCGGTGATGCGCGCGAGCCATGCCTCGTACTGGCGGCGCTCTTCCAACAGCCGTTGGATGGCGGCGGCGCTTTTCGACGGACCCTTAGGCATTCAGCCTCATCGCGGCAACGATGATGCGCGCGGAGTGTTCCAATGTCTCCATGCGGATCCACGCTTCGTCGAGCGTGCTGCCCATCGTCACGGCGCCGTGCTTGGCGAGTAGCAACCCGTTGTGCTCCTTGAGATATGGGACCACGCAGTCGCCCAACTCGGGCGTGCCGGACGTGCCGTACGGCACGAGGGGCACCGGCCCTACGATGAAAGTAAGCTCCGGCAACAAATTGGCCGGAATCTCTTGGCCCGCAACGGCAAATCCCGTCGCCACAGGGGGATGCGCATGCACCACCGCCTTCACATCGGGTCGTTCTCGCAGGATCCGCAGGTGTAAGTCCAACTCGCTGGTGGGCTTGCGGGAGCCCCCCCGCCACGGTTTTCCGGCGAGATCGACCTCGACCATGTCCTGCGGCCTGACGAGCGCCTTGATCACGCCGCTCGGCGTGACGAGCACGCGGCCTGGGCCGATGCGCACCGAGAGATTGCCGTCCCGCCCCGCGATCAGCCCGTGTGCCGCGAGCTGGCGGCAGCACAGCGCCATGCGCCCAGCCTCACGTGCTTTCACAGCTCGTGAACGATGGCGCCCGCGACGATGGTCAGCACGGCACGCCCCGTCAGGCCCCGACCCGCGAACGGCGTATTGTGGCTCTTGGAATGGAACGCCGCCGGGTCGACGGACCACTTCGCGCCCGTGTCGAGGACGGCGACGTCCGCGATCGAGCCGGGAGCGAGCGTCCCGCCCGGCAGGTGGAACACGCGCGCCGGCTCCGTGGTCATGCGGCGGATCAGCTCCGGCAGCGTGAAGACGCCGCTCTCCACCAATTCCGTGTGCGCGACGGCAAACGCGGTCTCGAGGCCGACGACCCCGAACGGCGCGTCGTCGAACGCGGCTTCCTTTTCGTCGTAGGCATGGGGGGCGTGATCGGAGGCGATACAGTCGATCACGCCGTCCTTGAGCGCACCACGCAGCGCGGCGACGTCCGCGGCTTCTCGCAGCGGCGGATTCATCTTCGCATGCGTGTCGTACTCCTCGCACGCGTAGTCGGTCAAGGTGAGGTGATGCGGCGTGACTTCCGCCGTCACGCGGATGCCGCGCTCCTTGGCTTCACGAATGATGGCGACCGAGCCGCGCGCCGACATGTGGCAGAGGTGGACGTGGCCGCCCGTCAGCTCGGCGAGCAGAACGTCCCGGGCAACGATGATCTCTTCGGCGGCGGCGGGAATGCCTTTCAGGCCGAGCCGCGTGGCGACGAGGCCCTCGTGCATCACGCCGCCGGCGAACAGCGCCGGGTCTTCGCAATGATCGGCGACCGGAACGTTGAACGTGCGCGCGTACTCGAGCGCCGTGCGCATCATGTGACTCGACACCACGGGTTTGCCGTCGTCGGAGACGGCGACCGCGCCGGCGCTCACCATCTCGCCGAACTCCGCCAGCCGCTCGCCTTTTTGTCCGATCGAGACGGCGCCGATCGGATGCACGCGCGCGAAGCCGGCGCGGCCCGACTGGCGCACGATGAATCCGACCGCCGCCTGATTGTCGGTGACGGGATCGGTGTTCGGCATCGCGCAGATCGCGGTGAACCCGCCGGCCGCGGCCGCACGCGCGCCGCTCGCGACGGTTTCTTCATCCTCATTGCCCGGCTCGCGCAGGTGCACGTGCAGATCGACGAGGCCCGGGACGACGACCTTGCCTTTGACGTTGTGAACGAGCGCGCCATCGGGTGCGGAAAGCCCGCGCCCGACGCTCGCGATCTTGCCATCCTGGATCAGCACGTCGGCCGGCTCATCCATGTCGCGGCTCGGGTCGATGACTCGTCCACCCTGCAGGAGGATTGGTCGCGTCACTCGCTGCCTCGTTTCGCCGCGTCGGCCAGCACGGCCCGACCACCGGCGAGCAGGTAGAGCACGGCCATCCGCACCGCGACGCCGTTCGTCACTTGATCGAGAATGATGCTGTGTGGCCCGTCGGCGACGCGCGAGTCGATCTCGACGCCGCGATTCATCGGGCCGGGGTGCATGATCGTGATCGCGCGGGGCGAGCGCTCCAGCCGCTCCCGCGTCACGCCGAAGACGCGGTAGTACTCGCGCAGGCTCGGAATGAATCCCTTCTCCATCCGCTCGAGCTGCAGCCGCAACACATTGAGCACGTCCGCCCACTCGATCGCTTCTTCGACGCGGCCGAACACCTTCACGCCCAGCTCTTCGATGCCCCGCGGCAGCAGCGTCCACGGCCCGCAGACGGCGACCTCCGCGCCGAGCTTGGTCAGTCCCCACAGATTGGAGCGGGCGACGCGCGAGTGCAGCACGTCACCGACCAGGCAGACCTTGAGGCCTTCGATCTTGCCGTGCTTGTCGCGGATCGTCAGCAGATCGAGCAGCGCCTGGGTCGGATGCTCGTGCTTGCCGTCGCCGGCGTTGATGACGTTGGACGCGATGCGATCGCCGAGGAATTCCGCGGCGCCGGAAGAGGGGTGCCGGATCACGACCATGTCGATGCGCATCGCTTCGAGGTTGCGGGCAGTGTCGACCAGCGTCTCGCCCTTGGAGACCGACGAGCCGGTGGCTGCGACGTTGACCGTATCGGCCGACAGTCGTTTCTCGGCGAATTCGAACGAGATGCGCGTGCGCGTCGAGGCTTCGAAGAAGAGGTTGACGATCGTTTTGCCGCGTAGCGCGGGCACTTTCTTGATGGGCCGCTCGGAGACTTCCTTGAACGGCTCGGCCGTGTCGAGGATGAGCCGGATCTGCTCCGGCGTCATGTGCTCGAGCCCCGTCAGATCTTTGCCGAGCGTCGCGGCGGCGGTCATCGGATCACATCCACCTGATCGCGGCCGTCCAGCTCCTCGACCTGCACGTCCACGCGCTCGCCGGGCGCGGTCTTGACCGATTTGCCCACGATATCGGCCTGGATCGGCAGCTCACGGCCACCGCGGTCGACGAGCACACAGAGGGAGATCCGCTTGGGGCGACCGAAGTCGGCGAGCTCATCGAGGGCCGCGCGGACGGTACGGCCGGTGTACAGCACGTCGTCCACGATCACCGCGTGCTTATCCGTGAGATCGACGGGGAGATGCGTTGCGCCGATGACCGGCTTCGGTCCGACCGCGGCGAGGTCGTCGCGATAGAGCGTGATGTCGAGCGCCCCGCGCGGCACGTCGGCGCCTTCATTTTTCTCGATCAGCTTGGCGATGCGTTCGGCGAGCTCGACGCCGCGACGCTGGATCCCGATGAGCACGAGATCGCTCGTGCCATGCGCCAGCTCGAGGATTTCCACGGCCATACGCTGCAACGCCCGCGACATCGCGCGGGCGTCGAGGAGCGTGGTGCGTTCTTCTGCTTTTGGGGGCCGGGGCATCTCGAAAGGGAAAGCTACTATGTAAGGCGGCGGCGAGGGAAGGCGGCGGCGAGATACTGCGGCGGCAAAACCATTTCGGTCGCAAGGGATCGATGTCAATACACGGGGGTCAAAGGGGGTTTCCCTGCCAGCACTGCTTGCACGTTTGCGACGGCGATCGCGGCCATTTTGCGCCGCGTTTCCTCGGTTGCGCTGCCGATGTGCGGCAGCAACACCGTGCGCGGCGCCGCAAGCAGCTCGGGAAGAATGGCTGGCTCGTTGGCATAGACGTCGAGGCCCGCGCCGCCGAGCAACCCTTCCTCGAGCGCGACGGTCAGGGAACCTTCGCGAATCAGATCACCGCGCGACGTGTTGATGATGATCGCACTCCGTTTCATGAGAGCGAGCGCGTCCGAGTTGATCATACCCTTCGTCTCAGGTGTCACCGGCAGGTGAAGGCTGAGGATGTCGCTTTCCGCCAGGAGCTGCCTGAAGTCGACACGGGTTGCACCCACCAAGTTCTCGAACTCGGGCTTTGGCGTACGCGCTGTGTAGATCACCTGGAGGCCGAAGGCGGGGGCGCGCCGGCCTACCGCCTGACCGATGCGACCCGCGCCGAGCAGTCCCAGCACGCGGCCGCGCAGCTCCATTCCGAGCAGTTGCTCGGGATGCCACCCGGTCCACTCGCCGCTGCGGACGAGATCTACGCCTTCCACCAACCGGCGAGCGGTGGCCAGGATCAATGCCCACGTGAGATCGGCGGTTGCGTCGGTCAAGACGTCCGGCGTGTTGGTCACCAGCACGCCGCGCATCTCGGCGGCAACGACGTCCACGTTGTTGTAGCCAACGGCGACGTTGGCGACGATGCGAAGCCTTGGAAGATGCTTGAGTTCCGTCCCGCCAACCCAGCGCGACAGGAGCGGCACGATCGCGACCCAGTCGCCCTTGGGGGTCGGTTCCTCAGTGGCAATCCACGTAACGTCTAGTCCCTCGAGCTGCGTGGGCTCGAGGAGATTGCGGAGCTCGACCGCCACGAGGACACGGTGACTCAAGGGCGGCGAGGTGAGGCGGCGGCGGGGGGCGGCGAGAGGCGGCAAAAACATACATTCCGCCGAGAATCGATTATACGTCTCGAGCGCGATTGCTTATTCAGTCGCATGGCTCCGCACAAACGGTTCATTGCGTGGCAAGAGTGTCATAAACTCGTGCTGAGTCTGTACAAAGCAACAGAATCGTTTCCGAAGCACGAGCTCTACGGGCTCACGTCGCAGTCACGACGTGCAGCGTTCTCCGCCGCAGCCAACATTGTCGAGGGTGCATCGCGGAAAGGGCGCAACGAATTCCGTCATTTTCTGGATATCGCGCTCGGGTCATTGTGCGAGCTCGAGTACGCACTAGAAGTCGCGGCCGCCCTCGGGTATCTGAAACCGGAAACGGCCGCGACATTGTTAGCTCAGCAGAGCCGAGCACGATTCTTCACATGGAAACTGAAACAATCAATGCGCTAGGATTTTGCCGCCCCTCGCCGCCGCTTCAATTCGCCGCCGCCTCAGTCGCCGACGTTTTATCTCTTCCCAAACCCGAATACCACTCCCGCACGCAGTGCCAGGGCAGATCCACTCGACTTGGTACCGGATTGCGTAGCGCCGTTCACCTTCGCATCGCCGAAGTGGACGGAGAGCCACAGAATCCCCAAGTCCAATTGCGCTGCGGGGCTCAACCGAACGAGCATGCCCCCGCCGGGCCCGAAGGCCGTACCACTCGCCTTTACCGCGGTGCCCGACTGTGAGACGTTGTAGCTCGCGAGCACGGCGCGGGCGCCGACGTACGGAGTGATCGACGCGGACGACTGGCGCCCGAACGCATATCGCGCATCCGCGAAGAACCCGGTGACGCCGAAGTTCGGGTCGATTCCGTCGATACCGTGACTCGTGTACTGCACCCCCCCGCCGATCGAGAAACCGCTCGCGGCGTGGTAGCGGAGCTGCAGGTCTCCCCCCAGTCCGGCGTTTATCCCGTCAAAATCGGAGCCGTTCAGCGCCGCATAAAGACCACCAGCCGAGACCGAAAAGCTCTGTGCGGAGAGCAACACGGGGCCACATGCGAACAGTAGTGCGGCCGCAGCAACGCGATACCATCGCATACGATTCTCCTTCCGAGAACCAGCGGGTCGCCAGCGGGAACTACGCGACAATCATGAAGCGCCGTCAGATCGTGCGGAAGGCCCTATTGCATCGGCGTTTGCTGCATCAGCACCGCCTGCCACCGCCCCTCGCGGCGCACGAACACGCGCGTGTAGCGAATCTTTCCACTGAAGGGGAAACCCCGCATGGTGCCGACGTTGTCCGCGATACCCGTCAGAACGGCAACGTCACCATAGATCCGCACGGCGAGACTGTCGTAATTGATCGACGTGAGGTGCAGCGTGCCGTTGGCGATGTCGCGAATGTTGTCAGCGCGCGTGCGCACCGTACCGAGTCGCGAGATCTCCATGAAGTCGGGCGCGAGGAGACGCGAAAGGGCGACCGTATCCGCGGCCAGCAGTGCGTCGCGCCGACTCATTTCGACTGCACGAACCGAGTCGGCTGCTTGCGCCTGGAGGGATCCAACACCGAACACGAGTAAAAGAATGATTAATTGGATTCGCATTTGCCGCCCTTCGCCGCCGTTGTTATCGCCGCCGCCTCATTCGCCGCCGACTTTCAGGTTTCGAGGCCCAATGTACTCCGACTGTGGCCGGATCAAATGATCCTCAGCGTGCTGCTCGATCACGTGCGCGCACCAGCCCGCGACCCGGCCGCAGGCGAACGTCGCCACGAAGGACCGAGGCTGGAGGCCGAGGGCCTGGAGGACGAGGGCCGTAAAGAACTCGACATTGGTCCGCAGGTTGCGGCCCGGCTTCACCTCGTCGAGCACCTTCAGCGCCGTTTGCTCGACCGCGCGCGCCAAATCAAACAGCTTGCGGTCCTCGAGCGCCGCCGAGCTCATGTCGTCGGCGACTGTGCTGAGCACGGCGGCGCGCGGATCACGGACCTTATAGACGCGATGTCCAAAACCCATGATGCGCCGGCCCGCCGCCAGCTCGGCGCGCACCCACGGCTCGGCCCGGTCCGCAGACTTGATCTCCTTGAGCATGTCGAGCACCGGCCCGGGCGCGCCGCCATGCAGCGGACCCTTCAGCGCCCCAATCGCTCCCGTCACTGCGCTCACCATATCCGAGCGCGTGCTCGCGATCACCCGCGCGGCGAACGTCGAGGCGTTCATGCCGTGGTCGATCACCGTGACCCAGTAGGTGTCGATCGCCTTGGCCGCGATCGGATCAGGCTCTTTCCCGTGCACCATGTAGAGAAAGTTTGCGGCGTGCGGCAGATCGGCGCGCGGTGCGATCGGCTGCTTCCCCGCGCTGAGACGCGCGTGCGCCGCGATCACCGTCGGAAACCGCGCGGTCAGCATCTTGGCGGCCTGCAAGTCGGCGGCGGGCGAGATGTCGTCGGAATTGGAGAGATCCAACGACAGCGTCGCACACGCCATGCGCAGCGCGTCGATCGGCGGAGCCTTGGCCGCCGCCCGCACGACGCGCAGCGTCTCGTCGGGAAGCGGACGCAACGCCGCGATTTCCCGCCGCAGCGCGGCGAGCTCCCCCTGGCCCGGGAGCGCACCGCGCCAGAGGAGATGCGCCGCCGCCTCGAAGCTGACGCGTCCGGCCAGCTCCTCCACTGCGTAGCCACCGATGATTAACTGACCCGCCTGGCCGTCGACGTGACTGAGGCGTGTCTGCGCAGCTACGACCCCATCGAGTCCGCGCGGTTTTCCTTCGCCGCCGCTCTTAATTGCCGCCCCTTGATGAGACGGCTCTTACGAGCTGGTAAATGTATTCCGCGCCGTCGTAGTAATCCTGCACGCCGATGCGCTCGTCGCGGCCGTGCGCCCGGATGTCGTTAATGTCGACGAACACGCCGGAGACGCCGTACACCGGAATGCCGGCGTTGCGGAAGTACAGCCCATCGGTCGCGCCCGTTTCCATCACGGGGACGACGGGGATGTTCCACAGGCGCCTGGTGACCCGCTCGATCGGATCCATGATCTCCGGCGTGAGCGGCGACGGCGGACTCGGCACCGCCGCGCTCACCACCGTGATCGCCACCGCGCTGTCACGCACGGCCTCGGTCAACGCGCGCTGCACGTCGTCCGACGGAGTGCCGGGCAGCATCCGGCAATTGACCGTGGCGCTCGCCGTCTGGGGCAGCGCGTTCTCGGCGTGGCCGCCGGCGAGCTGGGTCGCGACGCAGGTGGTGTGCAGCTGTGCGTTGTACAGCGGACTGACATCGGACAGCCGCCGCATCGCGGCGGAATCGGGCACGGGACGCGCGACCGCCGCCATGTCCGCGGCGAGGGTCCCCTGCTGCAGCCCCGACATCCGCTGGAAGAACGCGCGTGTGATTTCGTTCAGCTGGGCCGGGAATTCATATGCGCTCACCCGCCCCAGGGCGGCAGCGAGGCGATAGATGGCGTTGTCCTTCGTCGGCAGCGAGCTATGACCCCCCGGATTGTGGACCTCGAGCTTGAAGGTGACGTAGACCTTTTCGCTGGCCTGCACCGAGCGCATCAACCGTTTGCCGTTCAGGATCACGGGATCGCCGGCGTCCATGTTGATCAAGTACGCCGCATCAACGAGATCGCGGTGGTTCTCGAGAAGCCACTGCACGCCGTTGTAGTCGCTGCCGCCTTCCTCGCCCGTTGTCAGCGCGAGAATCAGGTCGCGGTTGGGGCGATAACCTTCCTGTTTGAGCCGAGCGAGGGTGGCGACGAGGATGGCGGCACCGTCCTTGATGTCCATCGTGCCGCGGCCGTAGAAGAAGCCGTCCTTTTCGGTGAACGTGAACGGATCGAGCGACCAGTCTTCCCGCTTCGCTTCGACGACATCGATATGGGCCAGAAGGAGAATCGGTTTTGGCGATCCGGTGCCGCGAAAGCGCGCGACGAGGTTGTGATTGCGCGAGCCCGCCAGCCCGATGACCTGAACGTCGGCGGCGGGAAAACCCGCATCGGTGAGCCGCTTCGCCATGGCGTTGGCCGCGACCGTCGTGCTGCCGCTCGAGCCGGTGGTATTGATGTTGATGAGCTGCTCGAAGATGTCGCGCGCGCGCTGGTCGTTGGCGGACAGTGTGTGTTGCGTCTGCGCATGCAGCGGCAACGTGAGACCGGTTAGGAATGCGACCAGGCCAGCACGCTTCATTTCATTCTCCCGGGTATCCACCGTCCGACTGAGCGGCGGTATTGCTCATAGGACTCGCCGAAGCGCCGGCGCAGCGCCGGCTCCTCATACAGGATCACGAACAGATTCACAAATAAAAACCAGATCGCCGTATAAGTCAGCAGGGCTACCGACTGGAACAGGGTTGCTTCACCAAGCAGGACGCAGAGCACGCCCACGTACATGGGGTTCCGGACGTAGCGATACAGGCCACGGACCACGAGCTCTTTGGGCGGATCCACGGGGGCGAGTGTGCCTCGGCCGATGCGGGCAAAATCGCTGATGCAACGGATCAGGATGACACCGCCGGCCGCGATGAGCATCAGCGCGAGATACTGCACCGCACTCCAGCGATGGATCGCGATTCCTCCACGGCCGGACAGTATGAAGTAGGGAAGGCAACAGTGTGACGGTTCCCGGCAGGAGCAGCGCGAAGCAAAGGCTCCTGAGGGCGAGCAATCTACCGGCCTTGGGCGCGGGCCTCGCCCCAGTTCGGGAACCCATTGATGCCTGGACCAGTGGTCAGCTGCGTCTCGCCCGTGCCGTCCGCATTGATCAGAAAGAGCTGGAATTGACCGCGTCCCCCCACGCGCCTATGGAATACGATCTTTCCGCCGTCGGGCGACCATGAGGGCGACAAATCACCGATTGTGTTGTCGGTCAGCTGCGCCTGCCCCGTGCCGTCGGCGTTCATGACACAAATCTCGAAGTCGAAACCACCTCTCCTGCACATGAAGACAAGGCGCGTACCGTCGGGGGACCAGGCGGGGGCCCGCTCTTCCTCCGCGTTGTTAGTCAGGCGCGTGCGCTGCACTCCGTCCGGGTCAGTCAGGTAGATCTCGGCGGTGGCGTGATCGTCGCCAGTGTCGGTGACGGCGTGGCTCGTGTACACGAGCGTCCGCCCGTCGGGCGACCAGTCCGGGTCGTCGTCGATCGCCGCCGAGTTGTTCGTAATGTTCCTCGGCGGCGTCCCTTTCTTCAGGAAATCAGCCACGTTCATGACGAAGATATCGCCGTCGGTCGTGGCGGCCCCCGGGAGAGCATTGATCGGCCGCCCCACGCCCGACGCCGAGGCATGGAACGCGATTTGCCTGCCGTCGGGAGACCAAGTGGCGGAGCTGCCGCGTACCAGCGGCGTCTGCTTCGTCCCGTCCGCCTCCATCACGAAGAGGTGCGAGGTGTTGAAGGGCTCCCCCTCGGCCCGCAGCCGGTTGCTGTCGAAGACGATTTTCGTGCCATCCGGTGACAGGGCCGGGAAACAGTCGAAGACAGGGTTGTCCGTCACGCGCCGCACGTTCGTGCCGTCGCCGTCCATCAGGTAGATCTCGGCGGCGCGCCAAGCGCGCTCGGCATCGACCGCAGGATCGGCCGCAGAGTCGTGGCGCGTGCTCACGAACGCGATCGTCGAGCGGAGCAATGACTGCTGGTCAGGGCGCTTCTGGGCCTGCGCCGACGCGCGGAGCATGAGCATGCCCGCGACTCCGATAATCAGCGACTGACAGCGGCGATCAAGCACCGGAACACTCTCCGTGACGAGGAGTGCGGCTTCTTATTGCCTCAAGCGGAGAAGTCGATCCTGAAGATTGTCCCCGCTCCGCACGCCAGCCATCCCGTCTTCCAGCTGGCGAATGCTACTGCCCAGCAGTTCGTGATCCCGGGCAGCAATGTCCAGGTGTTCCCCTCGTCCGTGGTCCAGGCGGACCCGCCCGGGCCTGTGGCCACAACGGTCAGCCTGTTGCGTCCCGGCACGTAGGTCAACCCGTAGACGGCTCCGGGAAACGGGGTCGGCGTGGTCAGGCTCCAAGTGGCGCCTCCATCTTCCGAGCGCGCGACGTTCAACTGAGGGATGGTGCTGGCGACCACGTCGCCGCCGCCGAGTATTCCGTGGAAGCGGTCGCGGAAATCGATGCTGACCACGCCAGACGTCGGTGTGCCCTGAGGCTCGATCGGCACCTCAGCGGAGGCGGTCCAGGTGTCGCCTCCATCGCGGGTGGCGAGGACGCGAGCTTGGGCTGCTGCGCCGGTGCCGACCCATGCGCTCTGTCCGGCCAGTGTCTTGATGCATGTACCGCTGGCCGCGAACCCTGCCTCGCCCGGCTGAGCCTCGGGCGACTGATCGCTGATGTCTTCCCAGGTGTCGCCGTCCGGGAGCTTGAGGAAGGTGAAGCGATCGTCGAACGAGTCGCCGAACAGCAGTGCCCGTGTGGGGGTCCAGAAGTCGAAGCAGTCGTAGAAGCTTCGGGGATCGGTGGCCTGGTATTGCAACACCCAGGTGTCCCCTCCGTCCTCCGTCAGGTAGATGCGGTTGTCTGAGCCGCCGCCCGCGGACATCAGGTACGCGACCGTTTCACTCACCCCCTGCACATCCCGGAACTGGAGCGCCTCCGCGCCGGCTACTTGTCGCGATATCCACGTGGTGCCGCCGTCCGTGGTCCGCGCGAACATCCCACCCGCTGCGCCGGCCCACGCCACCTTATCGTTGACCGGACTTACCGCGAAGAACCGAAAGGTCGTGCCGGTTTCCTGCGGGGTGATGGTCGGAGAGCTACTGGATTGCCGGGACACGCTGGCAAAGTCAGGAACCGGAGCAATGTGATCGGAACACGCGAAGACCGCGGCGGCGGCCGCAAGGGAGGTTGCCAGGATCGAAAGAGCGCGAGGACGAGGCACGGGGATCTCCGGGAGGTAGACGCGGAGAGGTTACCCCCCCCATTGGAGGCCCGCAAGAACTGCGAATGGGCCGCCTGACGTTTGAGTTCAGCGGCTGCCGAAGGCAGTCCGCTGCTCGGAATCGTCGATCTTCTCGAGAACGTTGCAGTGTTCTTCGCGCAAGACTTTGACCAGGGCGTGGAGATCCTCCACCCGGTAGTTGACCATGAAAGTTGCAGTGCTGGGCGCAAACTGTGCCACCCCATTCTTGGACATCGATTCCGAGGTGCCGCTTGTACCAAGCCTGTAGTGCCGGAGCGTCTTTGGCTTTGAAGAAGATGCCGCCAATGCCTGTAACTCGCTTCATAGAACCTCGGAGGTTGGGTGTTGGTGAGGGAGAGTGTATTGCTGCGGCCTAACGCCCCGGCTAAGCTGCGAGCGAGTCAAATAAGAGCGCCGGCGCAGCCGGCGCAATTCCGAAGATCGTTCGTCAGCTTCAGCGTTCGTTAGACGCCACGCGGTACGTTAGGGGATGCGCGTTTTTCTGATCGGATCCCAGAGGTAGTTCTGCTCCACAGCCTCAATATCGTTCCGCGGCTCCAGGCCGGCAAAACCGCCCAGCCGTGAGCGAGTCCATTTAATGCTTCGCGCCGTGTCGAGCTGTGCGCTCGTGTCCAAGCGAACGACATGTGTCGGTGAATAGGTCGAGCCTTTGAGCGTGTCAGTTGTCCTGGTGCCTTCGCTGAGGCCCGGAATCCCAATCAGGAACGCCGGATCATCACCAAGCGGAGGTAGGAATTGCAGCAACGCGAATTCGTCCCGATGGTAGTACCGCTGAAGGTGACCGTCCATGACCCGAACGATATCGAGTGATTGAAGGCAGCACCCTGCGTCTTCGCCGAAAAGAAAGATCAGGGTCCCAGCGCGCGGATACTCGTGAACGAACGCATCTCTGGTCGGGACCGCATTGTCGTAGGCTGCGTAGTCATCGCGGGCGGGATCCCAGTTGCCCACAACAGAATCCGAGGCCCCAGTCGCAAGCCGAACGCGCACCTTGGTAATGGTGCCGGGATCAGTGAAGTGCGTGAGCACCTCCAACTGCAGTGAGTCGGTGCGGTTGTCGCCATCGAGATCCAAACCGAAGGACTCGATTCGATGGCCCGGACTTTTGTCGGCGACACGCCTCGCCGTCCCGTTGCCGCCTCCGCTGCATGCGACGAGGGCGATGGAAACAAGAGTCGAGGGAGCGGCCCGCAAAGCTGTCCTTTCGATGAAGAGTGTGTGGCGTCTAACGGACCGCGCTTAAACTGCGGCGCGCTTAAGAACGATTCATTCCCTAATCTACGCGCGCTGCCAGCTTCAAGCGCTTGCTAGACGGCGCGGTCAACACAACGGCACCCGGATAATCATCACACCACATCGCCGGACGCCACCTCACTTGTGCTGCGCCCTGGTCTGCGCCTCTCGGAGCCGATGCGCACGAAAGAACGCCCACATCAGGCTCGATGCGTCGATACTGTTGCTGGTGCGCCCGACGAACCATTCCGGCAGCGGCTGGCCACCGGGCCAGGTGTGGCCTTCTCCCTTAATGGTATAGAGCACCACCGCCGCGCCGTCAGCGCACTTCGTGTATTCGAGGCGCGTGACGTCCGTGGCGACCACAGAATCGACCGGATTCGCTCCGCACCGGTTTCTTCGGGCCCAACTCGCCGTAAAGGCACGGACGCCCTGAAATCGCTGAGGGGCGACCCACGAGAACCCTCCCTTGTACGGAGCAGCCGCATCGGCGGTCCCATGAAACGCGATCATCGCCACCGGTCGCAGGTCCGTGCACCAGCTGAACGGTAACAGGAGAGCAGCTCCCACCATCCCGACCGCGGCGATCCGGTCGGAGAGCGTGCAGGAGAGCGCGAACGACATGCCTCCGCCATTGGAAAGGCCGTTTGCGTAGATCATCCGCGGATCGATATTGTACCGCAGCTCCAGCGTGTCGATCAGCTCGGAGATGAATCGGACATCACGCGACGGTTCGGCTCCGCCGCCCTCGTGCCAGACCCGTGGTCCGCCGCCGCCCTCTCCCGACGGGTACACGACGATGAAGCCGTGCTCGTCCGCCACGCGGTTCCACTGGCTCGTTTCCTTCTGGGCGGCCCCCCACAAGCCCGCACCGTGCAGGCTGATGACCAGCGGTGTTGGCTTCGCGCGATCGTAGCTCCTCGGCACGTAGAGTACGTATTCGCGCTTCCGCCCGGAGGACATGAACGAACCGTTGGGCCGGTTCACCACGCGGAACGACACCGCCGCGACCAGCACCAGCAGCACGGGCAGGCCCAACAGCGCCAGCACCGCGCCGATGGCGCGCTTTCCCTTCGGCACGATGGTTGGTGCGGTCACCGATGCCGGTTCCACGCGAGCGCCAGCGGCGCCGCCGAGATTCGCGCGAGGGGGACCGCCAGGATCGCGATGAGCGCGAGCAGGTAGTGCGCGACGAAGGGCGTGGAGAAAAACCACACGAGCACCCCGTAGAGCGCGAGTACGGCGAGGACCCAGCAGGCCGCGCCGAGGACGAGCGCGCGGTCGCCCAGCAGCCGGCCGCGATCGAGGCGCGTCGCGATCCAGGCGGCAGCGGACACCTTCAGGCCCACCAGACCGGCCAGGATCAGGGGCAGCGCGTTCCATAACGCGCGCTGCACGCTTGGGGTGTCGATGATCCACTCCACGATCGGTCCGAGCAGGATGAGGAACGTCAGCGTGAGCAACACGCTCCCCTTGACGATCCATTCACGGCCGGTCAGGCCGATGTGCAAACTCTGCACCAGCTGCTTCCAGGTCGCGACGATGAACCCCGCCAGGATGAGCAGCACGACTGTCGCCGCGCGGGGCGTCCCGATGGCGTCGTTCATGCGCCGCGCCCGTTCCGTCACCACGGACCAGGTGCCCGACCACTCGAGCGCGAGCGGCATGGCGACGAGCACCACCAGCCACGCGGCCAGCGTGCTCCACATCGCCATCTTCAGCTTGGCGGCGACGAGCTCGGCGCTGGTCAACGGCCGCGTCGCGATGAACGGCGGCACGCCGTAGGAATCGCGCGCCTGGGGATTGGGCTGGCTCACGGTCCACGCCGTGAAGGCGGCCATGAACGGCGGCGTTACAGTTGCGAGAAACAGGATTTCGAAGACGAAAGCCGGCGCGTCCTTGGCGAGCCAGAGCAACGCCAGCTCGAACGGCAGCAGGAGACCCACGAGCGCTGGCAGCGACCGGCCATGCCGCCGCCACTCGAACCACGCTTGAGCGCGGGCGGGCGAAGGAAAATGGTCTCGCCCGCGAGTCAGAACGGCGTTGCTCGCCGGCCGGGAGAACATGCCCCGCCAATCGGGCACCTCGCCGCGGCGAGCCCGGGCAACGGCGAAGCGCGCGACGAGATATGCGAGGGGAACCTGCGGCCCCAGGATGGCCACCATCGTGGGCTCGCCGGCCTTGAAATGAATTGCCACCAGGACGACGGTATCCAGCGCGGCCAAGCAGAGCACCGCGACGATCAAGCGAATCCCCGGCAAGCCATACGGCATCCACGTCAGCGCCTGCGTCCACGCGAGAAGGGCCGCGGCCAGTAGCGCCGGCCAGATCAATGGGATTTCGATCCCCGACGGCCACACGGCGAAAAGCCTCGCGGCCAGCCACAGGATCGCCACGGCCGCGGTGCCATAGAGCATCGGCCAGCCAACCAGCGCGGCGTTCGTCACGGGCAGGGTGAACATTCGGGCGGGATACATCGAATGGCGCGCGGCCAGGTCACCGGCAAAACCGAAGCTGAAGACGGCCAGCAGATACACGAACGTCGCCGTCAGCGGCACGGACACCAGCGCGGCAAAACGGCCGCTATCCACCAGGACGGGCTCACCCGGCTCCAGGATCAGGAACCTGATCATCGCCACGACGAACAGGTAACCGGCCACGGCGATCAGTCCCCAGCGATGCCGCCGACGAAACTCCCAGCCGATTGCGAGAGCGGGAGACCGCACGATCTACGCCTCGGCGGCCGGCGTCGCCGCGCTCCCGACATGGGCGATGAACGCCTCATTGAGAGAGCGATGCGATTCCTTGATGGCATCCAGCGGGGCGCTCAGCACGATCCGGCCGTGGTCGATCATCGTGACGTGATCGGCGACCTCTTCCACTTCGTCCAGCAGATGCGACGAGAAGAGCACTGTGCGGCCTTCATCGGCAATCGTGCGAATGACGGCGCCGAGGATGTCGCGGCGCACGATGGGGTCGAGGCCGGACGACGGTTCATCCAGGACCAGCAGCTCGGGCCGGTGCGCCAGGGCGATGAGCAGTCCCGCGCGCGCCCTCTGCCCCCGGGAGAGATCCTTGATCTTCGCCGCGGGATCGAGCGCAAACGCCCGCCGCAGTTCCTCCGCGTAGGCGTCATCCCACTTCGGATAGAAGGCACTCGTGTAACGAATCAGCTCGTCGACTCGCATCCAGCCGGGGAGGTCGTTTTCCTCGGACAGATAGCCAATCCGCGACAGGACGGCGACCGGGTCGGCGACGGGATCGAGGCCGAAGACGCGCACCGAGCCGCTTTCCGCCCGTAGCAGACCCAGAATGTGCCGGATGAGCGTCGTCTTCCCCGCTCCGTTTGCGCCAACGAGGCCGTAGACCGCCCCGCGCGGGAGGGACACGCTCACCGAGTCCAGGGCCGTCGTGGCGCCGAAGCGGCGCGTCAGCTCCGATACGCTGATGACCGATTCACTCACCCTCGAGGCACCGCCTACGCGCAAAGTTGCCTGGTTGTGATTGCACGGAGACTCTCGATGCAAGCGGAACGATGATTCGCGCCGTCTAACGGATCGCGCTTAAGCTGCGGCGCGCTGAAAAGGATTCATTCCCTAATCTACGCGCGCCGCCAGCTTCAAGCGCTTGTTAGGCGGCCCGCTGCACGAACCGATCGGTGAGCGCTCACAAGCCATCACGCTGCCAGTGCTTGAATGCTTCGACCCACGTCTTCGTTCGCTCGTTTAGCAGCCCCAGCGTGATCTGGACTTCGCCAAGATTCACGAGTGCAGCCTCAATCGCCCTCCGACCATCAGTCGGCCCACCTGTGATTCCGGCTTGGTCTGCGATCGATCCAGCACCACCCCACAGTTCGTTTGACGTCAAAAACGCGCGCAGATCATCGGTCGAACCTGCGAGGACTCTTGTGACGGCGCCCGACCCATAGCCGTCACCGTGGTCGTCCAACGTTGATCGAAGTCGAACCAACAGCTCGCGCACATGCGAGAGGCCGGGATCACTCATCGGTCGATAGAACGGAGTGCGCCTCGTCGCGGCGCCAGGCTAGAAGGTTCACAAACGCAATTCTACCATCGATCACGGGTCCCGGCGTCGGGCGGGTGTGAGGCGGCCCACTCACACAAGCATGCCGCAAGGACGACGATCCGAGTGAGTGTTTCACATGGTTGAACCGAGGGGCCGCCTAACGAGAATTAGGCTGACCTGTATAAATCAAGCTGACCTCACTCCTGTCACTACGAAACACCACTCATCGACCTCAGGGAAGCAAATAGGCTGGTCAGCCTAAATGCAATATCCCAGCAGAAGCAGCCCTCATC
>DASPXJ010000007.1:0-5319 GCA_035637355.1 Gemmatimonadales bacterium
CTCTCCATCGCGCGCTCGACGCGCGCGCTGATCATCTCGGTGATAAGGGCGTCGATGTCCCTGGCTCCCTTGGACGATGGGGCGTAGGCATTGATGGGCAGGCCGTCGCTCGATGCCCCTGCGAACTGCGTACACTGCCGCACGATCGTGTCCGCCAGAAACTCGCGATAGTGCGACTCCAGCGCGTCTTTGGCCTCGCGTGCGATCCGGGTCGTGGGGTTGTACTGATTGATGACGATCCGGATCCGCTGCAGCCGGTGGTTCAGGTCGTCCTCGAGCTGGCTCAGCGTCTCGAACAGCAATTTGAGACCGTGAAACGACAGGAAATCCGGGAGCACCGGCACGAGCAGGTCGTCGGACGCCATCAGCGCGTTGAGGTTCAGCAGCCCAAAAGATGGCGGGGCGTCCATGACAATGAACTCGTAGCGGTCCAACACCCCGGCAAGGGCCCGCTGGAGCTTGTACTCGCGCCCGGCCATCGGCATGAGCGAGATGTCGATGGTCGTCATCCGCAGGTTGGCCGGGAGCACATCGAACTCGGCGAGCGCGTGCGGCACGATCACGTCTTCGATCGGTACTCCCTTGACCAGGATCTCGAAGACCGTGCGCTCGAGGCTCTCGGCAGCGAGGCCCAGGTGCTGGGTCGCGTGCCCCTGTGAATCGAGGTCGATCAGCAGGACCCGGTGGCCCAGCTCCGCGAGCCGGTAGGCGTACGCCACCGAGAGGCTGGTCTTGCCGGTGCCACCCTTGAAGTTGAGGAAGAGCTGGCGGCGCGACGGTTCCCGGCGAGGGTGGCGGTCCAGCACCCTGCGGTACGCCGACAGGTGTCGCGGCTGGTACGAAGCGGGTCCGCCGCCGAGTGCCTTCAACTCCGGCAGTTTGTCCGCGGCGGACAGTTGCTGGTCCGTGAAGCCCAGGAGCTTGGCGAAGTGGCTTCGCTTGTAACGGATCTCCACTATGAAGCTCGCTGCACGATGCCGGCTTCCGTGCGTTGAGGGTCCTGGGAGGTGGCGCGAAGGATCCGATGCACGATGCGGCGCACCTGGGGGTCGGGATCGCCAGTAAGGGGCTCCAGCAGCGGCCGCAGCGCGAGCCCGCGCGCCGCTGCCGCGGCGAGCACGACGCGCCGCCGCACGTGCGGGTTGGCGTCGGCGATCCCCCAGCGGACGTGGGGCTCGAGCCGCGCCGGGTCCCGTTCCAGCAGGCGGCCGAGCGACTGGTAGGCCGCGGCGCGAACGTTCGGATCTTCGGCGGTGGCCCAGGGCCGCACGGCATAAAACGCGTCGTCCCCCCCCCCGGCACGACGGCCGAGCCGCAGGAGCAGCTCCACCTGGTCCTGTGGGTTCTGCGCGGCCGCCAGTGCCGCGACCAGATCGTCCGCAGGAGAAGGGGGAGGGGGGACGGGGGACGGGGGAGGGGGCACCGCCGATGGCGCTATCGCCTGCTCGAGCTGCTCGCGCAGGGCGGCCTCGCGGCGCTCTCCCAGGGCGTTGTCTCGTTCGAGATCGAGGACCGCGCGGCGCAGGCTGGCGATGAACTCGGCAAGGTCGACGGCTTCGGTGTCGCCGTGGCGCACGGCGCGTTGCCACTCGACCACCCGCGTGAGCAAGGTCTCGCGGGATGCCACCAGCTCGTCCACGCGAGCGCGCAGCTGCGAGGCTGTCTGTTCGCTGGCGGCGATGCGCTCCTGGGACGCAGCCACTTCCCGCCGCAGGCGTACCAGCTCCTGCGCGTCGTCGCGACCTTCCGACTCGAAGAGATGTCCCTGTGACTTGGCGCGCAGCGCCTCGGAGTGTTCCAGTCGCCGGTGCAGCGCGGCGACTTCCGCACGGGCGCGGGCGACCTCGTCTTGGAGCACGCTCAGGCGCTGGGTTTCACCGGCCTCACGGGCCGCAGCCTCGGCGAGCCGGATGCGGGCCTGATCGGCTTCGGCGCGCGCCTCGTCGAGCGCGCCGCGCAGCTGCTCGAGCCGGCACTCGAGCAGCAGGGTCCGATCCGAGCCGGTTGGCGTGCTTCGACGCGGAGCCGTTACGCCTTCTCGCAAGGCAAGAGGACCATACGTCACTATAGTGAAATGCCCGAGTTCGCGAAACCCGGGAGGCCGGGCCACCCCCTCACGGTGTCGCCGCCCCAGCACAACTCCCGTCCGCCGCGCGCTCGGTGGGATACGTAATGCCGAGCTGCTCGAGATACGTTCGGTACTTGGTCGGATCGTAGTAGTAACGGCGCATCTGCGGCCGGAATCTCTCGATCACTTCTCGGTTTCAGGTCGAGGGAGAGCCTCAAACTGGTGTGAAGCGCGAAAGCTCATAAATTCCGCGTCCATGATACGCACTGTTTCGCTGGCAGTTCTCGCGCTCCTCGTCGGAGCACCGCTCGCCGCGCAGAATACCAGACCGGTTTGTGCCCCCGATAACGCGGGGCTTACGCTGCAGCCCGGTTTCTGCGCCCTCCTCGTCGCCGAGTCGATCGGACCGGCACGGCACCTGGTGGTGCTCGAGAACGGCGATGTACTGGTCGCGATCGCCGGCTCGCGCGGCGGTATTCGGCTGCTGCGGGACACGACCGGCGATGGCAAAGCCGATATCGTGCGCTCGTTCGGGGTTGGAGCGGGGACGGGAATCGCGTTTGCGGGAGAGTATCTCTACTTCGCCACCAACAACGCGATCGTGCGGTGGCATTGGAATATCGGTCAGCTCGAGCCGCCATCAGGGGCGGTAGCCGGCGGACCTGATACGGTCGTGAGCGGTCTCACGCTGGGCCGGCAGCACCCCGCCAAGAGCATTGTCGTTGGCTCCGACGGCCAGCTGTACGTCAACGTCGGTGCGCCCTCCAACTCCTGCCAGGTGCACGATCGCATGCCGGAGTCGCCGGGCCAGGATCCCTGCCCGTTGCTCGACGTCGCCGGTGGTATCTGGCGTTTCGACCCTCGCCACGGCAACCAGACACAGTTGGACGGCCAGCGGTTTGTGACGGGCATTCGGAACGCCGTCGCGCTGGCCGTAGATCCGGGCACCGGAGCAGTCTTCGCCGCGCAACACGGGCGCGATCAACTCGCCGCCAACTGGCCGAAGCTCTATAACGACGCACAGAGCGCCGAGCTGCCGGCGGAAGAGGTGTTCCGGCTCGAGGCAGGCGGCGATTATGGTTGGCCGTACTGTTACTACGACTGGCGGCGCAGACAACAAGTGCTGCAGCCCGAGTACGGAGGAGACGGCAAAACGGTAGGCCGCTGCGAGTCGGTGCCCCGGCCCGTTGTCGCGTTCCCCGGGCATTGGGCGCCCGACGGCATGACCTTTTACAACAGCCGGCACTTCCCGATCAAGTACCGTGGCGGGCTGTTCATCGCATTCCACGGCTCCTGGAACCGCGGCCCGTTGCCGGAAGGGGGATACAAAGTGATGTTCGTGCCGTTTGCGCGCGGCATCGCGACTGGCGCGCCGGAGGTGTTCGCCGATGGATTTGCGGGCCCCGTCGTCAGTCCTAATGGCGCTCGCTACCGCCCGACGGGAGTGGCGGTGGGCCCCGACGGCTCGCTGTACGTCGCTTCAGATCAGGGAGAGGGCGCGGTTTTCAGGATTCTCAGTCAGCCCTAGCGACTGCGGCGCTGCGGCGTCCCGCCCAGGCGGACGCGCGCGACAGAATCTGCCGTCGCGATAGCCCGGTCGGAATCCCATTTGTAGTAGAGCGTGAGACAGGACGAGAGGTTCATGTCGCGCTTGGCGGCGCACGCTTGCAGCTCGCGGCGGTGGCTCGCGAGATCGTGATTCCAGATCGAATCCTGCGCCGTCTGCACGCGGGACGGAGGCCACCCGGCGACGAGCAGGCAGTTCTTGAGTTGATCGTCGCTCTTGGCGCAGCTTTGCAGATCCCGCTTGTGTTTCGCCGAGCCGAGCGCCCAAACCGAATCCATTTGCCAGGTCTTGATCGAATCGAGCTCGCGGGCTCGATCCGTCGCCGCCCGCTGCGCGTCGGCGACGTTCCAGTGATACAGGCCCACGAGGCACTGCGTCGTCCCCTTCGCGTCGAGCGAGATCGAGCTGCACTCGACGATCTCAGCCCGCTTGCTCGATTTCTTTCCGCAAGCATTCACCAGGGCGATCAGGAGAAGGGCGCCGATTCGTAAGGCATGGGGTCTCATGGCGCCCCTAAGATACAAAACTCACTAACGCAGCAACAGGAAAACGTCGTAGAGTGCGTGGGTCCATGCAGTTATGCCGAATCCCCGCAGCAGATAGAGACCGCTGAAGAAGAGTCCGGCGATGGTGCGGAATACAAAGGAATAGACGTCGAGGCGATCGCCATACGGGCCGATATAGTGGAAAGCGGAGAAGATCAACGCGCCGAGCACGGTAGCCGCCAGCCCCGAGACGAGGGGCCGCCAGCCGAGCAGCTTGGCGGCGCCCCAGGCAATCAGGCCGACCAACACGACGCGAAACAGCAGCTCTTCGTAGATTCCGGCGCCGATGGACAGCATCAGCAACGTCCAGCGGCCCAGCTGTTGGCCGCTCAGGCCGAGGCTCAGGGGCGGCGGTGGCGCGCCCAGTAACGCCGCGGTGAGGCCTCCCACCACGATCCCGAAGACGAGGGACAGGCAGACCGACTCGAGCAGCATTCCAGGCAGGAAACCGGGCTTCAGATTGCCGCGATTGGCGCGTATGTCCTTGGCGATCAGCCAGGCGCCGGCGCCGATGAGACAAAGCATGAACAGCCGGGGCCCCCAGACGCCGGCCAGCCAGGTGAACACCGCTTCCAGCAGCACGTCCGCGCCGTTGCGGATCCCCAGACCGCCAGGCCCCGCCGGGACGATCGCCGCGAGCACCTGATAGATGATCAGCAGCGGCAAGGCGAACAGCAGGCTGTAGCGGGGAGCGCGGCTCGCCTGCCAATAGGTGTGGATCATTCCTGAATCTTATCCTTCACCTGGTTTCGTACAGAGCCCTACGTGCCCTTCGTAATCCTCGTGACCGCCGTCCTCGCGGTGCAGTCACCGTCCGGCGACAGCAGCGCGTATCTCGATGCCGATGCGCGCCGCCTCGTCGCGGCGGCCCGGTCGCGGCGTGAAACCATCGACCGCTCCATCACCGCCTATCGCACGACGGTGCGTGAGCGCATTGGCGTGGGCATCCGCGCGCTACGCCGCGACCGCATGTTGTACCGCCGTGAGATTGCCTTGCGGATCGACTGGCGGCGCGACTCCGTCGCATCGATCACTGTCATCGGGGCGCGGCAATCAGTGCCCGCCGCTATTCCCAAACCCACACTGCCCGAGGATCTGAAGCGTGATGCCGGCGACTACGCATTCGATCCCGCGGACGA
>DASPXJ010000008.1:0-5044 GCA_035637355.1 Gemmatimonadales bacterium
ACGCGGTTCGGCAACATGTCCACCACCAAGGCGTTCACCGCCATGCTCGTCGCCATGCTCGCCGACAGCGGCCGGCTGGCGTTCGACGATCCGGTGCAGAAATACCTGCCGCAGCTGCAACTCGCCGACCCCTACGTGACGCGCGAGCTGACCGTGCGCGACCTGCTTACCCACCGCGTCGGCTTCGGTGATCCGGACTATCTGTGGAGCAATAGCGGACTCGATTTCGCCACGATCGTGCACCGCCTGCGCCTCGTCCCCGCCACCACGAGCTTCCGGTCCAAGTTCCAGTACAACAACGTCACCTACTCCCTCGCGGGGGACGTCGCTGCGCACGCCGCTGGGACGACCTGGCAGGCCCTGCTGCACGCCCGTATTTACGCGCCGCTCGGCATGACGGAGAGCTACGCCGATGCGAGCGAGCTGCAGGCGGCCGGTGTCACCGATCTGTCGTCGCCACACGGCATCGTGCGCGATACCGTTCGTGTCCTGCCGGCGCCGCTCAACGGCATCGACGGCATCGCGCCCGCGGGCTCGGCGTTCACGACCGCGACCGACATGGCCAAATGGCTGCGCTTCCTGCTCGATTCGGGCAGCGTGGCCGGCCGGCGGCTCGTCAGTCCCCAGAACTTCGCCGAGCTGTTCAAGCCGCAGCAGACCCTGGCTCGACCCTTCTTTCCGACCGCGTCGCTCGTGCATCCGCATTTCCAGGCGTACGGGCTGGGATGGATCCTCCAGGACTATCGCGGCGAATTCGTCGCCATGCACACCGGCTCCATCGAAGGCCGCTCGGCCATCGTAGGCCTGCTCCCCGACCGGCGCGTCGGCGTCGCGATCTTCACGAACCTCGATCACTCCGAGCTGCGCCACGCGCTGATGTACACCGTGTTCGACCGCTTCATCGGGCCTGGGGCGCACGACTGGAGCGTCGAGATGCGCGCCATGTACAAGCGCTTAGCCGACAGCACGGCGGCGGTCCAGCGGGCGAACGAGAGCAAGCGTGTCCCGAATACGCATCCCACGCTGCCGCTCGATCGCTACGTCGGGACGTACGCCGACAGCCTGTACGGCACGGCGACGGTCCGCATGGGCGGCGGGGGGCTGGGGGCGGGGGGGGGGGCTGACGCTCCAGGTGGGCCAGTTGAACGGCCAGATGGAGCACTGGCAGTACGACGTCTTCCGCGTCACGTGGCGCGACCAGTTCCTGCAGCCGGACTACGTGGCCTTTGCGATCGATCCTGATGGAACGGTGGGAGAGGTGCGCGTGGTCGACGGGGAGCAGGTGTATCGGCGCGTGAGGTAGCTTCGCGGTGGCTCGCGCTACTTCGGCTGCCAGCGCGCCTCTTTCAGGAGCTGGGCGATGATGTCGGCGGCGGTCCTTCCCGCCGCCTCCGCCGCAAAATTGATCACGATGCGGTGCGTGAGCACCGTCGGCGCGACTGCGCGGAGGTCGTCCTCGTCCGCCATCGGCCGGCCGTCCAGCGCAGCCCGGGCTTTTGCGCCGAGCACGAGGTACTGCGACGCCCGGGGGCCCGCGCCCCAGGAGATGTACTCTTTAATGAAGGGGAGAGCGTCTGCTTCGGGCGGCCTAGTCATCCGGACCAGCGTCACCGCCGCCTTCACCAGCGCCTGCGACACCGGAATGCGCCGCACCAGGTGCTGCATCGCGAGCACGTCGTCGGCGGTGAGGACGGACCGCACGTCGGCGGTGTCGTCGCCCGTCGTCGCCGCCACGATCGCCTCTTCCTCCTCCTGCGACGGATAGTCCACCCGCAGCTCGAACATGAAGCGATCCAATTGCGCTTCGGGGAGCGGATAGGTCCCCTCCTGCTCGATCGGATTCTGGGTGGCGAGCACAAAGAAGGGTGAGGGCAAGTGATGGGTCTGCCCCGCCGCGCTCACCTGATGTTCCTGCATTGCCTGGAGCAGCGCCGCCTGCGTCTTGGGGGGCGTGCGGTTCACCTCGTCGGCCAGCACGATGTTGGCGAATACCGGCCCGCGCACGAAGCGAAAGCCGCGCTTGCCGGTGTTGAGGTCCTCCTCGATGATCTCGGTGCCGGTGATGTCGGACGGCATGAGGTCGGGGGTGAACTGGATGCGCGTGAAGCCGAGGTCGAGCGTCTCCGCCAGCGTCTGCACCATCAGCGTTTTGGCGAGTCCCGGCACGCCGACGAGGAGCGCGTGACCGCCGGAGAAGATCGCGGTGAGGATCCCATCCAACACGTCGCGCTGCCCCACGATGCGCTGCCCGACTTGCTCGAGCAGGTCACGGCGCGCGCCGGCGAGGCGCTCGAGTAATTCGACGTCGCCGGAGACCGGGGAAGAGGGACGGGGGACGGGGGAAGGGTTTGACGCCATTGCAGCGAAGGTAATCAGTCCCTACCCTCAAACGCCACATAGCGTTGCATGGCTGGCGATTTGCTTGCGAAAAATTTCACAAGCGCCTAGGTTTCCGGGCGCAACATGACTCCCGCACAAAAAAACGAAGGCTCTGGCTACGAGTACTTCGGCATGTCGCTCAACTTCGCGATCGCCATCCTCTTGTTCGGCGCCGGGGGGTGGTTTCTGGATGGGTGGGTTCATACGCGGCCGCTGTTCGCGATCATCGGTGCGTTCGTGGGCGGGTTCGCGGGGTTCATGAGCATCTACTACCGCGTGAAGAAAGACATCGACGGTAAGGGACGGTAGATACACCGACGGTAAGGGACGGTAAGGGAGCGACGTGAAAGCAATCGGAATCCTCGTCGCGGTCGGCGTTGTCCTGGTCGTGGTGGCCGGCGCGCTTGGTGGCAGGCCGGCAATGATCGGTGGGGGCGTGGCGGTGCTGGCGCAGCTGTGGGCGGTGACGTTGCTGCGGCCGAAGATGCGCGCGCCCAACCCCGAGTTCATGGCCCGCTGGCTCGGCGGCATGGGGATCCGGTTTCTGGCGCTCGGCGTGCTCCTGGTGTGGTCGGTCACCCACCGCGCCTCGATCCCGCCGTTGCCCGCCGGTCTTGGGTATCTCGGTGTGCTGTTGCCGCTCCTGTTCCTGGAGACGAGGTTTCTGCGATGATGCAAGCGCCCGACATCGGCAAGGTGATCCTCGAGCACACGGCGGACAGCCACGTGCTCGAGCTGCCGTTCGGGAAGGAAATCCCGCTTCCCGGTCCCTGGTTCATTCCGGGCACGCACATCGACGTCTCGCCCACGAAGCACGTCGTCTTCATGATCTTCGCCGCGTTCCTCGTGTTCCTGACGATCTGGTACGCGGGGCGGCAGGTGGCGAAGCGCCACCGTGAAGGGAAGGGCCCGAGCGGGTTCGGCGCGGCGGTCGAGGCGATGGTGCTGTTCGTGCGGGACGACGTGGCCATCGCGAGCATCGGCCACGGCGGTGAGAAGTTCGTCCCCCTGATCGAGACCCTCTTCTTCTTCATCCTGTACTGCAACTTGCTGGGCCTGTTTCCCTGGGGCGCGACGCCGACCGGCAACCTCGCGGTCACGGGCGGGCTGGCGCTGATCGCCTTCCTGGTCATCGAGATTTCCGGCTTCCGCGCACTCGGTCCGAAGGGCTATCTGAAGACGATCGTGATGGTGCCGGCCGGGATGACCGGTGTCGGTGCCGTCATCATGGCGGTGATCATGACGCCGGTCGAATTGATCGGGAAGGTGGTGAAACCGTTCGCGCTCTGTCTGCGGCTGTTCGCCAACATGACGGCCGGGCACTTCGTGATCCTCTCGCTGCTCGGTCTCATCTTCCTGTTTGCGAACTGGTTCATCGCCGGCGGCACGGTCGCGTTCGTGCTGTTCATGATGTGCCTCGAGCTGCTGGTCGCGTTCCTGCAGGCCTATATCTTTGCGCTCCTCACGTCCGTCTTCATCGGACTCATGCAACACGAACACTAGAGGGAACACCATGCACATGCTCCTCATGCTGCTCCAGGAACCGTCCGCCGCCGCCGCGCTGAATAACAACGCGCTGCTCGGCGCCGGCATCGGGATGGGACTCGCCCTCATCGGCGCCGGGATCGGCATCGGTCGCATCGGCGGCCAGGCGGTCGAGGCGATCGCCCGGCAGCCCGAAGCATCGGCCGACATCCGCGGCGCGATGATTCTGACGGCGGCGCTCATCGAAGGCGCGACGCTCGCGGCGCTGGTGTTCGCGCTGCTGTTCAAGCTGATCAAATGACTTTGTTACTGTCATTTATCCAGCACGAAGCGGAGCGCGTAGCCTCGCCGTTCGACATCAACGGCGGGGTGATCATCTGGACCGTCGTCATCTTCGTCATCCTACTCGCGGTCCTCTACCGGCTCGGCTATCCCGCGCTGTTGCGGATGGTGGAGGAGCGCGAGCGCCGCATCCAGAAGCAGCTCGACGACGCCGAAAAGGCGAACGCCGAGGCGCAGCGGCTGCTCGAGGAGCACAAGAAGCAAATCGCGGCGGCGCGCAACGAGGCGCAGGACATTCTCGCCAAAGCGAAAGCGGTGTCGCAGAAGGAGCGTGAGACGCTGCTGGCCAAGGCGCGCGAGGAGTACGACGCGCTGCTGAGCCGGGCGCGCAAGGACATCGACGCCGAGAAGGAGAAAGCGATCCTGGCGCTGCGGCGCGAGGCGGTAGATCTGTCGATCGCGGCCGCGTCGCGGGTCATCGAGGCGAATCTCGACACTGAGGCGAACCGCAAGCTCGTGACGGAGTTCCTCGAGAGCCTCGGCAAGGCGGAGAAACAGCGGTGAAGAGCGTCACTGTCGCGCGCAACTACGCGGAGGCGCTGTTCGCCGCGGGGCACGAGTTCGGCCCGCTGCTCGACGCGGTCGCGGGCGCAGTGCAGGCCGACGAGCGGATCGCCACGGCGCTGGAATCACCGCGCGTGTCGAAGGCCGCCAAAGCCCTGATCCTGGAGCGTGCGCTGAAAGGCGAAGCCCCACCCGAGTTCGTGCGCTTTCTCCAGGCGGTCGTGCGACGGGGTCGCCAGGGCCTGCTGGGCGAGATTGCCCAGGAGTACCAGGTCCTGCTCGATGCGAAGCTCAACCGCGTGCATGCCGGCGTGACGCTCGCCAACGAGGCCGA
>DASPXJ010000009.1:0-28518 GCA_035637355.1 Gemmatimonadales bacterium
CGTCCGGGCCTTCGACCCGCATCCCGACAGCATCTCCAAGCTCCTGGCCCGCCGTGACGTCCGCATCTGCTGCGACCAAATCAAGATCATGATCGATTCATACCACGACCGGCGCTCCGGCTTCGAATTCGCCGTGAGCCCGGGTGGTGTGAAGCGCGACTACGCGATGTACGGTGACGACGCGCAAGAAGACGATGCGTGGGACGGCGTGTGGGAAGTCGCGACGCAAGTGGACTCGCTCGGTTGGACCGCGGAATTCCGGATCCCGCTGTCACAGCTGCGCTATGCGCACGCACCGACGAACACCTTCGGGTTTGCGATCTGGCGCGACATCGACCGGCACAACTTGGAACGTGTGGGTTGGCCGCTGTACCGCGTATCGCGGCGCGGCGTCGTCTCGCAGCTGGGCGACGTCGTGGGACTGGATGGCCTCGCCGCGCCGCGCCGCCTGGAGTTGGCGCCCTACGCGGTCATCAAGAATGTTCCGCGGCCCGCCTTCGAACGCGATCAGCAGTATACGGTCGGCGCCGACGTCAAATACGGGATCACGTCGAACATCACCGTCGACGCAACGGTGAATCCGGACTTTGGCCAGGTGGAGGCCGACCCGGCGGTGGTGAACCTCACCGCGTTCGAGACCTTCTTCCAGGAGCGCCGCCCGTTTTTCATCGAAGGGACCGGCATTTTCCAGTTCGGCGTCAACTGCAGCATCGTGAACTGCAACGGTGAAGGGCTGTTCTATTCGCGCCGCATCGGCCGCGAGCCGCAGCTCGGCTGGGCCTACGGCGACGCGTCGTCACCGACGGCCAGCCGAATCCTGGGCGCCGCCAAGGTGACGGGCCGGCTGCCCGGTGGGCTCACGATCGGCGCGGTGGACGCGGTGACCCAACGGGAGCACGGGTCCGCCGACCGCACCATCGAGCCATTCACGAACTACGCCGTGCTGCGTGCGCAGCAGGACTACCGCAACGGCCAAAGCGGCATCGGTTTCCTGGGCACCGCGGTCAACCGGAATCTCGACCAGTGGTCAGAGGCGTATCTGCGCGATCGCGCCTATGTCGGCGCAGTCGATTTCCGGCACCGCTTCAGCAAGGGCCGCTATGAGCTCTCTGGCTCGTTCGACGTCAGCAGCGTGAGCGGCAGCCCCGCCGCGATCGCGCTCACCCAGCAGAACCAGACCCACAACTATCAGCGGCCCGACGACCAGGTGACCTTCGATCCCAATCGCACGTCGCTCTCCGGCGACGCCGAGGAGCTGCTGTTCACGCGGTTGAATGGCTTCATCCACTTCCAGACCAGCTATCTGCGCCGCTCGCCGGGGTTCGAGATCAATGACCTCGGCATCCTGTTCCGGGCCGATCAACAGTCGTGGAGTAACTGGGCGTCGCTGAACTGGCAGAAGCCGGCCTTCGTGTTCCAGCAGATGTTTTGGAATTTCAACTGGTGGCAATACTGGACGACGGAGGGCCTCCCCACGGACCGGGCCGCCAATACGAACCTCCACGCGCAGCTCAAGAATCAGTGGTGGATCCACTTCGGCGGCACGCTAGGGAACCTCGGTGACGTCTTTTGCGACCGTTGCGCGCGCGGCGGACCGGCGGTGCGGAGCGACCAGTACTTCGGGCCGTGGGTGGGTATTCAGTACGATCAGCGGCGTGCCATCGTCCCGTCGCTTTGGATGAACTACTTCAAGGCCGATCAGGGACATTCGCAGCAGTTCAATGCGAACCCCCAATTGGACCTCCGGATTTCCTCACAGTTCCGGAGCGGGATAAGTGTCAGCGCCACGCACTATATCAACGATCTACAGGACTTTTCCCCCTACTTCGACACGCTGACCAATACCACGCATTACGTGTTTGCGCACATGGATCAGCAGACGGTCTCGGTGCAATTCCGGGTCGATTACACCGCGAGTCCCACGCTGACGGTCCAGGTGTATGCGCAGCCGTTCGTCAGCAAGGCGCGGTTCGACAACGTGCGTGAGCCGTCCAATACCCCGCGCGCGATCGGCTACAGCGATCGCTATCAGTCGTACCTCCGCTTCAGGCCGGAGGATTTCAATCGCAAGTTCTTCAACTCGAACCTGGTGGTGCGGTGGGAATACCGGCCGGGGTCGACGTTGTATGCGGTGTGGAGTCAAGGGCGCGCCGATTTCGAGGACACGATGGGCACGCGGAGGATCACGGGAGATTTCAAACGGCTCTTCAACGCCTACCCCTCCAACACGTTCCTCATCAAGGCTTCGTACTGGTTGAATCGCTAGGCGCGGATGCCGAGCTCGTCGATGTGCAGCAGGAGATCCGCGGGGTCTTCGTACACCCGATAGGCGCCCGCGCGCTCCAGCTCTTCCTGGCCGTAGCCGCCCGTCAGTAGCCCCACGCCGAGCGCGCGGGCACGGCGGGCCGCGAGCAGGTCCCACACGCTGTCGCCTATCGCGATCGCCGATTCGCTTGGTACGCCGAGCCGCGCCGCCGCCGCGAGCCAGAGATCGGGATTGGGTTTCGCGTGCTCGACGTCGTCGCGGGTGATCACCGGAACGCCGGCCGGAAGGTCCACGAGCTGGAGCAGCGGGCGCGCGCTCGCCAGGGCGCCGCTGGTCGCGACCGCCCACGGCACTTTCACCCGGGTGAGGTGGCGGATGAGCTCCTTCGCCCCAGGGAGCGGGCGCACGTCCCGCAATTGCGCCGCGAAGAGACGCGCGTGTGCCGTTTTCATCTTCGCCGCTTCCTTCTCACTCAGCTCGCGCCCGGTCTCGCGCGCCAGGCTTTCCGCCAACAGGCCACCGCTCATGCCGATCCGCCGGTGAATTCGCCACACCGAGAGCTTGATGCCACTCAACTCCAGCGCCTTGTGCCACGCCAGGGCGTGCTGGTACACGCTGTCGGTGAGCGTGCCGTCGAGGTCGAGCAGCAGCGCGGGGCGGTCGGTCATGGCGCCAAATTAACCCCTTGACGCCCACTTGATGGTGGCACCGTTTCGTGAACGCGTCCGCACGGGAGCCTCTCATGGGTCGTCGCGTTGTGCTGCCGCTTCTGCTCTTTGCCTCGGCGTGCCTGCAGGTGTTCCAGGGCGTCAACACCCGCCCGCTCGATCCGCACACGCCGGTTGCGGTGGTGACGCCCGTCAAGGCGCATCTCCTGGACGGGAGCACTGTTGTCTTCCGGGCCGGCGTCGTCGTGGACAGCCAGACAGTCCAGGGCAATGGATACCGCTACGACTTGACGCTGCGCGACTCCGCCGCGGTCCGCACCATTCCGCTGGACAGCATCGTCGGCATGGAGGTGTTCGAGCAGACGAGCAACGGTGTCGTGACCACGCTCGCTACCCTGGCCGCCACCGCCGGGGGAGTTCTCCTCGTCGCTGGCGCCGCGGTCGCGATTTTCGGCTCTTGCCCAACGTTCTATACCGACAGCGCTGGAACAGCACAGCTGCAAGCTGAGGGATTCTCCTACAGCATCGCGCCGATCTTCGAGAGCCGGGACATCGATCGCCTGCGGATCAGCCAGGCCGCCGACGGGACGCTGCGGCTCGAGGTGCGCAACGAAGCGCTCGAGACGCACTACATCAATCACCTCGAGCTGTTGGAGGTGAGGCACGACAGCGCTGAAGACGCCCTGGTCGACGAGCTGAACCGGATCGTCGTCGTCGGCCCGGAGACGTCCTTTCCGCACGCCGTGGATCGGCGCGGCAGCGACGTGACCCACGTATTGAACGCGCACGACGGCAACTCGTACCGCACGGATGCGCGAACGCTGCGACAGATAGACGGCGGCGACCTGGAAGATTGGATCGATCTCACGATTCCGGCACCGCCCGGAGCGGACAGCGTCGCCATCGTGTTGCGGGTGCGGAACAGCCTGCTGAATACCACGCTGCTCTACGATGTCATGTTGGGTGATCCCGGTGCCCGTTCACTCGATTGGGTGGCGCAGGACCTGAAACAGGTGGGACCGGCGCTCGCGGTGGCCCAGTGGTACCAGCAGCGCATGGGCATGAACATCGCCGTTGACGATGGCCGGACCTATCACCTGGTGGCGCATCTCAGAGACACGGGGCCGATCGCCTGGAAGGATGCGGCCGTCATCGTGCCGGTGCTGACACGAGACAGCGTTCGCGTCCGGCTGAGCTTTCCCAAGGACAACTGGCGCATCGACCGCGTCGCCATCGCCAGCCGCTTCCACAGGGTGACGCCGGCCGTGGTGCGGCTGGCCGATGTCGAGGATGGAGTCGGCATGTCCGATACGACGGCACTCGCGAGTATGCGTGATGCCGACGCCCGCTACCTCCAGACGTCGCCCGGTCAGCGCTTCACTGCGGTCTTCGGTCCCACCGGCGTAAACCAGGCCGGCACGCGCACCCTCTTCCTGGCGTCGCAGGGCTATTACATCGAGTGGATGCGCCGCAACTGGCTGCGCTCGCCGCACGCCGATCGCGGATTTACGCCCTCGGACTCGGCGCTGGCTCGCGCGCTCGCCCGCTGGCGCACGTCGCAGGACTCGCTCGAAACGCTGTTTGCGGCTACCCGCATTCCGGTGCGTTGAGGTGATCATGTCTCGATCGATACTCGTGAGCGCCGCCCTGGTCCTCGCGGCAGCCTGCTATCACGGACCGGGCCTCGGCAACTTCGAGCCGGCGAACTCGCCGGAAGGCATCGCCGCCGATCTTCATCTGCGGAAGACCAGAGTCCGGGGCGAGCTGCTGGCGGTGCAGGACAGCGCGCTCATCGTGCGCGCCGATCCGGGCGGCATCGTCATGGTCCCGGTGGACAGCATCCGGTTGGGGAGTTTCGGCGACCTCGGCGCGCTGCTCGGTGAAAACGGAGACGTACAGCGTAGCCGCGAGCGCCTGCGGCTTCTCAGCCGCTTCCCAGCCGGTCTCACGGCGGAGCTGCGCACTCGGCTCCTCGCGGCGTACGGCCAACGCGAGATCCAGGTCGTCCAATGAGACTCGCGATCCTTCTTCTTGTCATTCCGTTTGCCGTCACGCGCGCTCAGGTGCCCCCCCCCGGTGACAGCGCCGCCCTCGCCTCATTTGTCGCGCGGGCCCGGGCCGGCACGGAGGCGCTGCGCAGTCCGGAAGCGGCGCGCGCGGCCGGATACCGTCCGGTGGGTCCGGACTTTCCCGGCATGGGCCGTCACTGGATTCACACGGCGCTGATTCTGCGGTCCACGCCCGATCCTGCCCAGCCGCCGGTGCTGGAGTATGCCGAGCTCAACGGCACGACCGCGCTGGTGGGCGTCGCCTACGCCGTCCTGGTGAAGGGCGACACCGTGCCGACGTCGCTCCCCGTACCCGCCGCCGCGTGGCATTTCCATCAGGGCACGGTCGAAGAGGAAAGCTTCCTGCGCGCGCACGCGGGCGTGGCGTCGCACGTGATGACGACAGCGGAGGGACCGGGGGGACCGGGGGGACCGGGGGGACCGGGGGGACCGGGGGGACCGGGGGGACCGCGACTCGCCGTGGTGCACGCCTGGATCTGGCTCGACAATCCAGACGGCGTTTGGGCAACGGACAACTGGGCGCTTCCGTATGCGCGGCTGGGACTCGCCGTCCCGCAGCACACATCGCACGCAGCGGCGCGGGCGCTGGCGCTCGCGGCGGGAGACGGCGGTCGATCCTATCTCGAGGCGTTGCTGCACGCGGTCGGGCAGCCGAGCGACGACGAGATGAAGGCGCTGGCGATCGTGGTGGCGCGCCACCAAATGGAGGCGCGCGCCCACACCGCCAACGTGACTGAGTTGGAGTGGTGCTGGCGCGCGCTGTGGGAGGACATCAAAGGAAACGTCCGACCCGACGTGTGGGAGCGGCTCGAAGCCCTCCGCTAGACCGTCATTTTTTCACTTTCATCACCGCCGCGTACGCATCGACAAACCCCGCGCCCACCTCCCACTGCGCGTAGCCCGGCAGCGGCTTGGCAGTGGACGTGAGCGCGTTGAGGACCTGACTCGGCGAGAGTTTTCCGCCCGCCGCTTCCTGCAGCAGCGCGACGACTCCCGCGATGTGCGGCGACGCCATGGAGGTCCCGGAGGCACACGTGTAGAACGGCATGTTCGACGTGGAGATCTGGCAAATCCGGACGTCGTGATTTGCGTCGTCGCCATTGAGCACGGTGCCCGTGGAGGCCCGCGTCGAGACGATGTGCACGCCCGGTGCCGTAATGTCGGGGTGGTACAGCGGATCGCCGGGAATTCCGCGCGAGGAGAAGTCGGCGAGCACGTGAGCGCGTGGCTCGTTGTTCGTCGGCTCGAGCGGGTTCGACCCGTCGTCGAGCATGCAGTGGGCTTCGGAATTGGTCGGATCGGTGACGCCGACCTTGCACCCCGCCGCCACGCCAATCACCCAGGGTGCCACGCTGTACGGGTTCAGCGTATTCTGACCGGGGCCATCGTTGCCCGCCGCGAAGACCACGGTGATGCCTCGACCCGACACCTTGTTGGTGGCTTCGTTGATCGGATCTTTGGGGTCGAACGCGCCGCTCGTGCCCCACGAGTTATTCACGACCTTGATGTTGTACTGCTGCTGGTGATCGAGAATGTAGTCGAAGCCGGCGAGCGCCCAGAAGATGAAGAGGACGTCACCCGTCCCGATCCCGATCAGGCTGGCGCCCGGCGCCACGCCGCCGTAGTAGCCGTTCGAGGCGGTGCCCCTCGCGGCCACGATGCCGGCGACGTGCGTGCCGTGTCCGACGGACGTTTCGGAGTTCGCGAGGTTCTCGACGACCAGCGTCGCGCCTTTGCGAACCGGCTTGGGCGCGTCTTTCCCGAACGTGAAGAGATCGTTCTGATTGTAGAGGACTTTGACGTTCTGCACCGTGTACTGCGGGTACGCCAGGTCGGGGTTGTACAGGCCGTCGATGCCGCTATCCAGAATCGCCACGCCGATTCCCTTGCCGGTGATGCCGGCGACGTGGACCGCATCGGCGCGGATCGCCGGTACGCTCTCGTGCAGCAGGTAGTAGTCCAGCTGCTTGTTCGCGTAGATCCCCTCGAGGCCCGGCAGCGCGGAAATCGTGAGCAGCTGCGCCGGTGTCGCGAGCGCCGCAACCATCGAGAAGTTGTCAAACTGTACGACTCCGGCGCCGGCGTTCAGAATCCCGGACGTCACCGCGGCCTCGGTCGTCTGCGTCTCGTCGAAATTGACGATGTAGATCGCCGCATCGCTGCCGGCGACGTCGGTGGTCGGGGTGGACGGGCGCGGTCCTGCCACCTGGCTGCCCTGCTCGCACGCGGCGAGAGCCAGTGAGGCTGCTGCGATGAGCCATCTGTTCATGGGTCCTCGGAGAGAGCGGTGCTCCGAGGGTCAGCAAGTCACATGCCCAGGTAAGGTCTGAAAGCACAACAGCCGGCCCAGTTTCGCGGGCCGGCTGTTGTGGCGCTGATGCTACAGGTTATTCGGGCTCCATGCGCTCCAGCGCGTACCGCAGCCGCAGCATCGAGGTGTCAAGCAACCGGCGCGAATCGTCGCGCAGCGCGCCTTGATCGGCGAGTTGTGTCAGCAGCTCGAGGACGGCGTGGATCTGCGCCGTCGCCGATTCGACAATCAGCCGGCGATCGAGGCCGTTGCGGCGCTCGAGGTCTACCGGGACCTCCTTCATCCGCCGCTCCGCGCCCCGCCTGCGATTGACCACCGTCATGGGACCTCCCCCTCTCCTCCCACCTCCCAGGTGCGTTCGCTGTTCAGCAGTGCGTCCAGACTGCCACTCCGCTCCACCACGACTTCCCGCTCGTACGGCGTCGCTGGGTTGCAATAGAGCACGCCCATGGCCGCTGGGAAGGGGGGCTCCAGGGAGGCAAGGAGCTGCGCCAGGGGGCGGTTGGTTTCGTCGTGCACGAGGGCATCGGGTCCGGCCGCCACGACCTCGAGCTCCAGCTTGCCCGGTTTGAGGCGCAGCGCCTTCTCCTTGTTCTTGCCGAACAGCAGGGGCTTGCCGTGCTCGACGAGGATCTGGGCGTCCGGGGCGACTTCCTTCCCGGTGATGTGCTCGAACACCGCGTCGTTGAAGACGACGCAATTCTGCAGGATTTCGACGAACGACGCCCCGGCGTGGTCGTGCGCCCGCTTCAGCGTCGCGATCAGGTGCGCCTGGAGGGTGTCGATCGAACGGGCCACGAACCGCGCCCCGGCGCCGAGCGCGAATGCGCAGGCGGACACCGGATACTCGATCGAGCCCTGCGGCGTGGACGGTGACTTGGTGCCCCGGCGCGACGTAGGCGAGTACTGGCCCTTGGTCAGGCCGTAGATCTCGTTGTTGAACAGGATGATGTTCAGGTTCACGTTGCGGCGCAGCACGTGCAGCATGTGGTTGCCGCCGATGGACAGGCCGTCACCGTCACCCGTCATCACCCACACGTCGAGCTCGGGGTTGGCGAGCTTGATGCCGGTCGCGATTGCCGGCGCGCGGCCGTGTACGGTGTGGAACCCGTACGTCGACATGTAATAAGGAAAGCGCGCCGCGCACCCGATGCCACTGACGAACACCGTTTGCTCGCGCCGCACCCCCAGCTCGGAGCACACCTTTTGCACCGCCTTGAGAATCGCGTAGTCGCCGCACCCCGGGCACCAGCGGACCTCCTGATCCGAGGCGTAATCTTTGGGCGCGAGCTGCGCGTCGGTGATGGTGGTGACTGTCATAACCAGAAGATCCGATGTTCGGGTTTGACCGTGCGCTGAAGCGCCGGCTCGGCCAAGACACGAGCCCTGAAGGGCTCACTCCGTCCTTCAGGACGGGCGTAGTGGCCGAGCCGGCCCTTTAGGGCACGGATTAACGCCATCATTCCCTTCCTCCAAAAACCTTACGGATCGCCTGCACGACTTCAGTCACTCTGAACGGCTTTCCGGTAACCTTGCCCAATGATTCCGCCGGAACCAAGTATTCCGCCCGCAGCAGCTTCACGAGCTGGCCGTTGTTCATTTCCGGGACGAGGACGCGGTCGAACCGCTTGAGCAAGTCGCCCAGATTGCGCGGGAACGGGCTCAGGTAGCGCACGTGAATGTGCGAGACGTCGCGCTGCTCGTTGCGCGCGATTTTCACGGCCTGATGGATCGCGCCGAACGTCGAGCCCCATCCGACCACCGCGAGCTTGCCGTGATCGTCACCGAGCGCGGCGTCCTGCAACGGAATGTCGCGCGCGATCCCCGCGATCTTGTCGGCGCGCGCCTTCGTCATGCGGGCGTGATTGTCGGGATCGTACGAAATGTGCCCCGAGTCATAATCCTTCTCGAGCCCGCCGATGCGATGCTCGAGCTGCGGGGTGCCGGGCTTCACCCACGGCCGCGCCAACGTCTCCGCGTCCCGCAGGAACGGATGGAATCCTTCCGGATCGGTGCGATACGACACGGGGAAACGCGGCAGCTCGGCCTCGCGCGGAATGAGCCAGGGCTCGGCGGCGTGCGCGAGGTAGCCGTCGCTCAGCACGATCACCGGCGTCATGTACTTGGTGGCCAGGCGCACCGCCTCGATCGCGATATGGAAGCAATCGGCCGTCGATGTCGGCGCGAGCACCGCGAGCGGCGCGTCGGCGTTGCGGCCATGCACCGCCTGAAACAGATCCGACTGCTCCGCCTTGGTGGGCATGCCGGTGGACGGGCCGGCGCGCTGCGAATCGATCACGATGAGCGGCAGCTCCGTCGCGATCGCCAACCCCAGCATTTCGGTCTTGAGCGCGATGCCTGGTCCGGAGCTCGACGTCACGCCGAGGGCGCCGGCATACGCGGCGCCCAGCGCGGCGCCGCTCGCGGCGATCTCGTCCTCGGCCTGGAAGGTGACGACGCCATAGGTGCGGAGATTCGCGAGCACGTGGAGCAACGCCGAGGCCGGCGTGATCGGATAACCGGCGAACACCATCTTCTCGATGCCGGCGGCCCGCAACCCGGCCACGAGTCCCCACGCCAGGCCTTCGGTCCCGCTGACCGTGCGGTAGCGTCCCGGCTGCGTGACGGCTCGGGGGACGACGTACCCAACCAGATGCTCCGGCATCTCCGCCGTCTCGCCGAACGCGTGGCCCGCGTTCAGCGCGGCGATGTTGGCGGCGGCGATCACCGGCTTCTTGGCGAACTTCCGGTTCAGCCATTCGATCGTCGCGGTCCGCTCGTGCCCGTACATCCAGAGGAGCAATCCCAGCGCCCACATGTTGCGGCAGAGATGCGCTTCGCGCGACGACAACCCGTGCGGCTTCACGGCATCGGCGGTGAGCTTGGTGATGTCGAACCGGAGCACCTGATACTTGGCGAGGGAATCGTCGTCGAGCGGATTCCGCGCGTACGCCGCCTTGCTGAGATTGCGCTCGTTGAATGCCGCGGTGTCGACGATGACCGTGCCGCCGATTTTCAGATCGCGCAGCTCGACGGTGAGCGCGGCGGGGTTCATCGCGACGAGTACGTCGACGGCGTCGCCCGGCGTCATCACGTCGCTGCTGCCGAAATGGATCTGGAATGCCGATACGCCGAACGTCGTGCCGGTCGGGGCCCTGATCTCCGCGGGGAAATCGGGGAACGTCGAGAAATCGCTGCCGGCGAGCGCGGTCTCGAGCGTGAACTGGCTGCCGGTCACCTGCATCCCGTCCCCCGAGTCGCCGGCGAATCGGATCACGACCGAGTCGCGGGTTTCTCGTTGCCGGCTGGAGATCGCAGAGGTGACCATGCCCGTAATCTACACGACGTTCCGGAGCACGAACCATACGTTCGCGGGGCGTTCGGCAAGCCGCCGCATGTACCAGGCGAACCAGGCGCTGCCGTAACTGATCAGGACCCGCACCTGGGCGGCGCGCGACGCCAGGGAGCGCTGCTCGGCGGCGCGAATCCCGTACAGCATGTGGAACTCGTAGGCGGACGGGTCGAGCCGCTGCGCCACCGCCGCCTGGCGAATCCGCCCGATCATGTCGAGGTCGTGCGTGCCGAACACCGCTTTGACGCGCTGCCGCCCGGTCTCCGTGAGCAAGCGCTGGGCGAGCTGGAAGTAGGCTGCATCGACGTCGCGCTTCTTGGGGAACGCGAGATTGGCCGGCTCGTTGTAGGCTCCCTTGACCAGGCGAATGGCGGGTGACAACGCGAGCAGCGACTCGAGGTCCGCCGGCGTACGCCGCAAGTACGCCTGGAGGCAGACGCCGACGTTCGACCATTCCGCTTTCGCGCGGCGGTACACGTCGAGCGTTGCGGCGGTGTAGCGCGATTCCTCCATGTCGATCCAGAGAAACGAGCGCGCCTGCTCCGCTTTGCGGGCCAGCGCCAGCACGTCCTCCACGCACGCGCCGCGGTCGCCGTCGAGGCCGAGGTGCGTGAGCTTGACGGAAATCTGCGCCGGCAGCTTGCGGCGTTGGATCTTGTCGAGCACTCCGAGGTAATGATCCCGCACCGCTTCCGCTTCACCGCGACTCGTCACCTGCTCACCCAGCTCCGTGAGCACGCTGCCGAGACCGGCCTTGCCGAATTGCGCCGCGGCGTCGAGCGCCGAGTCGAGCGTCTCGCCGGGCATGAAGCGGCGGGCGGCTCGCTGGAAGAAGCGGCGCTCACGTAACTGCCGGGCGAGCCATTGACTGCGGGATGCCTTGAGGAGGACGCTGCGTGCGAATCCCATGGAGAGATAGTGTAGTGTATCGTTACTTCATGCCAGCGCATCGTATTTCGCTACTCACCTGCATCGCCTTCGTGACCGCCTGCGCGCACCCGCGCGCCGGTGTGAGCGGCGCCGGCGCGCGGGAGGCGCCGGTCGAGAGCTGTCTGCTCGCTACGGGCTCGGTGTCTGGCCGCGTTGCCACGATCACGATCGGGCTCACCGACGCCGTCGATCCACGGCACGCGCCGCTGCCGCGCAACGACGCCGAGCGCCTCGTGTTTCGGCATCTGTACGAAACGCCGGTGCGTCTCGATTGCGACGGCCACGCGTACCCCGAGCTCGCCGGGAACTGGGCGAAGGATGAGGGCGGCCGGCGCTGGACGATGCGCCTTCGCGACGGTGCGCAGTTCTGGGATGGCGCACCCGTCACGGCGCGGGACATCGTCTTCGGCCGCAGCGGTGTCGGATACACGCTCGGCGCGCTCGAGGCTCGCGTGGTGACGATGACGCTGGCCAAGTCACAGGACGACGTGCCACAGGTGTTGGGCGATCCGGCGTTGGCCGTCACGAAGCCCGCGCCCGATTCGAGCTGGCCCATCGGCACCGGCGCCTACTGGGCGACGAGCGCCACCACGACGGCCCAGGAAATCCGCGCCCACAGCTCGCGCGGCGACACGCTGCTCTTCAAGTTTGCCGCAAGTGGGGATGCACGGGACCTGCTCGACGCGGGGGTGGATCTGCTGGTTACGCGCGACCGCGCGTTGCGCGATTACGCCGCGACGCTCCAGAACATCACCGTCGTGGCGCTGCCCTGGGATCGGACCTACGTGTACGTCACCGCCGAGGCGGGCGGGGGGAACACGCGGTTCGACGGCCTCGAGCAGGCGGTGCGCGCCGAGGCCCGCCGCGCCGAGGGCGGTTTCTGGTGGCTCGATCTGCGCGCGTGCGGCTTGGGGGGTGGCCAGGACAGTTCTCCGCCAGCCTCGACCGGTCAGCACCGTATCCTCTATTCCCGCTCCGATCCGACCGCGCGCGAGTTGGCGGGACGCCTCGCCGCGCTGACGCATGCGGTGGCGACAGGCCGTGCGGCCGACGATTTCACCAGCGCCGTGGCAGCAGGGAAAGATTGGGGATACGTAGTGGCGTTGCCGCGCGTCACTGCCGATCCGTGCCGTACCGCGAGGGACCTGCTGCCCTCGTGGCCTGCCACGCTCACCGCGCTGGTCGATACGCGTCCCACCGCGATCGTACGCCGCGGCGTGGCGCGTTGGACGGTGGATCAGGACGGGACGGTGCATCTCGCCCCATGAGATTCCGCACCCGCCTCCTCATCTCGTTCGGGGTGGTGGTGCTGGTCCCGCTGCTCGTTTTTGGTCTTGGCATCCGGCTGGAGATGGCGCGGCGTGTGACGTCCGGGGACGAACGCCGGGTGTCGGCGCTGGTCAACGTCATCAGCGCCGACATCGCGCGGGAGAGCGACCGCATTGCGGCCCGTCTCGCCGCCTTGAAAAGCTCACTCGCCCTCGACAACAGCTTCCGCGGGGTGGTGGTGCGCGGCGAAGATCGGGCCTACGCGCTCGACTACGCCGGCAACGCGATGCGCCTGGCGGGCCTCGATTTCCTGCAGATCCAGGACGACGAAGGGCGAGTCGTGTCGTCCGGCCAGTTCCGGAACGAGTATGACCGCTTCGGTCCGGCAGTGCCCGACTCAGGCCCCGCGCTGGTGCGTGCGGCTGCCGCAGAGGGACCATTCCTCGCCCTTGTGACGAGCGATTCGCTGCGCATCGCGAGCCACCGCTTTCGGCTCATTGGTGGCATCGCCGTCGATTCGCAGTTTCTCGCCCGCCTCGCGCGCGATCCGGAGCTTAGCGTGGGGCTCGTCCTGCCCAATGACACCACCAACGCCGATTCGGGCAAGCTCGTCGTCGAGTTGCCGCCGCTGCCCTACGTGGATGCGACCGAAGGACCAGGACGCGTCGAGCAGGCGCGCATCGTGGTCACGCGCTCCTCCGCGCTCCTGACCGCGCTGCAACGCAACGTGAATCTCTGGTTTGCGGCTGCGGTTCTGGTCGCCGCGCTCGCGGCTCTACTCCTGGCAGGCTGGCTCTCGACCCGCATCAGCGAGCCGGTCGAAGCTCGCATCGCCATCGGGGACATCGCCCGACAGGTGAATCACGATATCAAGAACGGCCTGGCCCCGCTGCGCAACGTGTTTCGCCATCTCACGCAGGTGGCGCGCGACAAACCCGTCGAGCTGCCGCAGGTTTTCGCCGAACGCCAGGGGACGGTGGAATCGAGCATCAGCTACCTCGAGACGCTCGCCGCACACTACGCCAAACTGTCGCCGCAGTCGGAGCGAAAGGCGACTGACGTGAACAGCGTCGTGCGGGAGACGATTGGCGCTTCGGGCTCCGTGCGCACCAAGCTTGCCGAGGGACTGCCGCCGGTGTCGGCCGACGCACTGGTGCTCAGGCGCGTGATCGAAAACCTGTTGAGCAACGCCGCCGATAGCCTCGAGGGGAAGAACGGCACCGTAACGGTTACGACCGAGCGCGGCAACGGCATGGTGCGCATCGCCGTCAGCGATACCGGCCGCGGCATGAGCAAGGCGGAGCTGGATCGAGCCTTCGACGACTTCTATACGACCAAACCTGGTGGCACCGGCTTGGGTTTGTCGATCGTACGGCGCCTCGTGCTCGACTCGAATGGCTCCCTCAACGTCGAGACCGAGCTGGGGCAGGGGTCGACGTTCATCGTGGAGATCCCAATACTCTCATGACCCTGGTCTTGATCGTCGACGATGTCCCGGCCATGGCCGAGCAGTACGCCTACGACCTCAAGCGCCTGCGCGGGTATGAGACGCTGGTCGCCAAGAGCGGCCGCACGGCGCTCGAGAGTCTCACGCGTGATTCGGTGGACTGCGTGATTCTCGACCTCGAGATGCCGGGCATGGACGGGTTCGAGGTGCTGCGCTCCGTTGAGCGGCTCGGCCTGCGCGTCCCGATCATCGTTTATACGGGCACCGGCGACTACGACCGCTGCGCGCAGGCGATACGGCTCGGGGCCTACAGCTTCATCGACAAGGCGGAGCCGATGGAGCGTGTCGCACAGGAAGTCGAGAACGCGATCGAACGACGGCGCCTGACCGCCGAGGTCACCTTGCTGCGGCACGGGTTCGGGCTCGAATCGCCGCTCGTCGGCACGAGCGCCGCGCTCGCGAAACTCAAAGAAGGCATCGTGCGGGTGGCGCCGGTGCCAAGCCCCGCACTCGTCGTGGGAGAGAGTGGCACAGGGAAGGAGCTGGTCGCGCGCGAGCTGCACCGGCTCGGCGCCAATCCCAAGGGGCCCTTCGTCGCGCTCAACAGCGCGGCGCTGCCACACGAGCTCGTGGAGAGCGAGCTGTTCGGCCACGAGCGCGGCGCCTTTACCGGCGCTAACGCCACGCGCAAAGGCGCATTCGAGGCGGCAAGCGGCGGAACGCTGTTCCTGGACGAGATCGGCGACCTGCCGCCGGCGGCGCAGGCGAAGCTGTTGCGCGTGCTCGAAGAGCGCAAAGTCACCCGCCTCGGCGGCAACAAGCCGATCGAGGTAAACACCCGCGTCGTCGCGGCGACACACCGCGATCTCGAGAAGGAGGTCGCCGAAGGCCGGTTCCGCGAAGACCTGTTCTACCGGCTCAACGTGCATGTGCTGCGGGTGCCGCCGCTGCGCGATCGGCTGTCCGACGTGCCGGCGTTGGTAGAGCACCTGGTCGCCGCGACCTGTGAGCGATTCGGCATGAAGGCGAAGACCGTCGCGCCGGACACGGTCGAGGCGCTCATGGCCTACGACTGGCGACGCAACAACATTCGCGAGCTGCGCAACGTGATCGAGCGGATGCTGATTGCGACAGACGGCGATGAGCTCACGAAGGCCGCCGTACCGTCCGAGATTCGGGATCATCGCGGCGCATCCCGCATCCCGCATCTCGCATCCCGCAGTTTCGAGGAGCAGAAGCAGGAAGCCGAGCGGCAAATCGTCATTCAGGCGTTAGAGCGCAACGAGTGGCACGTCACCAAGACGGCGAAGCAGCTGGGCCTCTCTGACCACGCCAGTCTCTTGAAAATCATGCGACGCCTTGGTGTTCAGCGGGACACATAGAAAACCGTGATACGAGTACGTAGAAACACAATCGTCAAAAAACACCGTTGTAAATCAACGACTTAACGCGCGGTCCGCAGCGTGCCTTTCCTCCGGGCGAACCCCTGCTCCCGGAGGAGCCATGTCATACCAATTCGAGCTGGATCAGTCCAACCGTTCGCTGCGATTCCCGGTCATCCTGATGGCCGGCATCGTGTGCACGGTGATCGCAGCCTATTCCTTTGCCGCCTGCGGCGACCGTACCCCCGACCAGGCGCGCGCCAGTGAGCCCCCCGCCGGTGGCTCGCCGACGAGTAGCGTGCCGGTCGGCAACGCCAGCACAGAAAAGCCGGCGCTCGTCATCAGCGGCCCGGTGACTTTCGAGATGGCGGACTCCGCCTACCGTGACCGCCGCTACGGCGACGCCACCACGCTCTTCAAGACCTACGCGGCAGACCGGCCCACCAACCCGTGGGGTTTCTACATGCTCGGCCTGTCGGCCTGGAAGTCGGGGGATCGCGAGCAGGCCGAGAGCGCGTTCGTTCAAGCACTCTCGCTCGATTCCACTCACGTGAAGAGTCATCTCAATCTGGCCCGCGTCCTGCTCGAGTCCGGGAAGCCCGACAGCGCGTTGCAGCACATCGAAGCCGCCATCGCCCTCGACTCGACGTCGAGTGAGCCGCTGCGGCTGCAGGGCCGCGCGTTCGAGGCCCAGGACAAGAACGACGATGCGATCGTCGCCTACCAGCATGCGATCGTGAAAGACGACAGTGACGTCTGGGCGATGAACAACCTCGGCGCGCTCTACATGCGGGTGCAGCGGTTTGAGGACGCGATCGGTCCGCTGGCGCGCGCGGTCGAGCTCAACGACAAGGTCGCCACGTTCCACAACAACCTCGGCATGGCGCTCGAATTGACCGGCCGCTTCGACATCGCGATCGAGCAGTATCGCGCGGCGCTGGCGATCGAGGGGACCTATGGGAAGGCGGTTGCCAACCTGCAGCGTGTCGAGTTGGTGAAGCAGGATCCGTCCGTCACGCCGGTGGATCTGGCGGAGCGGTCGAAATCGTTTCAGGGAGAGATTTCCAAATGGTAAACGTAGCGGGCACGCCATTGGCGTGCCCGTACGTCAATTGTTTTCCGAAAGCCGCCTCAAGAACCGATTGAGGCGGCTTTCGCTGCTGTGCGGATCCTCACCGATGTAGTCGGCGCGCGCCTCGATAAGGGCAGCATGGAGCTCGGTCCGCGCGTCCGCGGCACGGGCGCAGAGGGCGGCCTCCTCGGGCGCGGATGCCTCGAGCAAATCGGCAGCGAGTGCCAGCATCCGGCCGGCGAACGTCACGTAGGCGCGCACCATCCCATGTCCCGCGCCGCCACGTTCGACCCATTCAGGGAAACAACCGGCCCACCACAGCGCCAGTGCCGCCGCGTCAGCGGCGGCCTCGGCCTGGGCAACGGTGCCTTGCGGCAGCGCGGCGACGAAGCGCCACCAATCCTCCATGCCATTCTCACCCCGCGCGATGGCGCTTTGGGAATGTGAGCTGGCGAAAACGACCGGAAGTGTCGCGGCATAGTCCGCCAACAGAATGTCGGTTACGCCGCGGTTGCGCAGTTGGGCGCGAATCGGGACGTACCACAGGAGGGTCAGGGGGAGCGGCGCGGGGGCACCGCCGCGGCCGAGTACCGCTTCGAGGGCCGCGGGGGAATCGAGGACAATATCGACCGCGCCGGCCTGCAACGCCTGGTCGGCTTCACGACCTTCGGAGACATCCATCCGCGCGATCTCGTCGACGAGGCTGGCGAGGTCGCCGCGGGTCAGCTGACGATGGATGATAGGCCTGATCATGCTTCCCTCCCTTACGGCAATTCGAGAGGCAAAGATGGTGCCGCTCATCTATCCGACTGTTATGCAAAGCCTTACGCTCGAAACCGTTCGCTAACTTTGGGACACAGTGCTACGGAAAGCTGCAATCCGACACAGCAGTCGAGTGTGAGGCTGCTCACGCTAGTAAATGGCCGCCCCTCCGGCAAGCCGATAGCACTCGGCCCCTTTGAGTGCTAAGGCGACCGGTTTATGTTCCCGCTCCTATGAAAGCCACAGATATTCGCAAAGGGCACGTGCTCATGATCGACGGCCAGCCGTGCCGCGTCATGGATTTCACACATCGGACTCCCGGCAACCTGCGCGCGTTCGTGCAGGTGCGCTTTCGCAATCTGGTTTCGGGCAACACGTTCGATCAGCGCCTCGCCGCCACCGACTTCCTCAATGAAGCGCGTCTCGACACCAAAGAGATGCAGGTGCTCTATCAGGATCAGGGCGGCGTGCACGTGATGGATCAACAGACCTACGAGCAGTTCACGCTCGACGAGCGCGCCGTGGGCGAGGACACGCCGTGGCTGCAGCCGGAAATGGTGGTGCAGGTGGAATGGCTGGAGGGACGGCCCATCGCCATCGAGCTGCCGCCGGTGATCGAGCTGAAGGTGGTCGAGACGTCCCCGGTGATGAAGACGGCGACGAAGACCGCGAGCACCAAGCCCGCGAAGCTTTCCAACGGCGTGACGGTGCAGGTGCCGGAGTTTATCTCACCGGGCGAGAAGGTGCGCGTCGACCCGCGGTCGGGCCAGTATCTGGAGCGGGCGAAGTAAGCAGCGCGTAGCGGAAGCAGGACACCAAGTGATCGTTCACCATTCCCACCGCCTGCATGAACGCGTACACGATCGTCGGTCCCACAAAGCGAAAGCCGCGCTCGACCAGGGCCTTACTCATCGCGATCGATTCCCTGGTTTCGGCGGGAACCCGTTTCAGCGTCTTCCAGGCGTTGACCTTCGGCTTGCCGCCCACGAATTGCCAGAGAAACCGATCGAATGACTCGCCCGCGTCCTTCATTTTCAGGTAGGCGCGCGCGTTGCGGACCGCTGATTTCACCTTCTGCTTGTTGCGGACGATTCCCGGATCCCTGAGGATCTTGGCGACGCGTCGTGCGTCATACCGGGCCATCTTGTCGGGGTCGAAGCCTTCGAAGGCGTGCAAGAACGCGTCGCGCTTGCGCAGGATGATGGCCCACGACAGGCCGGCCTGAAATCCGTCGAGCACCAGCTTGCCAAAGAGTTGGCGATCATCGTGGACCGGCACGCCCCATTCCGTGTCGTGATACGCGATCATCTGCTCATTGGAAGTTGACCAGCCGCAGCGGTTGTCCATGTCTAAGCATACCACCCAAGCAAAGAGGCCAGCACAATCGCTGGCCTCTTTTCTCTTGCGGCAACTCCTCTAGCGGCTCGTGACTTGAGAGTCCGAGTTCGTTGGCGGTTCTCGCCCAGCCACCGTGCCCGACGATCCCTCGAGTATGATGATCAGGAACTTCGAGGTGCGCCAGAAATCCACGGGCGACGTAATCGTCAGGCTGGGCACGCCGGAGTACTTGTTGTCCTGGCGTTCTTCGGCGACGTAGTCGAGATCCTGCAGCGACGCGACCCGGTACTCCGCGGTCGCGCTCGGCAGCGGAATCTGGGTCACCTGCCGCGTGTCGATCGCCGTGAACAGCCTGGGATCGAGGTTGCGCGCCGGCTGCAGCGTCTTGCCCGTCCGCCACAGGATGAACAAGACGCGCCCACCGCCCTGCTCGGTGAGAATGCCCTTCTTCTTCAGCTCATCGCGGGTGCCGATCACGTAGTAGCCGGTCGACAGGCTGTCCTTCAACGCGACGTTTTCTTCCGTCAGCGCGTTCACGCGGTCGGTGAGCAGGTCGATCGTGGCCTTCTGTGTGGCGATGACCGTCTGGAGGTTGCCGACGGTGGTATCGAGCGTGGCGCGGAGGCTGTCCGACAGCGACGTCAACCCCTTGATCCGCTCCCGGCTCGCGCTCAGCGCGCTCTCCGTCTCCCGGACGCGCGCCACGACGTACCGCAGTCTCGCCATCAGCGTATCGGTGGACGCGGTGATCGGGCTCTCACTGGAGACGTGCAGGCGGTTGTTGCGGATCTTCGCCTTGGCGAGCTCGGTGTTGACGTCGCTGATGAGCCGCGAGCTGATCGCCACTTCCTGCATCAGGCTGTCCTTCTGCGCGTTGGCCTGCTCCAGCTCGGCCAGCTTGCGCTCCGTTTCGGCCGAGGTGCCGCAGGCAGCGACGACCGCGAACACCAGCGCGGCGGATGTGAACTTCAGCATCGTCATGGGACGACTCCCCCATCGAGAGTGGTGAAACTAGGTTTGACGCGATGCCTCCCGTGCGGCTGCGCGTCGGTACGTCCGGTTACAACTTCCCCGAGTGGAAAGGCAGCTTCTATCCGCCCAAGCTCCCGAGCGCGAAGTGGCTCGAGTACTACGCCCAGCACCTGGGCACCGTCGAGATCAATTACACGTTTTATCGCATGCCCAACGCCAAAACGGTCGCCGGGTGGGATGCGGCGACGCCGGCGGGGTTCACGTTTGTTTTGAAAGCACCACAACGCATAACGCACTTCATGCGCCTGCGAAACATCGACGAACCACTCCGCATCTTCCTCGACACCATTCGAAAGCTTAACGCCAAACTGGGATCGGTTCTATTTCAATTACCCCCCAATTTTACGAAAGACCTCGACAAACTCGGTGATCTACTTACCCAGTTCCCGACGGATGTCCGCGCGGCGTGTGAGTTCCGTCACGCTTCGTGGTGGTCAGACGACGTCTATGAGCTACTGCGCAGCACCAACACGGCGTTGTGCATCGCGGATACAGAGGAAGGGACGACGCCGCTCGAGGCGACCGCCGACTTCGGCTACGTGCGGCTACGGGATGAGGGCTACGGGGCGGAGGCGCTGGGGGAGTGGGCAAAAAAGGTCCAGGCGCTGGGAAGCGCCTGGACCGATGCGTACATCTTTTTCAAGCACGAAGAGCAGGGGATGGGCCCTAAGCTGGCACGGGACTTCCTCCAGCTGGCCCACGATACTCCGCATCTCCCCACGCCAGAATCGGAAAGAAGATCGGACTCAGGAACAGGAGACCCAGCGTGAAGCCGACACCCTTCCCGAAATTCACCGAGATGTTGTGCAGCACGATGATCGCGATGATGAGGCTGACAATGGGAATGAAGTAGAGGAGAATCCACCACACCGGCTTGCCGGCGATTTGGATGAGCACGATCAAGTTATAAATGGGGACGATCGCAGCCCAGCCGGGTTGGCCTGCTTTCTCAAACACCTTCCACATCGCGGCGATCTCGAGGACAATGAGGGCGCACATGACGATCCAGAATACGGGACCGGGCCCTTGTGTACTCGTCGGGAACGTGTCTTGCACGGCGGCAACCTCGGGGTGAGGGTCGCCCCAAGATAATACTTTAGCGCTTGCCCGCGACCTTTTTGCGTTTGGCCGGCTTCTCCTCCTCCGCCGCCGGGGCACTGAGGCTCTGCTTCAGCGCCTGCATCAGGTCGAGCACCCTGGTCTTCGGCGCTTCCTCCGGCTCCTCGGTGATCTGCTTGCCTTCCACCTTGCGGTCGATCTGCTCCTGCATCCGCTCGCGCACGTTGTCCTTGTATTTCTCCGGATGGAATTCCTCGGTCGCGGCCTGGTCGATCAATTTGATCGCGAGGTCGAGCTCGGGCTTCTTGACCTCGGTCTTGGGAATCGGCACTTCGGCGATGTCGCGGATCTCGTCGGCGTAGCGCAGCTGCTCCATCGCCAGCCCGCCGTCCATCGGACGGACCATGATCAGGTATTGCTTGCCGCGCGCGGCATACTGGCCGATGGCCACGCGCTTGGTCTTCTCGAGCGCCTCCGTCAGCAGCTGGTAGGCGCGCTCGCCGCCCTTGTCGGGTCCCAGGAAGTACGTGCGGTCGAGATAAATGCGGTCCACCTGCTCGGCGGGCAGAAATTCCACGATGTCGATCGCGCCGGTGGCGCGCTCTTCGAGCGCCTTGAGCTCCTCCGGCGTGAAGGTGACGTACTGCCCCTTCTGGAACTCGTAGCCCTTGATCATGTCGCTGCGTTCGACTTTTTCGCCGTCTGCGGAGCACACGTACTGCTGCTTCAGGCGGGCGCCATCCTTCTTATGGAGCCAGTTGAACGAGATCGCGGCCTTCGACTCGCCGGCAGCGAACAGCTGCACGGGCACGGACACGAGGCCGAACGAAACCGTGGCGGAACCGATGGAATGGGCGGCCATATCGGAGTATGATACGCGCTCATGCCTACCCGTCGGAAGGCCCGCCCGGACGCAGGCGACGCGCTCAGAACTTACCGCGAGAAACGGGCGTTCGATCAGACGCCCGAGCCCGGGGGGTTAGTCCCCCAGCCGGCGCCCCAACCGGGGGGGGGCGGGGGGGGCGGGGGGGGCCTGGTGATCGTGCACATGCATGACGCCACACGCCTGCATTGGGACCTGCGGCTCGAAATGGATGGCGTGCTCAGATCCTGGGCGGTCCCCAAGGGCCCTTCCGCCAACCCCGCCGACAAACGGCTCGCCGTCAAAGTCGAAGATCACCCGCTCGAGTACGGCGACTTCGAGGGGATCATTCCGGAAGGAAACTACGGCGCCGGCACCGTCATCGTCTGGGACCGCGGGGTGTGGGTCCCGCTCGAGGACGTGCGCGCAGGATTCGAAAAAGGGAAGCTGCTGTTCGAGCTGCGAGGCTACAAGCTGCACGGCCGCTGGACGCTGATCAAGCTCAAGAAGACCGAGAAAGAATGGCTGCTCATCAAGGAGCGCGATGAGTACGTCTCGACCGAGCCGTACTCGAATGAGTCGGTGCTCTCAGGGCTGACCAACGACGAGCTGCGTAACGCGAGACAGCGTGCCGAGCCGATCAAGCAGGAGTTGGAGAAGCTGGGTGCGCCGAAACGCGTCCTGCGCGTGGAAGACACGGAGTTGATGCTGGCGGAGACGCGCGCCGAGCCCTTCAGCAAGGACGGGTGGCTGTTCGAGGTGAAGCTCGACGGCTATCGCATGCGCGCCGCGTGTCAGGACGGCGAGGCAATCCTCTACTCCCGGAAGGGCCTGGACTACACGGAAGCATTTCCGGAAATCGCGCGCGCGGTCAAAGCCCTGCCGTTCGAGGGCGTGATTCTGGACGGCGAGCTCGTCGTGCTGAACGAATCCGGCCATCCCAGCTTCAACAAGCTGCAGGTGCGTGCCAAGCTGGGCGCCCGCGAAGCGAAACGCGCGGCCATTGAATCGCCGGCAACGCTGTATGTATTCGACCTGCTGGCGTTCGCCGGCTATGACCTGCGCAAACTCCCGCTCGTCCAGCGCAAGCAAATTCTCCAGCAGGTGCTGCCCCGGACCGGGCCGTTACGGTCCTCCGAGCACTTCGAGAAGAACGGCGAGGCGTTGTACGAGCAGGTCGTGAGGCTGGGACTCGAAGGCATCATGGCGAAGAAGGCGGACAGCCCGTATCGCAGCGGCCGCTCCGCCGACTGGCTGAAGATTCGCGCCGACCGCATCGACGACTTCGTCGTCGTCGGGTTCTCGAAGCCCAAAGGATCGCGCGGCGGCTTCGGCTCGCTGCACGTCGGCGCCTACAAGGACGGCAAGCTTATCTATGGCGGGCGCGCCGGCTCGGGGTTCAGCGGCGCGCAGCTCGATGAGATCAGCGCCACCTTGAACCAACTGGTGCGCGAGACGCCGCCGTGCGAGCCGCCCGAGAACGGCGCGCTTCCCAAGGGGCCGGATCACACCTGGGTCGAGCCGCGTCTCGTGTGCGACGTGCGGTACAAGGAGTTCACGCCGGACGGCCTCCTCAGGCAATCGGTGTTTGTGAGATTCCGCGACGATAAGAAGCCGGAGGATGTGATGATGCCGGGGACGAGGGACGAGGGACGGGGGATGGGTGAACCTGAGGTGGGATCCACCCGTCCCTCGTCCCCCGTCCCCCTTCCCCGGGAAGTCAAGTTCTCGAACCTGGACAAGGTATTTTGGCCGGAGGAAGGTTACACAAAAGGAGACTTGATCGAGTATTACAGGTCGATCGCGCCCTGGCTGCTGCCGTATCTCAAAGATCGGCCGGTCGTGCTCACGCGCTACCCTGACGGCATCAACGGCAAATCCTTCTACCAGAAGGACGCGCCCGGCTTTGTGCCCGACTGGATCCAGACGATTCCGATCTGGAGCGAGGACACGCAACGCGACATCGATTACTTCGTCTGCAATGACGTGGAGTCTCTCGTCTATCTCGTAAACCTCGGCACGATCCCGTTGCACGTCTGGGGCAGCCGCATCACCGATCTCACCAAGCCCGACTGGTGTCTCATCGATCTCGATCCGAAAGACGCGCCGTTCGCCGACGTGATCGTGCTCGCCAAGACGATGAAGCAGGTGTGCGACGAGGTCGACATGCCCGCGTTCGTCAAGACAACCGGCAAGTCGGGCCTGCACGTCATGCTGCCCCTGGGCCGGCAGCTCACGTATGCGCAGTGCCTGCAGCTCGCGATGCTGTTCGCCCGTCTCGTCACCGATCGCCATCCGGACATTGCGACGACGCAGCGTACGATCAGCAAGCGCGAGGGCAAAGTCTATGTCGATGCGTTCCAGAATCGCGCCGGCCAGCTCATGGTCGCGCCCTACAGTGTGCGGCCGTCGCCGGGCGCACCGATGTCGATGCCGATCGAGTGGGACGAGGTCGACGGCAAGCTCCATAACAGCAGATTCACGATCGCCAATGCGCTGAAGCGCATGCAGACGCTCGGGCACGATCCGGTGCTGCCCGTGCTGGAACGTAAACCCGACTTGATGGGGGTGCTGGAGCGGTTGAATGAACGGCTGAAATGAGAAGTCGGAATTGTGTCGTTTGGCGCGGTCCGCGTTGCCTTCTCGTGGCCCAGCTGGGTAACACTAGCGACATCCCACCAAGGAAGGCTCGTATGACCCTCCATCGCTGGTGCGCAATTGCGGTCGTCGCCGCGGAGCTCGCCGCTTGTAGCGGCACGGAACGTCCTGCCCCGGCGGGCCCGTCATTTGACGTCACGACGGACGCCGTCGTGACCGGCAGCGTCGTCGGCCCCGCCGGCAGCATCTGCAACTCACTTTCGCCTAATGCAGTGCTCATCATGCGGTTGATCAGCGTGGCCCGAAATGCCGTCGCGGGGAGCCAGAACCTCACTTGTCCGACGAACAGCTACACGTTCGCAGCCGTGCAACCAGGGAGTTATCTGCTGCGAGTGCAGTTGCCGATCAACGACTTAATCACGGCGGGCTTTCCCTGGCGCGTGTACAGCACGACCCCGGTCGAGGTCGGTGACGGTCCGGTTACCCGCGACCTCCCCGTCGAGCAGGGGCTTCCACTTGGAGGTGGCGTCTTCGTCGATGGCGTAGGGATCGCCGGCATTCCGCTCACGTTGTTCCATGCCGACGTGCCCGCCTTCGGCGTCGCCCAGGGCGCGAGCGGAGCGGACGGCAGATGGGATGAATTCTTCGGACGCACCCCGATTGTGCTGCAAAGCGGGATCCGCATGGTGTCGTCGGTGGTGTGTGATCTCCTCGGTGCGAGACTGCTGTCGCGACCCTCATTCGACCCCTTCGTTTTTCCCTATGACGCAAGCAGCCTGTCGTGCGAGCTGACCGCCTCCACAGCGCGACAGTTCACACACCAGCGGACGCGGCTGGTCGTCACGCCCGGTGTGGGCGACGTCGGAGCCGGACAGCTGGCCTTCCCTGAGGCGCTCGGCAACGGGTGGGGCGTGCAATTCCCGGTGACTCCCGGTGAACAGCCGCGGATTGGAGACATCACGGTCTCGCAGCTCTTCGCGGGCGGGCTGCTCGTCGGCATTCGACCCGACCGCCTCCTGAGCGCCAACGAGCTCAACGGCTACATCCAGTGCGGCAATTGCCGGGCGTTCGGACCGGACGGCCGGCTGCACTTCACATCGTCGCCCCAGTACGGCACCAAGGTGACGTGGCAGTATTCCGACGGGTCATCATCACAGGGAATCGGGCTGAAGGTCGTGCAGAAGTCGTATGACGGCGTGCCCCCCGCCGATTACGTCCTGTTCCGGTTCACGATCACGAACGGTGGGGCGGGACTCGTGACGATTTATCCCGGATTCTTTGCCGACTGGGACATCGACGATGACTTCCTCGATGACGTCGGCGCGACGGAAGGCCGCCTGATGTACATGACGAACGCAAGCGGCGGCACTGCGGGCGGGTCCGTGATTATCAGTGACGCTCCCGTGTCGGGCACCGCGTTCTTCACCGACTTCAACCAGACGACAGCCGAAGTGGTGTCGGCGCTGGCGGGTGACTTCACCAATCCAACCGCTGAGGAACCCAACGATCACCGCTATGTCCAGGCGATCGGGCCGATCACACTCGCCAAAGGGGCGTCGACGCAGTTCTGGCTGGCGATAGTTGCCGGAGAGGATCTCGCGCAACTGCGCGGCAACGCCGTGGCCGCCGAGGCGGACGTGGCGGCGCGGCGCGCTCAGCCGGACGCGGCGGACGCTGTCTCATCGGCCGGTAGAGTTTGGAGCGGTGGAAAGAGCACGCCGCGCGCCAGCTCTCCCGCCTGCAAGAAGGGATGTGCCACCGTCACGCAGTGACGGTGTATGGAGCACCTCCTGAACGTCCCGCCCGATGCGCGAGCACTGCTCGTGCTCGCGCACGGTGCGGGAGCTGGAATGCGGCATCCCTTCCTTGAGCGCGCGGCCGCCGCCCTCGCGGCCTCCCGGATTGCGAGTTACCGCTATGAGTTCCCCTACATGGAGCGTCACGCGCAGCGGCCCGATCCTCCGGCCGTTGCCGAGGCGCGCGTGCGTGAGGCCGCACTCGAGGCGGGGCGCGCCGTCCCAGGCCTGCCCCTGCTGGCCGGTGGTAAATCGTTTGGCGGGCGGATGACGTCTCAGGCGCAGGCCAACGCGCCGCTCCCCGGCGTACGGGGCCTCGTCTTCTTCGGTTTTCCGCTCCATCCCCCGGGACGCCCCAGCGCCAGCCGGGCCGAGCACTTGTCGCAGGTGCAGGTGCCGATGTTGTTTCTTCAGGGGACGCGCGACGAATTTGCGACGCCCGAGTTGTTGCGGGGCGTCATCGACAACCTGGGGTGGCGCGCCAGCGTGCATCTGGTCGACGACGGCGGCCATTCGTTCAAGGTGCCGAAGCGCACAGGCAAGACGGAAGCGGACGTGATCCGGGAGCTCGCACACGCAGTCGAAACGTGGTTCGTCAGCGTCAGCGCGAGGAGCGAGAGTGCCTAACTTCTGGTTGGTCAAGACCGAGCCGAGCACGTACAGCTACGACGACCTGGAGCGCGAGCAGACGGCGGTCTGGGACGGCGTGAAGAATCCCGTGGCGCTGCGAAACATGCGGGCGATGCACCCCGGCGATCAGGTACTCGTCTATCACACCGGCGACGAGAAGGCGGTCGTCGGGTGGGCAACGGTTGTGTCGGCCCCGTACGCCGATCCGAAAAAGCAGGACCCGAAGTTGATGGTCATCGATCTCAAGGCGCACCGCCGCCTGCCGCAAGCGGTGACGCTGGCGCAGATCAAGTCGGACAGGACGTTTGCCGACCTGCCCATTGTAAGACAGGGGCGCCTGTCAGTGAGTCCAGTGACGGCGCCCCAGTGGAAACGAGTCCTGCAGCTCGGCGGTGCGGACGACTAGCGCCTCTTCTTTCTCAGTTTGCGGTTCTCCGCCCGCGCCGAGGCAATGCCGGCCGCGACGCCGGCGACGATCGCCGCGCGGCCCGCGGCTTTCAGCACCTTCCCGGTGCGGCGCAACGCCGCCTTGATGCGCCGCTGCCGCTCGTCCGTCTTGGCGCGTTTCTGCGCTTCCTGCAGCAACCGGTCGGCCTCTCGTGCAGCAGTCTGCGCCCACTTCCTGGCCGTCCTGGCTGCCTTGACCGCTGCTGTTTTGAAGCGCTCGGTGCGTGAAGCCATGTGGATCCTCCAGAGCTGAGGGTCGCCCCTTGATACGCCACTGCGGTCGGTTGGAGCCGTCACGCGCCGAGCACTTCGGCGGCCTTCTTGACGTCGCGGGCCTTGACCCACAACAGGGCGCCGTAGCGGCCCATCCCCGTGCGGGTGGCACTCGTCGCGGTCACGTTGATTCCCGCGGCGCCGAGCCGGGCCAGTAGCTGCGCCATCGCGCCGACGCGATCGTCACCCTCGATGAGAAACACCGTCTTCGGTTTCGAGACCTTGAGCTTCGCGGCTTTGGCCGCCGCGAGAAACGCCGCGGCGTCGGACGGCACGAGGTCGATCTGGGAGCGGCGCGCGCTCGGGAAGGCGTGGACCGCCAGCAGGTTTACGCCCGCGTCGCGCAGCGCGCCGAACAGGCGTTCTCCCTCTCCAGGCTTATCGGGGATCGTGACGTAGTAGTACTCGGCTTTGCGGATGGTGTCCATGGGTGCTCCTCGAGCAGGGTCCCTCAAGCCTCGCTCGAATATCGGCTTCTGGCAACCAGCGTCCGTTCCGATTGACCGTCTGAGGTCATGCCACCCGCTGTTTCATGACACGGCGACGACCCACCCACACCACGACCCCGATCGCGCCAAGCGGAATGACCACGCCAAGCGACTGCACGACGAGCGAAACAAGCACCACGAAATTGCGCCATGCCTGCCGGAAGGCATCACCCATCACGCTCCGCCCTGCGCTGCCAACAACCGGCAGCGGCTCATGCACGGTGATGCTGAGCGTACTCATCGCTGTGTGGGCGCGGAGATAGCGCATCCGTCCTTCGTAGCGCTCGATTTCTTCCCGCACGCGCGCCAGCGCTTGTTCGACGTCGAGAACGTCCTTGAGTCTCCCCGCCCGCGTCGCGAGTAGCTCGATGAAGCGGCGCTCGAGACGTCGCGCATTTTCCATGCGAGCCGTGACGTCTACGTATTCCTCGCCCACGTCCTGCGCGCTGACGTTGATGGTTTCCAGT
>DASPXJ010000010.1:0-8625 GCA_035637355.1 Gemmatimonadales bacterium
TGTGATCGACGCCGTTCTGCGCATCGTCCTCGACCACGAGAATCGCCATCGACTTCCAGAAGGGACTGTGCGACAAGCCCTCGACGATCTTGCCGAGCGCCAGGTCGTTGTCCGCCACGCAGGCCTTGGGCGTGCACCAGCGGGGGTTCGTCCCCTCGGTGTGATCGCTGGGCAGGTTCATCATCACGAGGTTGGGCATGTCGTGCCGCGCTTGCCATTCCCGCAGGTGCTCGAGAAAAACGTCGGCCTTCGCGACGTCGGGAACTTCCATCGTCCACCCCGGATACTCCCGCACCAACACGCGGTCGAGCGAGGCGATATCGGAGCGGGCGTGGTAGCGTTTGGCGAATTCCGCACGGAAGTACGCCGCCCTATTCGGCTGCGAGTCTCGATACCGCGCCAGCAGCGCCGACCGCATCGAGTCGCTGTACACGGTTGGTCCCGGCGCGTACTCACCAAACACGCGCACCGACTTGCCCTTGGATTGCGCCGCCTCCCACAGAAACCCGCCCGCCGAGTACGCCAGCGGATCTTGCCCTTCCGACGGATAGCTGCGGCCGGTGTAGAGCGGCCACATCGGATACTCGGTCTCGTTGGCCTGCGTCAGCCAGTTGTGACCATCCGCCGAGTTGCCGCCCGAAGCAAAGAAGTGATCGAGCAGCACGAATTGCTCGGCGAGGGCGTGCGCGTTGGGGGTGACGTCGCGGCCGTATTGCACCAACGAGCTGTCGCTCGCTCCTTTGCCGATGTCGCCGAACACCTGGTCGTAGGTGCGGTTCTCGCGGACGATGTACACGACATGATCGATCAGCGACGGCTCGCCGGGCCGCTCGGGAACGGCGCGCGCTGCAACGTTGCGGCGAACCGTGAGGGAGGGCGCCTGGCCCGCTTGATTGAGCGTGAGCCGGGTGTTCTGGGCGACCGACGTCGTGTAAGCCGCGAGCTCCGCCTCGGTCGGCTCCTGAATGACGTTGACCGATCCCCGGTAGGAGTGGACGTAACGGCCCGTCAAACCCACGGGCTTTCCGACACCTGACCCCACGCCGAACAGTGTACCGACGGCAATCGCGTGGCCATCGGGACTCACGTCGATGCTCGTCGGATACCACCCCGTCGGTACCAGACCACGGAGCTGAGCAGCCGGCAACGAGTACACCGCGACCGCGTTCACGCCGCCCAACGTCACGAACAGCGTCGTCGCGTCTGGTGACAGTGCGACCGCGGTGGGTGCCAGACCGACGTTCCGCTCACGGAACGGCGCGATCGTGATCGTGCTGGCGACGACGTCGCGGCGCGTGTCGATGACGCTCACCACGTCGGAATCGCCGTTGGCCACGTACAGGCGTGCGTTCTTTTCGTCCCACGCGAGCCCGGTCGGATGCCGGCCCACCGGAATCACCTTGGTGACGGTGCCCGTAATGAGATCGACGCGCGTCACGCTGCCCGGCTGCGCCAGCCCTCGCTTGTCGACCCGCACCCATTCCGCGAATGGATCGCAGCACTGCCGCGCCGTGCGATCCCCTTTGCCAGGCTTTCTCCCACCGAGGTTCGACACGTAGGCGACGGATCCGTCGGCGCTCACGACCGCCGCCACCGGCAGGACACCCAGGGGAATCATCTTCAGCAGCGCGCCGTTATCCGCGTCGAGCACCGCGAGGGTGTCGTTGGCCGGGAGCGGGACGACTACGACGCGATGGCCCCACCCTGAGGCATTGGCGGTCCGCGCGACGGCCGGCGCGCCGGCGATGTAGTCGCCGAGTGCGGCGGATGTGAATCGCACCACGGTGCTGTCGGCGTCGTACGCCGTCAGGTGCGCGACCGACTTCGTCTGGGCGAGCTGCTCGGAGCCGGGGATGCGGCTCAGCGCGAGAGCGGCAGGCAGCCGGCCGACCGATGTGACGAGCGCCCGGCCGTTCACGGGATCGATGGCGACGCCCTGGACACCGGCGCGGCCGTCAAACGCGGCGCTCCCCAATACGACGTTGTCCCGCCAGCCGAGGCGATATGCGGCGCCGTGTACGCTGACCCAGATCTCTCCTGGTCGCGCACCAAAGCGCACGCCAAACACCCGGTCGGTGAACACGCTTTGGACGCCAGCCGGTGTGACGCGCTGCTCGGTGGCGATGACGCCGGGGTCGGGGATTTCTCGGCGGGGTTGCGGCGGGGTCGGTGTTGCTTGCATCAACAGGATCAAGGAAAGCACCATAGCTCAAAAGCTAATCAGGTCCTCGTTATTGTTCAGGCCGACGTGAACACAAGCCCGGCAGGTCTTCCAAAGGCGACGCGTCGCGAGTGGATCGGACTCGCGGTGATCGCCTTGCCGTGCTTCCTCTACTCGATGGACCTGACGGTGTTGAATCTGGCGGTGCCGCGCCTCAGCGCCGCCTTGCGGCCGAGCAGCGCGCAGCTCCTCTGGATCATCGACATCTACGGTTTTCTGGTAGCGGGATCGCTGATCACGATGGGCACGCTCGGCGACCGTATCGGGCGCCGTCGCCTGCTGTTGATTGGTGCCGCGGCGTTCGGCGCGGCTTCCGTCGTTGCCGCTTTCTCGCGGAGCGCCGCGATGCTGATCGCGACGCGCGCGCTGCTCGGTTTTGCGGGAGCGACGCTCGCGCCATCCACGCTCTCGCTGATTCGCAACATGTTCCTGGATGAGCACGAGCGCAGAGTCGCGATCGGCGTGTGGGTCACCAGCTATTCGGTGGGTGCGGCGATCGGGCCACTCGTGGGTGGCATCGTGCTGCAGTACTTCTGGTGGGGGGCCGTATTCCTGATCGGTGTCCCCGTGATGGTGTTGCTGCTCGTCGTGGGGCCGCTGTTACTGCCGGAGTTTCGCGATCCCAACGCGGGCCGCTTGGATTTGCCAAGCGCGGCTTTATCGCTCGGCGCGGTGCTGGCGGTCATCTACGGGCTGAAGCGCATCGCCGAGCACGGCGTGGGCTGGCCGGCCGTTGCCGTCATACTCGCTGGATTCGCGCTGGGAGTCGTGTTCGTGCGACGCCAGCGGCGGCTTGCCGATCCCCTCATCGATGTTCGGCTGTTTCAGTCTCCCGGGTTTGGTGCGTCACTCGTGCTCTATATGGTCGCGACACTCGTCGCTTTCGGCGCCTACGTCTTCATCGCGCAGCACCTGCAGTTGGTGTTGGGGCTGTCGCCCTTCCAAGCGGGACTGGCGACCGTGCCGTCGATGCTGGGGTTCGTGTCGGGCTCGATGCTGGTTCCGCTGATCGTGCGCCGAGTCCAGCCTGCATCCGTCATGGTGGCTGGCTTGCTGCTCGCGGCCGCGGGATACGGTGTACTGGCCTACGCAGCCGGCAGCGCGGGTCTGGGCGCTCTCATTGCGGGTTCGGTCATCTACTCAGTCGGCCTCTCGCCGGTGGTCATCCTCGCCACCGACTTGATCGTGGGAAGCGCACCGGTCGAGAAGGCCGGCGCCGCATCGGCGATCTCGGAGACGAGCTCGGAGCTGGGCGGCGCGCTGGGCATCGCGATGCTGGGCAGTATCGGGATCGCGGTCTATCGCAGCGCGATGGGGGACGGCGTGCCAGCCGGGCTGACCCCCGAGGCGGCCGAGGCCGCGCGTGCGACGCTCGGCGGCGCGGTCGCGGTGGCGAAGGGCGAGTTGCTCGTCACTGCCCGCGCGGCTTTCGCGCGCGCGTTCCAATTAGTGGCCGTCATCAGTGCCGTGCTGGTCCTGGGGCTCACGCCGGTCGCGGGGTTTTTGCTCGGTCGAGGACGGATCAGGCGGGCTTGAGGAAAGCCAGCACGTGCTGGACGACGGCGGCGTCGCTCACGATCCGGTGATGTCCCAAACCCGTCGTCGTCACGAGCTGAGCCCCAGGCCATGCCGCGGCAATCGCGGCGCCGTCATCCCAGCGTACCTCACGGTCGTCCCGGTCGTGAATGACGAGGAGGGGAGTCCGCATCGCAGGCGCGAATCGGGGGATATCCATCCGTCTCCACTCAAAATCCAGGCGGCGTTCGAGCCGCTGCCGCATCGATGCCATCACCGGGTCCTGCACGCCGAGCAGGGACGCGAACTGGGCGGTGTAGGTGTTCGCATTCGCAGAAGGCGCGATGAACACCGCACGGCGCGCGGCCAGCCCACGCTCGATCGCCAGCGCCGCCGCGAAGCCGCCCAGCGAATGACCCACCACCGCGCTCACCGGTCCGACCGCAGCAGCGACCGCGAGCGTCGCTCGGGCGAATTCCGGACCAGAGCTGAGCCGGCCCGATGAGGCGCCGTGCCCTGGTGCGTCAAACGTCACGACGCGGAAGCCGCTGGCGAGTAGTGCCCCGCCGAGATCGACGAAGCGGGCGCCGCGGCTGCCCCATCCGTGCACGAGCAATACACCCGGGCCGCGCTCTCCCCACGACCACGCGGTGACACGCCGGCCTCCGACGGCCAGGTCGAAGCGCCGTCCGGCGCCCAGCCATGTGGCCATCCGCTCGCTGATCGCACGGCGCGGCGGCGAGCAGAACAACCGTTCCGCCCAGCGCGCTGCCAAACGCGGCGATGCGCGCTGCACCGCCCCGAACGCTGCCCGCGTGAACCGCAAAGCCGTACTCATTCGCTAAGCACTCTCATGTAGGGTGACACCCAAACGCTCGCCGCGCGTTCGCGGTTTCAATCTACCGAATGAACTCGGCGGCATAATCTCGGACAAAGTCGCGAATCGTACGCGGAGGTCTGCCCAGCAGCCGCTCGACAGTCGGCGAGACCAATGCCGTCGGACCGCCGTCCCGCTGATATGCGGCAATCGCAAGCGTCGCGTCGATCAATGAGGCCGGCTGGCCCAGGCGTGTCAGCCGCGCGCGCGCTTCCTCCATGCTGATCGGTCGATACGCGATGGCGCGACCCGTGACCTTTGTCAGCTCGGCAGCGAGGTCGGCGTATCCCACCGCTTCCCCGCCCGTCAGGACGTACTTCTTACCGATGTGTGGATCTGGATGTAGCAGCACCTCAGCGGCGACAGCGGCGATATCGCGTGTGTCGATGAAGGGCATGCGCCCGCCGCCAATCGGCGAGTAGATCGTGTTTTCTGTCCGCACCGAGGCAGCGACATCCTTCAACCAGTTCTGCATGAACGCATGGGGACGCAGGATCGTCCAGGGCATGGAGGTTCGCTGAATCGCTTGCTCCACCGCCCAGTGATCGCGGCCGATGCCGGACTTGGAGTGATCCGAAGCGCCGAGCGCGGAGAGTTTCACGAGGTGGCGAATGCCGCGCCGCTGCGCCGCCTCGACCACCGTAATCTGGGAGTCCCGGAAACCCGGGGCATTGCCGGTGAGCAGAAACACGCTGAACGCGCCGACGAGCGCTGCTTCGGCCTGCAGCGGATCGGCGAGATCGGCTTTGAAGAATGTGATATGCGCCGGGCGCGCCGCGCTCTCGACGTGGTGGTAAATGGCGCGCGTATCGGCCCCGGCTGCCGCCAACAAGCGCAGCAGCTCGGAGCCGATATTGCCGGTGCTGCCGGTTGCGACGATCAGAATGAAACCGTAACTCCACCCTGCCAGGCGATGTCGTGCTGCGTCTTGTCGAATCCATACCGGTCGAACTTGTAGATGTAATCACGGCCCTCGGCGCGCAGGCCGACACGGCCGAAGCGGTATTCGACGCCCGCCCCGACGTTACCGGCAAACTTCGTCCAGGTACTGTCTGAGCCCAGCTGATGAACGCTGATAGCGCCAACTCCACCGAGTGCGTACGGCGCCAAGGTGCCGGTGCCGGTGTTGAGCGGATAGCGCAGGACGACGTCGGCGTCATAGGAGAACTTGTTGAACTTGCCGCGGCCGGAGAGTCCGGTCGCCCGCAGGCTGTCCTGCGCCCAGCTGCCGCCGGCGCGGAGGCCGAGGCGCGGCAGCACCCAGTAGGTACCGTCGACCGAGCCGGCCCAGCCGAGACGCCATTGCGCCGTGCCGGCGTCGTTCAAGTCCGCCGCACCCGATAGCCCCCCGAAGGCGGCCGCGAACGTCACGCGGTCCCTCAGCGGATTGGTGTTCTGCGCGTGCAATGCCGCCGGGGTAGTCGCGAGCGCTGCAACGGTGAGTGCCAGGGAAAGCGAATGCTTCAGCATACGATCCTCCGAAAGCGGTGAATAGTGTCAGACAACAGAGTGAACAGGGGATTCACGCGGGGCGCCGCAGCGCAGCGAGGCGCTCGTAGTTGAGCCGCAGCAGCGCGATCACCTCGCGTACGTCGCCGTCGCTGTGGATGCGGCGCGCCGCGGGGCCGACGGAATCGGGGAAGAAAGGATGGCGCTCGATGCGGCCCTGCTTGCGCAGGTCGATCCACACATGGCGGGGAAATCCGAAATGCGCGGCGCTATCGCCGTGCAGGTGGCCAATTTCGCGGCGGCCCAACCGGAACCACAGCTCGCCGCGCTCCCCTCGGCCTGCGCTCACGCCCGGCCAGCTCGTGACCTCGGCGAGAATCGCCTGACTCGGCAGGGGCGGCGGGGAATCCGTGCCTTCCCGCGAATGGGCGGACGCCGTGATGATATCGAAACTGCGGTGGGACATGGTGCGCTCCGTCTCGGGACGCTGCGAGAACGTGTGCACAACACATAATTGTTCCCGGCGGGTTCAACCGATCAGTCGGCGACGGCTTCCGTGAGACGCGTGAGCTGCTGGAGCTGAGGCGTACTGAGGGATTTGGTCAGCCGCCGGGCGGCGGCGGCGATTTCGGGATCGACGCGTTGCAGCAAGGCGCGTCCCGTCCGGGTGAGGGTCGCGATGGAGCAGCGCCGGTCGTCAGGGTCCACGCGCCGCTTGGCGAATCCCTGCCCCACCAGGCGATCGATCATCCGCGTCATGTCTGGAGAGCGGTGCATGCAGCGCGCGGCGACTTCGCCACGGGCGTAGCCGGTGGGGGGCGCGTCCCGCAGGATCCGCAGCACACGGTACTGGTCGGTCGTGATGCCGTGACCCTCGCAGATCGCCGCAAACGACTGCTGCAGCAGATCCGCGGCGATCAACACACCGACGGCGGCCTGTTCGGCTGGACTGACGACTCGTGGCTGGTTCACACGCCGGCGAACGGCCATGCCGCAAAATCTGTTCCCAACACGCATTGTCAAGACTGGCCCGGCCGGGAACAATTCCGTGTTCCGAACACGTTCTCCGGCAGTCCGGAAAACGACCGGATGCTGCGCGCCGTTGCCGACACTGCCGTGACATCGCACTGCCTTGTCGAATTCGACCGCTCTCATCCGACGATCTGGTGAACCTCATCATCCACATCAGCAAATCCGCCTAGGAGGTCGTCGCACATGCGTAGTCGCATTCTCGGAGAAACCGGTCGCGGCTCTGCCATTCTGCTCGCCGTCGTGCTGGCCATCGGCATCGCGCTCGCGGGGTGGAAAACGGCATCGGCGCGCGCTGCGGCCGCTGCCGCGGCGCACCAGCCCGAGCCGATCGAAGTCATCACCACGGCCGTAGCCCAGCAAGAGCCCCATCGGGCGACCACGACGTCCATCGGCACGGTCCTGGCGCTGCGCTCCATTACGTTGCGCACCGAGCTGTCCGGTACGGTGAGTGAAGTGGCACTGGTGCCGGGACGCATCGTGGACTCGGGCACGGTCCTCGTCGCGCTCGACATTTCCGTCGAGCACGCCGATCTCCAGGCCGAGCAAGCGCAGGCTGCGCTCGCGCAAACCAGCCTCGCCCGGCTGGAGCGCCTGCTTCAGCACGGCGCCGTCTCCGCGGAAGAAGTCGATCGCGCCCGGGCCGAGCGTGACATTGCGCAGGCGCAAATCGCGCGGACCGAGGCCATCATTGCCAAGAAGACCATCCGTGCGCCGTTCCGCGCCCGGGTGGGTATCGCGGACGTGCACCCCGGCCAGTACTTGAACGAAGGGACTCAACTCACGACGCTGCAGGGCGTCGATGGCGCGGCCCATGTGGACTTCGCCGTGGCGCAGCAAGTCGCCGCCGGTCTGCGGGCGGGAGAGCCGGTGCAAGTATTGACCGGCGCCGATTCGACGGCGATCACGGCGCGAATCGTGGCGGTGGACGCCCGCGTCGACCCCGTGACGCGCACCACGACGGTGCGCGCGACGATCGTCGGCGCCACGCCGGCACCGGGCTCGTCCGTGCGCGTCCTCGTCCCGATGGGACCGGTCGTCAACGCCATCGTCATTCCGGTGAGCGCGTTGCGCCGCGGACCCGCCGGTGACCACGTCTTCGTCGTCTCGACCGACGAGAGCGGCAAGATGCGGGCGCACGAGCGGCCCGTGCACAGCGGTGCGATGCTGGGCGACGAGATCGTGATCCTCGACGGATTGCAGGCGGGAGAGCAGGTCGCCGCGTCCGGCTCGTTCAAACTACGGGAATCGGTGCTGGTAGCGGTCGGCGCAGCGGGGGGGGCTCAGTAATGAAATCCTTTACCGACCTCTTCATCCGGCACCCCGTGCTCGCGGTGGTCGTGAATCTCGCGATCGTCCTCGTAGGGTGGCGCTCGCTCGCCACGCTGCCGGTGCAGCAGTACCCCAACATCCAGAGCTCGTCCGTCGTGATCAACACCGTCTACTACGGCGCGAGCGCCGAGGCGGTGCGCGGGTTTCTCACGACGCCGATCGAACGCGCCGTGTCGGCGATCAGCGGCATTGACTACGTCGA
>DASPXJ010000011.1:0-2496 GCA_035637355.1 Gemmatimonadales bacterium
GCAGCAGTACCCCAACATCCAGAGCTCGTCCGTCGTGATCAACACCGTCTACTACGGCGCGAGCGCCGAGGCGGTGCGCGGGTTTCTCACGACGCCGATCGAACGCGCCGTGTCGGCGATCAGCGGCATTGACTACGTCGAGTCGACGAGCCGCGCGGGTGTCAGCACCGTCACCGTGCATCTCAAGCTCAATCAGAACAGCACCGCGGCGCTGGCGGAAGTGACGGCGCGCCTGCAGCAAGTGCGATCCGAGCTGCCGGCGGAGGCTGAGCCGCCGCAGGTGGAGGTGCAGCGCGCGGACCGGCCCTACGCCTCGTTCTACCTGAGCTTCTCGTCCAAGCAGCGGGACATCCCGGCGATCACCGACTGGCTGTCGCGCACACTGCAGCCACAGCTCGCGACGATCGCCGGCGTGCAGCGGACGGATATCGTCGGCGGACGACCCATCGCCATGCGGGTCTGGATCGATCCGGACCGCCTCGCGGCACACAACCTGTCGCCGGGCGACGTGTTTGCCGCGCTGCGCCGCAACAACTACCTGGCGGCGGTCGGCCAGACGAAGGGCAACCTCGTCCAGATCAACCTGCTCGCCAACACCGACCTGCGTTCGACCGCTGAGTTCGAGAATCTCATCGTCACCGACCGCGACGGCGCGGTGGTCCGGCTGTCCGACGTCGCGCGCGTCGAGCTTGGCGCGGAAGAACCGGACATGATCGCGAAGTTCAATGGCGAAGAGGCCGTGTACGTCGGCGTGTGGCCCACGATCGGCAGCAACGAGATCGAAGTGTCGCATCGCCTGCACGCCGAGATCGCGCGGATCCAGCCGACATTGCCGCCGGACATCCAGCTCCGGGTCGCCTATGACGGTACGATTTTCATGCAGGACGCGCTCAAAGAGATCACCAAGACCCTGATGGAGACGATTCTCATCGTGGGCATCGTGGTGTTCCTCTTTCTCGGCTCGATCCGCACCGCACTGGTGCCGCTCGTCGCTATGCCGGTCTCCCTGATCGGTGCCGGCGTCGTCATGATGGCGTTCGGATTCAGCCTGAATCTCCTGACGATTCTCGCGATCGTGCTGTCGGTCGGACTTGTCGTTGACGATGCGATCGTCGTCGTGGAGAACGTCGAACGCCACGTGCATCTCGGCAAAACCCGGCTGGAAGCCGCGCTCGTCGGCGCGCGGGAGCTCGTCGGTCCGATCATCGCAATGACCATCACGCTGGCCGCCGTCTATGCGCCCATCGGCTTCCAGGGTGGCCTCACCGGTTCGCTGTTCCTCGAGTTCGCGATCACGCTCGCGGCGGCGGTCGTCGTGTCCGGCATCGTCGCGGTGACGCTGTCGCCGGTGATGAGCTCGCGCTTCGTGCATCCCCAGGGTGAAGAAGGCCGCCTCACCAGACTGGTGAACCATGCGTTCGAGACCGTGCGCAATACCTACGCGCGGCTGCTCGACGGCGCCCTGCAGATGCGGCCCGCGATCGTCGCGGCGGCGATCCTCGTCATGCTGGCGGCGTGGCCGCTGTACCGCTACTCCAAGCGCGAGCTGGCGCCGGTCGAGGACCAGAGCCACATCAGCCTGTTCATGCAGGTGCCGCCCGATGCGTCGCTCGCGGCCAACAACCGGGCATCGCTCCAGGTCGTGAAGGCGATCACCGCGTTTCCGGAGGCGAAGTTCATGTGGTCGTTGACCGCGTCGTGGGGCGCGTTCGGCGGCATGGTCGCGAAGGACTGGAAAGAGCGGCAGCGCTCGACCGTGCAGTTGTTCCCGGCGGTATACGGCGCCGTCTCGCAGATCCCCGGCGTGCGCGTATTCCCGCGACTCGATCCGCCGCTCCCGACACCGGGCTCGTACGATGTGGAGCTGGTGCTCCAGAGTGACGCGCCGCCCGAGCAGATGCTCGGCACCGCCGGAGCCGTTGTCGGCGCCGGATGGCAGAGCGGCAAGTTCCTCTACGTCGATACCGATCTGAAGGTCGATCTGCCCGAAGCGCGCGTCGTGATCGACCGCGACCAGGTCGCCGATCTCGGCCTCGATCTCGCCAGTGTCGGGCGTGAGCTGGGCACCGCGCTCGGCGGTGGGTACGTCAACCGGTTCAACTTTTTCGACCGCAGCTACAAGGTCATTCCGCAGATCGGGGACGCCGATCGCACGACGGTCGGCCCACTGCTGGATCTCAAGATCAAGACGCCCAGCGGCCAGCTCGTGCCGGTATCGACATTTACCCATATCGAATCGAGCACTGCGCCGCGTACGTTGAACCGCTTCCAGCAGCGCAATGCGGTCCGCGTGTTCGGCGCCGTCAATCCTGGAGTCACCAAGGACGAGGGGTTACGCGTGCTCGAGAGCGCGGCGCAGGGACTCAATGCGCCCGGACTGACGCTCGACTATGCCGGCGAATCGCGACAGATCCGGCGTGAGGGTGGAGCGCTGACCGTCACCCTCGGGTTCGCCGTGATCCTGATCTATCTCGTGCTGGCGGCGCAATTCCGGAG
>DASPXJ010000012.1:0-31412 GCA_035637355.1 Gemmatimonadales bacterium
AGTCCCCGTGGCCACATCAGGGCCAAGGCGCTCGTCACCGACCGTATCGGCGTGATGAAGGTCGCCGGCAAGACGATCCACCACGTCGGGATGCCGTGGCACTGGGGCTGGATGGGCTTGAGCACCGGCGACGTTGTCAACGACCTCACGGCATGGGTCGGCGATCCCAACGTATCGATCCACGAAGGCAAGGCGTTCGTCTGCAACGTGGAGCGAGCATGATATGGTAACCATCACGCGCAAGCGCGCCGCCGTTGCCAACGAGGCGATGGGGTTCTTCACCGACACGACCGTCTGTATCGGCTGCAAGGCATGCGAGGTGGCGTGCAAAAACTGGAATCAGCTGCCTTCCACGCACGGCGGCGTGTCGGAAATGTCGGGCGACAGCTACGACAACACGCGCAAGCTCGACGGCACGCACTGGCGGCACGTCAAGTTCATCGAGCAGTTCGACGGCCCGTACAATGGCCGCTGGCTCATGATGAGCGACGTGTGCAAGCACTGCGTCAAGGCCGGCTGTATCGAGGTGTGCCCTACCGGCGCGATCATCCGCACCGAGTTCGACACCGTGGTGATCCAGTCGGATGTGTGCAACGGCTGCCGCGCCTGCATCGCCGCTTGCCCGTTCGGCGTGATCGACATGAACCCGGCCGCGGGAACGGCGCAGAAATGCACGCTTTGCTACGACCGGATGCAGGTGGGGCTGGAGCCGGCCTGCGCCAAAGCCTGCCCCACCGATTCGATCCAGTTCGGGCCGATCACCGAGCTGCGCGAGCGGGCGAACAAGCGCCTCGTGCAGCTCAAGGCCCAGGGCGAGCAGCGCGCCCGGTTGTACGGCGACGACCCGAAAGGACCGCTCGGTGGTCTCAACTCGTTCTACCTCCTCGTGGATGAGCCGGAGGTCTACGGTCTGCCGAAAGACCCGAAGCTACCGAGCCGGAACCTGAAGGCGAGCGGCGCGTTCTCGGCCGCCGGCGGCGCAGTGCTCGGCCTGCTGGCGCTCGTCGGTCTGCGCAAGCGGCGCGTGGATGAGATCGGGGCCGGAACGGGAGGGAGTCAGAACTAATGTCCGACACGTTCGTCACAGCGTCGCCGCACTGGACGTGGTACATCATCCCCTACTTCTTCGTCGGTGGCGTCGCGGGCGGCGCCTACTTCCTCGCCGCGGTGCTCGAGTGGTTCGGGCGGCCGGAAGACCGGCCGGTGATCCGCACCGGCTACGCCCTGGCGTTCTGGGGCGCCGTGCTCTCAGGGCTCCTCTTGACGCTCGACCTGGGCCGTTCGCTCCGCTTCTGGCACATGATCTTCCAATCGGAGCACTTCCCGAGCCTGATGTTCAAGAGCTGGTCGCCGATTTCGTTCGGAGCGTGGGCGATTCTGTTGTTCGGCGCGTGCGCGTTCGTTTCGTGGTACAGTGACAAGAGCGGCGCAGTGTTCTCCAGACTGGTCGCGGCCGTGGGGGGGCTCCTCGGGTTCTTCGTGGCCGGCTACACCGGCGTCCTCCTCTCGGTCACGAACCGCCCGATCTGGGCCGACAGCCCCTGGCTCGGCGCGCTGTTCCTCGCGTCCGGCGCGTCCACGGGCGCGGCGGCGCTGGCGCTGTTCGCCCCCGGGCGCGGCGCCGCGCAGAGCTCGCTGCGTTGGTTGTCGTCGTTCGACACCCAGGCGCTCGTCGTCGAGCTGCTGCTCTTGATCGTGTTCTTCGTGTCGCTGGGTTCCGTCGCCAAGGCATGGCTGAGCATCTGGGGGGTTCTGCTCGTCGTCGGTGTGGTCGGCGCTGGGATCCTGTGGCCGCTGCGACTGCACTTCAAGCCGGCCGGCGCCGGCGCGCTGCGCAACCCGGCGGTCATGGTGCTCGTCGGCGGGTTCCTGTTGCGCGTGGTCGTGCTCCTCGCCTCCAACTCGATCGAGTTCCAGCATGTGGCGTCGGGATCAGCGCGGTGAAGACGCCTTGGTTGGTCCCGCTGCTGGCCGTCGGCGTGGCTGCCTGCGCGACGAGCCCCGAAGCGGCACGGGCGCGTGGCGGCGGACCCGGCGCCGATCCGGGCAATCACGGCGCGGTGGTGCAGGTCCATGCGGGCGCGAAGATCTACTATAAGACGCCCTGCCGGACCCCAAAGGTGAAATGCTCTGGCCCCTTGCCCGGCGCCGGCACCTAGCCCCCGACCAGGCGCAGCGGCTGGCGGACGTTCGGCAGAAAAATCCTGAATCCGAAACGTGGCTGGCGTTGGTCGAGGCGGCTCTGGTCGAAAGCCGGGACGCCACGACCTGGGATGCCGTGGTGCCGGCTCGTGTGGACGGCCGCCCCCCCCCCGTCCGCGCGCCGCTCCTGCACGGCGCCGAGGTAAGCGTCCACCGCCGCTCCGCGAGTCGCTTCGTCCGCCATCTCGCGCAGCTCGCCGGGCTCGATGGCGCAGCTCACCGCCTCGACGCAGTCGATCTGCTGGAGGCCGCGATCCGTCAGGATGACGCGCGCATCGATGCGCTCGCGACCGGCGATCCGTCCCTGCTGCGCGTCGTGGCGCAGGTCGCGGCCGTGCCGCTGCTCCGGGGATGTGCCCGGGCGATCGGCAGCGAGGTATCATCGGCCTGGTGGGAAGGCTATTGCCCGCTGTGCGGCGCCTGGCCCACGCTCGCGGAGTTCCGCGGCCTCGAGCGGAAGCGCTGGCTCAGGTGCGGGCGCTGCGGCATCGGTTGGGAAGTACCGTGGCTGCGCTGCCCCTTCTGTGCGGAAACGAATCACGAGAATCTGGGATACCTCGCGCCCGAGGATGGGGAGACCACCCGCAAGGTCGAGGTGTGCGACACGTGTAAGGGATATGTGAAAGCCGAGCCTACTGTGAGCGAGCTGCCCTGGTGGGGCGTGCTGTTGGACGACGTGGCGACCGTCGCCCTGGACGTCGCGGCCCTCGACCGAGGCTACCACCGTCCCGAGCGACCGGGCTTTGACTTGGAAATGAGGCTCGTGGAGGCATGACACCTCCACGACCTGGCGAGGTGTGCCGCGACCTGCTCGCTGCCCTCGAAGCCTCCGAAGGCCGGCGCAAGCGTCGCAAGCGGGACACGACGCCCGATGCGATCGGGCTCGCCATCAAGCGCGATCTGCTCGACCGCGCCGTCGCCGCCGATCCAGACCCGGATGAGTTCGAGGCGTGGCTGCTCGAGCAATGCGCGGCCGCGGGACCGGCGGAGGGCGGCATGCGCGCGATGGCACTGTCGATTTTCGAGGAGTGGCGCCTGGCGCTGAGTGCCGGGTCGTTTGGGGATTGGCTGGCCCAAGGCGCGCCGTCGGATGACGCGAGTCGCGACCTCACCCCCTGACTGAAAGGAGAGCCTATGCGTGGAATGCTGGTGGTTGCCGCGCTCGTGCTCGCGGCGGGATGCGGCGGGTCAAAGCCACCGGCGGGGGGATGGCAGCAGCTCGCCGCCTCCGAACCGGTGAAGGTCTTGAGGGGCGACGATAGTCCCTACCGGATCATTTACAACCCGCCCGTGGACCTGGCGAAGAAACCGGGGAGTTGATACGCCGGTCACCGAAGGCCAGGTATTGGAAGCCCTGCGGGTCGTCACGGATCCCGATCTGGGCCGCGACATCGTGTCGCTGGGGTTCGTGAAGGACGTCCGGCTCTCGGACGGCACGGTCGGGTTCACCATCGAGCTCACGACGCCTGCCTGCCCTGTGCGCGAGCGCATGCGGCAGCAGGCACGGGAGGCCGTCGCGGCTCTCCCCGGCGTTGGCGGGGTGGACGTGACGATGACCGCGCGAGTCCGGGGATCGGCCGGGCCGATCAAGGAGCGGCTCATCCCCTCCGTGAAGAATGTGATCCCGGTCGCGAGCGGCAAAGGCGGCGTCGGAAAGTCCACCGTCTCCGCCAATCTGGCCCTCGCGCTCGCCGGCACCGGTGCGAGCGTCGGGATCATGGATGCGGACGTGTACGGGCCGACGATCCCCACTCTGATGAACGCGCACACGCTGCCCAAGCCGAGGGTCGAGGGCACGGTGCCGGCCGAGCAGTACGGCGTCAAGATCATCTCGATGGGATTCTTCCTGCGCGAGGACGACGCCATCATCTGGCGCGGGCCGATGCTCCACAAGACAGTGCAGCACTTCCTCGGCAACGTGCTGTGGGGCGAGCTGGACTATCTGATTGTGGACCTGCCACCCGGAACAGGAGACGTGCAGCTCACGCTGTGCCAAGCGATTCCCCTGACCGGCGCTGTGGTCGTGTCGACGCCCCAGGACGTGGCCCTCAAAGTCGCGCAGAAAGCGATCGCGATGTTCAATCAGCTGAACACGCCCGTGCTCGGCATCGTCGAGAACATGGCGTCGTACGTCTGCCCGAGCTGCGGGGCGCGCGATGAGGTGTTCGGGTCAGGCGGCGCACGCCGCGCCGCCGAGCGGCTGGGGGTGCCGTTTCTGGGTGAGATCCCCCTCGCCACCGAGATTCGAACCAGTTCCGACGCCGGGCGGCCGATCGTACTCGACCGGACGTCCCCCTTCGCCCAGGCATACCTCGGTGTGGCCGAGAAGCTCGCCGCGCAGGTCAGCATCCGGAACATGCAGCGCGAGCTAACACCGCTGGTCCAGATCACGTTCTAGCCTTCAGGAGTGCGACGCTGTTGCGCCCGCGCATCACATGCTTCTGCGCCGTGGCATGACGCTTGATCTGCCCTAATCCGCTATGTGCCGGTGTCGGCGTGCGCACCGATAAGCACCAGGGGGCTCATCGTGATCGATTTGGCGTTGCTCACCGTCGTCACCGGCTCGTGAAGGCCGACGAAGTGCATAGTTGGTGCGTCCGTCTGGACGTTCCGCCGGAAACGTCCGCCGCCCTCTACGCGACCCTCGCGAGTGACGAAAGGAACCGGAGCGCGCGTCTGCGATTCGAGCGCGACCGGGGACGCTTTGTGGTCGCGCACGGAGTCCTGCGTGAGCTGCTGGGGCGCTATCTCGGGATTGCTCCCGGCGCCGTGCGCTTCGTGTATAACGCGTTCGGCAAGCCCGAGTTGAGTCCGGAACTCGGCCGGCTCAAGTTCAACCTCTCTCACTCCGCCGGGCTCGCCCTCATCGCGATCGCCGCGGATGCGGAGATTGGCGTGGATGTCGAATGGATCCGGGAGCAGTCCCATTGGGCCGATATCGCGCGGTGCTTTTTCTCCGCGGCTGAAGCTGACCGTCTCAACAGGCTGCCGCGCCACCTCTACGCCCAGGCATTTTTCAGCTGTTGGACAAACAAGGAGGCGTACGTGAAAGCTCGGGGCGAGGGTCTCGCCATCCTTGCTGAGACGCCAACCGACTCCGAGCGCTGGTCGCTGTACACCCTCCAACCTGCGGCAGGCTATCTCGGGGCGCTGGTCGTCGAGGGAAGGGGCCGGCGCCTGCGGCAATTTACGTTCTGAGGCGTTCAACCGTACCTTCTGCGTCACTCCATGCGTCCCTCCAAGACGGCGCTCCTCTGGTTGTGCCTCCTGCCGGGCCTGCGCGTCACGTCGCAGTCGCGCGACGTGGTTCTGGCGAGCACCACTTCGACTCGCGATACAGGTCTTCTCGATTCCCTGTTGCCGATCTTCGAAGCGCACACCGGATACCGCGTCAGACTGATCGCTGTCGGAACCGGGCAGTCGCTGGCAATGGGACGGCGCGGGGATGCGGACGTCGTGCTGGTGCACGCGCCGGAAGCGGAGCGCGTGCTGGTCGACTCGGGCTACTTCGTGCGCCGGCTGCTCGTGATGCACAACGAGTTCCTCATCGTCGGCCCGGCATCGGATCCCGCGGGGCTGCGCGGCATGCAGGATGCCGCGGCCGCGTTGGTGCGGCTCGCGCAGCGTCGCGCCCTGTTCGTGTCGCGCGGGGATAACTCTGGCACCGAAATCCGCGAGCAGATGCTGTGGCATAAGGCCGGCCGAGGGCAGCCGCAGGGCGAAGCGTGGTATATCGAATCGGGCCAGGGAATGGGTGCGACACTCCAGATGGCGAGCGAGAAGCGGGCTTACACGCTGACGGACATCGGCACCTACCTCGCGTGGAAGAGCAAGGTCGAGCTCGTCCCGCTGGTCCAGGGTGACCCCGAGCTCTACAACGTCTACCACGTGCTCGAGCCCAATCCGAGAAACGCGCCCCGCATCAACGTTGCCGGCGGCCGGGCGTTCGCTGATTTCATGGTAGATACAGCCACGCAGCGGTTGATCGGGGAATTTGGCAGGACGCGATTCGGCCAGGCGCTCTTCGTACCGGATGCCGGGAAGGCGGATCGCTGGTGACGCCCACTCTCATCCTCGTCGTCGTGCAGGCGGTTGGCGCGCAGTACCCGTTGGCGCCGTCACCTGTGCTCGACATGCGCACGCTGACGCGCGAGCTGCGGCTCAGCGGGTACGTCAGCGCCCGGGAGACGCTGCGGCGCGACACGCTCACAGCCATCATCAACCGCGCGCGCCTGACAGCCCAGGTGCTGCCCGCGCCGTTCGCCGCGCTCCGAGTCCAGGCCGATTTTGCCGCGACGGGGCTCGCACGCGCCGACACAGTCCCCGCGATCCTTCTCACCGATGCCTATATCCAGCTTGTACCGCCGGCCACGCTCACCACTGACGGCGCGCACGCCTTACACCCCGCGCTCATTGTCGGCCAGTTCCGCACACCGTTCGCCCTCGAATTCCTCACGCCGTTTTCCCTGCTCTCGACTGCCAATCGCTCCCAGCCGATCGATCGCCACACCACGCGGCGTGATATCGGGCTCTTGGGCCAGCTCGCGGTCGGTCACCTGGTGACGATCACCGGGGCGGTGGTCAACGGCGAAGGCTCGAACAAGCTGACGAATTCAGACGGGCGAGAAATGGCGATCGGACGCGTCACGGTATTCGTCCTCCCTCGTTTAGGCGTGGCAACGAAGTACTTGGCACAAGGACGCGATCACCGCTGGGGCTTTGACGCACGCTGGATTGATCACGGCGCGCTGTTCGAAGGCGAGTTCCTGGCGCGCCGGGGACCGTTCAACGGCACGACCACAGTCGATGCCAGCGGGGGATACGCGCTCGCCGCCTACCGGATTCGGCCGTGGCTTCAACCAGTGCTCAAGTGGGAGCACCTCCGTGACCGGCGTACCACGGGCGCTACCACATCCCAGAGTTTCCTCACGTACACGACCGTCGGCATCAACGTGCTGTCGCGCGGTGAGGGCATCCGCCTGCTGGTCGATGGGATCTACAAGTCCGAGCCTGCCGTGTTTACCGGCACGGAGCTTGAAGTTCAGCTGATGGCGATTTTCTGATCTCGCAGCGGATCGGCGCGGCGGGCGCCGAATGGGTGAGGGCACCGATGGCGATCAGCGAGGCGCCGGCCTCCGCGTAGGCGCGCGCGGTGTCGGGTGTGATGCCGCCGGAGGCCTGGATCGTGACCGTGGGTCCCGCGCGAGCGGCCCAGGCGGCTACACGCGCCGGGGACTGGTTGTCCACCAGGAGATGGGTGACGCCGGCGGACAGTGCCGTCTCGAGTTGTTCGTCGGATTCCACTTCGACAATGACGGGAGTGTCGGGGGGGCGGGGGGCGGCGCCCAGGGCGTCGCGCAGCGAGCGCCCGTTGAGCAGCGCCCAATGGTTGTCCTTCCAGAGCACGGCGTCGGCCAGCGACGCGCGGTTCTCTACGGCGCCGCCAACACCGACTGCATATAGCTCGAGCGTACGAAGGCCCGGCGTAGTCTTGCGTGTATGTGTGATCCTGGCGGTCGTGCCCTTGACGGCATCCACGGCACGCCGCGTCAGCGTCGCGATGCCCGACAGCCGCTGCAGGAAATTCAGCGCCACGCGTTCGCCGGCGAGTAACGCCTGCACGGACGCGCGGACCGTCGCAAGCGTCGTTCCCGCCTCGGTCCACGAACCCTCCCCGATCTCGGGTTCCACAACCGCGGCGCGGTCAAGCTCCCGGAAAACGGTTGCCAGGATCGGCACGCCGGCAACGACAAAACGGCCTTCGGCTTCGAAACGCGCCTGAGCGGCGTGATGCGCGCTGCGACCCAGCAGGCGCGTCGTGACGTCCTCGCGCGCGCGATCCTCGGCGAGTGCGCGCTGCACTTCGACCAAGCCGAACGCGTCAGCCAATGGCGAGCATCCGGTCGATCGCGCGACGCGCGCGTGCCGCCACGGTGGGCGGGACCGTCACCTCGTATTTCACGTCGCGCAGCGCGTCCCGCAGGTTTTCCAGCGTGATCTGCTTCATGTAGCGGCATTCAGCGGACTCGCGCGCCGCCACGAATTCCTTGCCAGGGTTCTCGCGGCGCAGGCGGTGGAGCACGCCGGTCTCCGTCGCCACGACGAAGCGCCGAGCCGGTGAGACGCGGGCGCGGCGCATCATCTGCTCGGTCGAGACGATGTGCGTGCGGCCCGCGGCGACGTCGCCCTCGGTCTCGGCGTAGTACATTGCGCTCGACACGCAGCCGCACTCGGGGTGCACCAGGAATTCAGCGTCGGGGTAGTCGGCGCGGCGCTCTTCGAGCGTTTCACGCGTCAGCCCCGCGTGCACGTGACACTCGCCGAGCCAGACGTCGAGCTGGCGACCGGTGACCTTGCGCAGGTAGTTGCCGAGGAAGACGTCGGGGAGGAACAGCACGGGGACGTGCGGTGGCAGTGTCTTGATTACGGCGACGGCATTTCCCGAGGTGCAGCAATAATCCGCTTCGGCTTTGACGGCGGCAGCCGTGTTCACGTAGGCGACGACAACGCCGTCCGGGTGCGTGGCGCGCCAGGCGCGCACGTCGGCGGCCTGGACCGTGGCGGCGAGCGAGCACCCCGCTGTGGGGTCGGGAATCAGGATCCGTTTGTCGGGATTCGCGATCGCGGCCGTTTCTGCCATGAAATGCACGCCGCAAATCACGAGGATCGGGGCATCGAGCTCGGTCGCGCGGCGCGCCATCTGGAGCGAATCGGCGACGACGTCGGCCAGGTCCTGGATTTCGGGACGTTGGTAATTATGCGCGAGAATGGCGGCGCGGCGTGCGCGGCGTAGCTCGTCGATCTCGGCGATGAGATCCTGAGTGACCATCGTTGCTGTGGAGGCGCCCATCTGACACAACTCCCATTGTTATGGTGCCGAGGCTGGGGGGCCGATTGGGTAACGCCTTGGGTCCGCCGCGGAATGCCGGACCACTCCCAGCCTGGGGCGCGCGTTGCCGTGCGCCAGCGGGAAGGATAAACGGGATGAGGGGGCTTGGGCAGTCCTGGAGTCAGTTGCCGTTTCGCGGAGCACCACGGAGTATTGGGGCGATGACGATCGAGATCATTCGCCGTCCGATCAGCCGCGCGCGCCTTTCCTCACTTGCCGAGGCACAGTTCGGCGATATGGTCAAGGCCGTCGTCGACGTGGAACGCCGTGTGATGGCCATTGGCGGCGAGCTGCATTCCGACGAGGAAGCGGCGTTGATCGAGGACGGCTCGGCGCAGGCGAACCTATGGGGCGTTAATCTGTATCCTGCCGAGCAGGGAGAGGCGTGGATCGAGTTCGATTCGATGATCAACGTGCGTCCCTCGCAGGGGAACCGGTCGCGAAATGTCGAAGATCCCCTACTGCAGGGTCGCATTCGTCAGGTCGTCACGGCGCTGGTGGAGGGTTAGGGCAGACATGACAGGACACGAGGCACTCGCCACTGGCCGCTGGAGCGCCCTCACGCTTGCCGAGCAGTTGGCGAACGTGGGGAGCGAGGTCGAGCGGACGATCACCGCGTGGGAGGCGCGTCGAACCGATCGGTTTGACAAGGCACTCACGCGAGCCTTGGAGCTGTTCGACCTGACGGCCGGGGATGAGCGCTGGCGTGGGCACCGTCGCCGGGAGATTCTCCGCGCGCGGGAGGAATTCTGTCGGCTGTTCTTCGAGGCCGACTCGCCGGCGGGCGCCACGCGCTCCCTCAGAGCCTACTTCCTGGGTTTCGCGCTGCTGGCGCGTCGCCGGCTCGCCTAAGCGCCAGCCGAGGCGGCGCGCAACACGATCTTATGAAAGTCGTCTGGATCTGGGTTACCGCGCTGGTACTCGCGGCAGTTCCCGTCGGCTTGCTGGCGAAGCGAAATCCGCGGTCGCTGCTCGCTGGTGTACTCGTCGTGGCATTGTTCGTCGTGTATGCGCTCGGTGGCTTGGGACTGGGCGGTGCCGGGGCGGGCCCGAGCAGCGATCTGGCAGGCTTGCTGATCCTGTGGATCGTCGTGATGGCGGTGCTCGTGTACCTCCTGCTGATCACTTTCGCCCGGATGAATGGATCGTTCGCTGAGCGGATAAAGTGGACTGGCGTAGGCGTGGGAGTCTGGATCCTCGTCGGAATGATCGTTTCACGAGCGTCAGGAGAGGTGCAAGACCTCCAGAGGCAGGCAGAGACTCAGGTATTTCTAGACCAGGCCGCGCGGGCTGACGCCGAGATACCGCGGAAGCGCAGCGAGCTCGATCGGACACCCGAACGGCGGCGCGCGGTACTCGACAGCACGCTCGCTCAGGTGAAGGGGGAGGTCGTGCTGAGCTACTACCGCGAGGTCGGTCGCTTCGTGGTGTTCGGCGATCCTGCGACCGAACCGGACCGCGTGGTTGTGTGGGCAGTGGTCACGCCGACGCGCCATGTATCGTGGGCGATCCGTCCGTCGCTACTATATTAGAATCCACACGCACCATAAAACTCTTGCCGACCCGCTGCTGAGCGTGACTCGGTGCCCACAACAACATGAGGCCCAACGTGCACAGGACGAAAAGTCGGAAGAAGGATTTCGCGGGCCCCATAGGTGCTAGCGATCGTCGCACAGCTCCTTCCCGATCAATGAGGAAATAATGCCGGAGGCACTACTTCGTTGCCCCGGCGACGCATGAAGCCCGGTCACTTCTCCGGCAACGCCCCATACCGGCTCTCGTACTCCTGGATGAGCTTGTTCAATAGCTCGGTCAGGCGCTTTGCGGCAAACGGACTCAGCACGATGCGGTGATTGAGTTCAATTTCCAGGCTTTCCTGCGGGCCGCGTTCCCAGGTTTTGTTGACGCCGAAATTGAGAACCACTTCCTCGCGCGTGCTGTTCGCATTGCAGAAGTTCGCGTAGGAGCTGCGAAGGCTGCTGGTGTCCCACTTACACTCGCCGATGTGGCGATCAAGAGCCGCGCGCTTGCGCAACGAAGGTTCAGACCGCGCTCCAGTTTGCCGGCGCGAGGAGCGGATGGCGCTTCCCTTCGGACCGTTCGCCGAGGGAGATATTCCATACTCTCCCTTTGCCCTGCGGACAATTTTTCTTGTCGTCGTGGGGGTCATACCCTTCGGCTCCGCCGCCGCCGACGCTCGGGAGCACGTTAAAGAAATAGAGCACCTTGACCTTGAGGCCGCCCATCTCCACCACAAACGTGGCTTGGTCGGGACCGGAATAGCCGGGTGTCGGATGATAGTAGTAATCGCCCGCCCCCATATCCTCGAGTCGACCATGCTTCGGTCGCTCCGGGATGCTCACCTTCGCGGCGTTATACATGTCCGCGGTCAACTGCTGCCGCGTAAAGCGCTTCTGTTTCTTGAGATAACCCCACACCTCGGTCACTGGACCCAGGCCGTTTACCGCCGAGCCGGGCGGGACCGGCGGATTCTCGATCAGATGACAGATACCGATGGTCGGATCCGAGCTGGCACTGCCTTTTTGCGGTTGGGACGCTTGCGCGATTACTGCTGGAGCGTATTGCGGCGGCACATCCGGTACTTGCACAAGCATCACTTGGAAGTGCTGTGTCGGTAGATCGGGAATGTCCATGACAAACATCGTTGCCTCGTCTTGTAAGAATGAACCATGGAAGCCCTCGCCGACCGCGCCCCCTGCGAGGTCGGCGATCGCCAAGCTAGCCGTGACAGAGCCAGCTAGAGCGGCCGTCGGACGCTCAAATGTGAACAGGCCGGCATTCGGGTCGTCGGGGCTGAGGGAGATCTTCCACATCTCTCCGTTCGGGCAATTTTGCTTATCCCTGTAAGGGTCGTATCCTTCCGTTCCGCCGGGAGGACCAGGTTGCACCTTGAAGAAATACACCACCTTAACCTTGCGGCCACCGATCTCCACCAACAACGTGGCGCCGTCCGGGCCATAATAGCTGGGCGCTGGGTTATAGCGATAATTGCCACCCCATTCCTCTTTCAATTCTCCGTGCTCTGGACCCTTCAGGACGCCAACTTTCCCGTCGAGTCCTAACTCGCGGTGCTCGAATCGCCTGTAGTAGATGCTGACTGATCGAACCGGGCTCATGGCGTTGACGGCCGTCAGAGGCGGAATCGGAGGATTCTGGATCAGTTGGCACACGCCAATGATGCGTTCGGTCTCCGCATTGCTTATTTGTGCTTGCGACGCCTGAGCTACGATCATCGGTGCAAGGTCGGCGATGCTCAAATTGGCATTGGGGACCACGCCCGTGAAGAAAGAGCCCCACTGCGCCGGGTCCTGCGACGCGAGCGGGTCGGTGTCGAGATCGGAGGAAAGGGAGATTTTCCAGCGCTTTCCGTTCGGACAAAACTTTTTGTCCTGATAATCACCGTCCGCCACACCGTCAAGCACCTTGAAGAAATACTCCGTCCTTATTTTCTTGCCGCCCATCTCGACCAGGAAACTCGCGCGATCCGGGCCGAAGTAGCCCGGTTTTGGCAAATACAAATAGCCCCCTGGGGCATCGGGATTCGGCTTCAAAGTTCCGTGTTGAGGATTGCTTAACACCGTAACCATTCCAGGACCGACGACTTCGCGACCCTCGACGCTTCGAAAATATATCCGCGCTGCCCCCATCGGCCCTATCTCATTAAAGGCCGCTTCTCGCATCGGATTCTGAACCAAACTACAAACACCGATGGTGCGATCGACCTTGGCGGCGGTGCCCTGCTTTGCCGCGCCCGCCTGCACGATCATCACCTGGGCGTACTGCGGCGGCAGATCCGGCATGTCCATGACAAACATGGTCACCTCTCCTTCCTCAAAGTTGAGATCCGGTTGAATCTGACCGCGCAGCGCCTGCGCAGCGGCTTGCAGCTCAGCACCAAGTGCATGTTGGGATATGGGTTCTGAGCATTGCCTGTGCCGCCGACCAAGACACTGCGAATCACGCTGTTTGCTTGCGTGCCATCAGCAAACAGGGCGGCCGCGCACTTGGTCGCCGCCTAAGACCAGCAGGTCCTGCCAAGTGCCGTTGCGGGGATGTTATCGGCGCGAGTCACCGCGTACAGCGACCAGAAATCCTGCAGGGCGAAATCGAGCGCCATACCCAAGTCATGGGTGAGGTGCAGAGCCGGCGTGACACCATGATAATTTACCACTAGACCTGCTCCGATCGCCCCGCTTAGGGGCGCACAAGGTGGAGCGAAATTATTTAACAACAGATCGTGCCTGAGTAGACATCATCGATGTAGACGTCGTAACAACCGGGGCTGAGTTGCAGTGCCTGACACCAATCCGTGCCGCCTCCGCCACCGGTTCCGCCGCCACCACCTCCGCCACCTCCACCGCCTCCGCTACCACTCCCATCACCAGGACAGGTATCCGGATCGGGAATGATCTGGTAGTCACAGCCACTTCCTCCACCACCGGAAGAAGTCGGAATCAGCGGCCCATACGTCTCGATAACCTGGTACACGTGTTGGATTATGCCGTTGGGATAGTAGTAGTCGTAGCAAAGCAGCGAGACCGCCGCGTCCATCCAGACCCATCGTCCGTCGTCAGAAATCGGATCGGGCGGGCTAGTGGTGTAGTACCCGCCGTTGGCTGCGGTTGGGTACTCTTCGATAAACGTGACTCCGCTGAAAACGATCCCGTCAATAACGATCGGACGCGGCCCGAGAAGACTGGGACATACCCTCGGCAATATTTCTTGAGCAGACGCGCGGGGCGAACCCGCGACGTTGAAGAGCGTCGCGTACGCCAGAGCGATGATCAAATTGGTCTTCAGGTGGCGCATCTTACCCCCAGTTCTGCCATCACTCGCCTGTTCGGCCGATTCCTTGCTCCTCTACATCAGCCGAACCTCGGTGAAGCGGACCATGCCGAGTTCGCCTAGTTGTCGTGGAATGGACGCGCGAACTCGCTCCAGCATCTGAAGGACGTACCCCTCCCACGCAGCCGGCAGCCGTTGTGCCAGCTGCTTATCAGGGATCGTGACTTTATAGTCTCGTTCGGGCCGAAGGCCATTTTCACGACGTTCGATGAGCAAGCGCTTTATCGCACCGTCGAACCAGCGTGCATCGAGATGCGCCTCCGATAGCAGGATCACGTCATGCGGCTCTGTGAGTGTGCGGCGAACAACAAGTGCTCCTGCATCTTGCTCACCAAGGTCACCGACCAGAGCCAGCCCAAACGGCTCCTCGAGAAATCGACGATCGGTGGAGTTGAATTGCCGAGTTCTTTCCAACACCACGACATTCGGGCGCCCTATAGGGTCGGTCACCCGTTTCAGCAACCGCTGGAGTTTCGGGTCGCGAAACGAGATGTCATAGCCGATGCTGGCGGCGCTCCTTCCAGCCCACTCGGCGCGGTGGAATTTGCCTGGTGCTGCATCGGGGCTGGGCCGAGCCAAAAACGCGCGAAGAACGAGGTCTCGGGATTCGGGGGGCAGCAAGCCGACCAGCTGCTCTAACGCCTCGAGGTCAATATCGGTGCGCAACTCGCCCCGCATACGAGGGGACAATCGAAAGAGTCGCTTTCGCTCGCGGTCTGCCATCGCGGCGTGATCAGCGATTGACGACTACAAAATCCACGGCTTTGAACGGCCCCAGACCGGGAACTACGCGAATCCCAGCATCTTGCGCCGCGCCCAACTTGGCCTCCAAATACGTGCTCCACGAGCGCGGAAGCTTGTTGCTGTCTTGTCGTCCCTGTGAGAAGAAGCTTGAGCGCAGTTGAAGCTTTCCGATGCGGTTAGATCGCGGTCGCAATCCATCATGGACCCGGATCGTGTAGACAGCGCGTAGCGCAGCGTCCAAACCCTCGGTGTTGGCCGCATCTTGACCCAACAGAACAGCATCGTAGTCCCACTTGCCGGATCTTAAAACGAGGACGCCGTCCTTCGGCACAAGTTTCGTATCAGTGGCAAGGGCGAGGAGCACGGGACGACTCCAAAGATTCAGACGACGCTCGGCATCGGCGGATCGCTGAGACTGTCCTTGAGTGCGCCCATCGCTTTGCTTGTAAACCGCCGCGGCAAGCTCATCCTGCGCTCGATCGCGGAAGCTGAGATCACGCATCTCGCCCGGGACCAGCTCGAAACTCGTGCGAACCAGTTCGCGGCTACTATAGGGAACGGCGGCGAGGAGGCGTTGCAAAGCCGACGTGTCAATATCGGATCTGAGCCGACCGTGCCCGGCTCTCTCCACTGCTGCTTGGGGGGCAGTAGACGCTGCGGCAGTAGGTTCGGATGGATCATCTGATCTCGCACACGCAGCCAACATCCCCATCACGCACGTTGCGGCTATCAGTCGCATTGCTGTTCCTCCTGCACTCAGAGGCCCAGTGTCGCAGGCATAGGAAGGCTTACCGATCGAGGATGGATTTCGGAGGAAACGACGACAAGAACCGAACATGACGACCTCCGGGAGCAACCTATGCATGCCGGACATCTTGGGTCAAGTGACGTTTTGTGCCTTCGCCACCGTAGCTCAGTGGTAGAGCTCTCGATTCGTAATCCTAGACCGCCAGCGCCTGCCAGCGCTGGTCGTTGTGTTTCAGTGGTGCGCGGTCACAAGTGCGACTGCCTGCGACGGTGGGCGACGATGCGTTTGGCACCACGGCTGGCACCACGCTCGGCGATTGCGGAATGTTCTCAAGATAGCTACGATAGTTCTCATGTTGAGAACAATCAGCCGGCGGCCCCCACGCGCACCACAACTCGTGGAGGTGCTGTTCGGGGCCTATCGCCGCCGAATCCTCGCGCTCTTGCTGTTGCGGCCCGAGGAGACGTTTTATGTGCGCGAAATCGCTCGGCTGACGGGGACGCCGGCAGGCTCGCTGCACCGCGAGCTGAAACTCCTCACGGACGCTGGACTGCTGGTCCGGGCTAGAGCAGGGAACCAAGTTCGCTACCAAGCTGACCGGGCGTGCCCGATCTTCGAGGATTTGGCAGCGGTTTTTCGCAAGACCGCGGGACTGGCCGACGTGCTGCGCCAAGCGTTGACTCGGCTCGCGAGCCGAATTCGGATGGCCTTCGTGTTTGGATCCGTCGCTCAGGGCAAGGAGCGCGGGGTGAGCGACGTGGATATCATGGTCATTGGTGCGGCGTCGTTTACCCAAGTTGTACAGGCGTTGACCCTGGCGCGTGAAGATCTCCGGCGTGAGGTCAATCCCGTAGTAATGACTCGGGCCGCGTTCCGATCGAAGTCCCGCAGCGGCGATCGTTTCGTCTCCCGGGTCTTGCGAGAACCAAAGATCTTTCTCATTGGGGACGCCCGTGAGCTTGTAGAACTTGTTGAAGATCGGTCAGCTCAAGGAGCATCCGCCTAGCGCGGTGGAGATTCAGCAGCTACTCGCCGCCGCGCAGCGGAATCTCACCGACGCTCGGGTGCGCGAGATCAGTGCCGAAACCCGATTTGATGCCGCGTACAAGGCGATCATGCAGGCGGCCCTGGCCGCGATGATGGCGCACGGCTATCGGCCAGATACGAATCGCCCCGGACATCACATGACCGTCGTGCAGGCGCTATCGCTCACGATCGATCTCCCGGCCGCCCGGGTCACCGTCCTCGACAGCCTTCGACGTAAGCGTAACATCGTGGACTACACAGGCGAGGATATTGATGACGGATCCGCGGAGACCTGCGCGAAAGAGGCGAAGCGTCTGATCGACGATGTCCGAGCATGGCTACGCGCGAATCGGCCCAATCTCGCGACCTAGGCTAAGCGGGTTGGGCGGGATACCGGATCAATCGGCGCACCACTAAGTTTGGTTCTAGCCAGACGCGCACGACACCAGTTCTGGCACCATGGCATCGGAGCTTGCAGCAAGTCGTTGCAACACAACCACGCCACCGTAGCTCAGTGGTAGAGCTCTCGATTCGTAATCGAGCACGGCCAGCGCCAGTCAGCGCTGGCCGTTGCGTTTCAGCGGTGCGCGCCGACGTATGCGGCGGCCTGCGGCGGAGGCCGACGAAATGTTTGGCACCACCATTGGCACCACGAACCGGAGGCGTTTGCTTGCAGTTTCGCCCTCCACCCACGACTATTGTTTCCATGTACCAGATCACCGAAGAGCACCGCGCTCGCATCGCGGAGCTGTGCCGGCGCTTCCAGGTGCGTCGCCTTGACCTCGTGGGGTCAGCCGCGCGCAGCGATTTCGATCGAGCCAAGAGTGATATTGATTTTTTGGTCGAGTTTGGTCCGGCCGACGGCCTGCGCGCACTGGACAGCTATTTCGGCCTTAAGAAGGAATTGGAGACGCTCTTTGGGAGGCCGGTGGACCTGATCATGCCGGCGGCTGTTGCGAATCCTTACGTGCGGGCGAATATGGAGCGCGATCGTACGACGCTGTATGCAGCGTGATACGCGCGCATTCCTCTGGGACGTCCTCAACGCGGCCAACAAGATCGAGCGGTTCCTTCATGGTCAAACACGCGACGCCTTTATCGGAGATGAACTGCTGCAGTCGGCGGTGGAGCGACAAGTCGCCATCATTGGGGAGGCCCTAAGGCAGCTCACCAGGGCTGCGCCGGCGCTGGCTCAACAGGTGGCTGACGTTGAGCAAATCATTGGCCTGCGGAACATCCTGATTCACGGGTACGCAACCGTGGACTCCGACCTCATATGGCGATCTGTCCGGGAAGACTTGCCCGCCTTGAAGCGGACCGTGGAGCGGCTACTGGCGACGGGTTAGCGGTCGACCGAGCGGCGGTGCGCACGGGACGGAGTCGTCAGGGTTGGTTCTGCCGCCAGCCGTCCCCCCCCGAGTACCGGAGAGGGTCGCACGTCGCTAGGTTTGGTCTCACGCCACCGTAGCTCAGTGGTAGAGCTCTCGATTCGTAATCGAGCGGTCGTCGGTTCAAATCCGACCGGTGGCTCTGGAAAGACAGGTTGTCAAGGGCGGTGAAGGGCGGTGGAGGTTGGTGGAGGTGGTGCAATAGAACGCGCCGTTCCATCGCCAAATGATACGGCACATCCCCCACGGTGTTATAACCTTCCAGTTGTGGCTCCCCCGTATGAGCGATTGCACGCGTGGCGCGAGTGTCACGAGGTGGCAATCGCGGTCTATAAGGCGACTAAAGCATTCCCTTCGGACGAGCGCTATGGTCTCACATCTCAGATCAGGCGGGCGGCGTTTTCCGCCGCGGTCAACATCGTCGAAGGATCGGCGCGGAAGGGGCGCAAGGAGTTTCGGCGGTTTCTCGACATCGCTCTCTCGTCGTTAACCGAAGTCGGCTACTCGTTGCGATTTGCAAAAGAAGTGGGTCTGCTCGACGCGCGAGTGTGGCGAGATCTGAATGAAAGGCACAATCGAGCACGCTTTCTGACCTGGCGGCTTTACCGGGCCATGAGTACAGAAAAACCTTCACCAACCTCCACCGTCCTCCACCGCCCTTCAGCACTCTTGACAGGCGGCTTTAAGGGTGGAGATTAACCTCAATGTCGCTCGCGCTGCTTCTCCTGGTCCTTGGACTCCTGAGCCTTCGACTGCTCAGGGGAGGGTCCGAGGCGCGCGAGGTAACGATCTGGTAATCGCTTAACAGCAGAACGCAGTAGCACCGGCGCCGCGGACCTAAACAGGTTCGCGGTCTTTTTTTTCACCGCGGTAAGGGGGAAGCCATGGCTAAGGATGTCATCATCTTCGATACCACGTTGCGCGACGGCGAACAGGCACCCGGCAATGCGATGACACCGGAAGCCAAACTGCGCCTGGCCCGGCAACTCGATGCGCTCGGCGTGGACGTCATCGAAGCCGGCTTCCCCGCCGCCTCGCAAGGCGATCTGCGCGGCGTCCAGCAAGTCGCCGACGCCGTCCACCGCCCGATCATCGCCGCACTGGCGCGCTGTCACGACCGCGACATCGACCTCGCGGCCGAAGCGCTGCAGCCGGCGCAGCGCAAGCGCATCCACGTCTTCATCGCCACCTCCGATCTGCATCTCGAGCAGAAGCTGCGCATCGACCGCGCGACCTGCCTGGAACGCGTCCGCAGCGCGGTGCGCCGCGCCCGCCAGCACACCTCGGACGTGGAGTTCTCGGCGGAGGACGCCACGCGCAGCGACCTGGACTTCCTGTGCCGCGTCGTCGCGGTCGCGATCGCCGAAGGTGCGACGACGATCAACCTGCCGGACACCGTCGGGTACACCACGCCGGCGGAATACGGCGCGCTGTTTCGGACGGTCCGCGAGCGTGTGCCCGAAAGCGCCACAGTCGTGCTCAGCGCCCATTGCCACGATGACCTCGGGCTCGCCGTCGCCAATTCCCTGGCCGCGATCGAGGCCGGTGCCGGTCAGGTCGAGTGCACGGTGAACGGCATCGGGGAGCGGGCGGGTAACGCGGCGCTCGAGGAGATCGTCATGGCGGGACGCACGCGGCCGCAGGTTATCGTGTTCCGCTGCCACGTAAACCCCCGGGAGATCGTCCGCACCAGCCGCCTCTTGTCGCACGAGATCGGCGTCTTCCCGCAGCCCAACAAGGCGATCGTCGGGCGCAATGCGTTCGCGCATGAAGCGGGGATTCACCAGCACGGTGTGCTCCAGAACGGGCTCACCTACGAGATCATCGCGCCCGAAACGGTCGGCGCCGGCGGATCGAGCATCGTGCTCGGCAAACATTCCGGCCGCCACGCGCTGGAGCGCCGCTATCGCGAGCTGGGCTACGAGCCCGACGCCACGACGCTGGACCAGCTGTACCAGGCGTTCACGGCGCTCGCGGACAAAAAGCGCCAGATCCTCGATGAAGACCTGCTCACCCTGCTGCACGACGGATTCCACCGCGCGCCCGAGGTGTACAACGTCACCTACCTGCGGGTGACGTGCGGCACCGAGACCGCCATGGCGGAGGTGCGCATGGCCGGACCCGGCATGCGCGATCGCGCAGCCACCGCGACCGGCAACGGACCGATCGCCGCGGCGTTCGCCGCCATCGGTGAGGCCGTCGGCCGCACCATCGAGGTGCTCGATCTCTCGGTGCAATCGGTCACCCCGGGACGCGACAGTCTGGGCCGGGTGGTGCTGCAGGTGCGCATCGACGGCAAGTCGCTCAGCGGGCATGGTGCCTCCACCGACATCGTCGAAGCGGGCGCGCGCGCCTTGGTGCACGCGCTGAACAAGGCGGATCACGCCGACGGGCTCGAGACCGCGGCCCTGAGCAGCAGCTACTTCTGGGGAGTGTAGGCCATGACCGAGCTCCTGACTGGCGCGCAGATCCTGCGGTGCACACTGGTAGACGCCGGGGTCGACGTGATGTTCGGCTATCCCGGCGGCGCCATCATGCCGTTTTACGACGCGCTGCACGGCCACGAAAAAACGCTGCGCCACGTCCTCGTGCGCCACGAACAGGCCGCCGCCCACGCCGCCGACGGGTACGCGCGCGCGAGCGGTCGCGTCGGCGTGTGCGTCGCGACGTCGGGACCAGGCGCGACCAATCTCGTCACGGGGCTCGCCACCGCCCACATGGATGGCTCCCCGGTCCTCGCGATCACCGGCCAGGTCGGCCGGCCGATGCTGGGACGGGACGCGTTCCAGGAAACCGACGTCGTCGGCGTGACGATGCCGGTCACGAAGCACAACGTGCTGGTGCGCGACGTCGAAGAGCTGGCCGACGACGTGCGCGATGCGATGGCCATCGCGCTGGAAGGCCGTCCCGGCCCGGTGCTCGTAGATGTGCCGAAGGATGTCCAGAATCAAAAGGCGGAGTACCGGACACGCCCGCACCCGTCGCGCCGCAGTGGCGGACACGCCGCCAGCCCGGAGCCGCCGGCCGACGCGACGCTGCGCGAGGTGGCGCAGCTGATTGCGCAGGCGGAGCGGCCGTTGCTGATGGTCGGTCATGGCGTGATCGTGAGCGGCGCCTACGCCCCGGTGCGCGAGCTCGCCGAGCGCACCGGGATGCCGGTGATCACGACGCTGCTCGGCATCAGCGCATTCCCCCAGGCGCACGAGCTGCACCTCGGCATGCCGGGGATGCACGGCGAAGTGCACATCAACAAGGCGATCCAGGCCGCGGACCTGATCGTCGGAGTGGGGATGCGGTTCGACGATCGCGTGACCGGCAATACGGCCACGTTCGCGCCCCGCGCGAAAATCGTGCACATCGACATCGATGCCGCCGCGATCGGCCGCAATGTCCCGGTTGCCGTAGGACTCCTCGGCGACGCGCGCGGGGTCGTGGAGCGGTTGCTGGCCGTGGTCGCGCCCCGCAACTGCCTGCCGTGGCGCAAAGAGATCGCCGCGCTGATGCGGCCTCACGTGGAGGCGTTCGCCGGCGGGCTGTCGCCCGAAGTGATCCTCTCGACGCTCGCCGAGGTAACGGGCGGGGAATGCACGATCGTGTCGGACGTGGGGCAGCATCAGATGTGGGTGGCGCAGCGCTATCCCTTCCAGCGGCCGAACACGCACATCACGTCGGGCGGTCTCGGCGCGATGGGGTTTGCCGTACCAGCGGCAATGGGCGTGCACCTCGCGCGCCCTGATGAGTCGGTCTGGGCCATCTCCGGCGACGGTGGATTCCAGATGAACATGGCCGAGATCGCGACGATGATTCAGGAAGGGCTCGAGGTGAAGCTCGCGGTCTTCAACAACGGCTACCTCGGCATGGTGCGGCAGTGGCAGCAGTTCTTCCACGGTGGGCGGTACTCGAACACGCCGATCTGGAGTCCGGATTACGTAAAGCTGGCCGCCGCATACGGGATTCCCGGGTGGCGCGTCAAGCACGCTGCCGAGGTGAGCGATGTGCTGCGCGAAGCGAATGAAGCGCGCGGGCCGGCGCTGGTCGAGCTGGTGATCGAGCAGGAAGCCAACGTCTTCCCGATGATCGTGCCGGGCGGATCGCTGTCCGAACCGCTCGAGGCGGCACCGGTATGACCGTGGCACACCGCGTGACCGTGTTGATGAGCAGCGAGCTCCTCACGCTCGCGCGCGCGTGCGGCGTGCTCAGGCGCCGGAACCTGCCGATCCGCGGCCTTTCGGTCGATTCGAACGGCCCGCCGGGCGTCTGGCGGATGTCGTGTGAGATCGATGCAGATGACGCGACGGTGCAGAGCCTCTTGTTGCTAATTCAGAATGTGGTCGGCGTCCGCAAGGCTACGTCCTCACCCCCTGGCCCCCTCTCCGTTCCGGAGAGGGGGAACGAAGCTTCTTCTTCTGGAGACGCTATGAGCTCATCGGTGCGGGTTTACTACGAGGCGGACACCGATCGCGCGCGGTTGCGCGATCGCGTGTACGCCGTCATCGGATACGGCAGTCAGGGGCATGCGCACGCGCAAAACCTGCGCGACAGCGGTGCGCGCGTCATCGTCGGGTTGCGGCCGAACGGCGCCTCCTGGAAACAGGCGGTGGCGGACGGCCTGGAGGTGCGGCCCGTCGCCGACGCGGCGCGCGCGGGAGAGGTGATCATGATGCTCGTGCCCGACCAGGAGCAGCGCACGGTCTATGAGACTGCCGTCGCCCCGGCCCTTGGCGCCGGCAAGACCCTGATGTTCGCGCATGGCTTCAACATTCACTTCGGCGAAATCGTGCCGCCGCCGGCCGTAGACGTGTCGATGATCGCCCCCAAGTCGCCGGGGCATCTCGTCCGCAGCGAGTACCAGGCGGGACGCGGCGTGCCGGGGCTGGTCGCCGTGCATCAGGACGCCAGCGGCAAGGCGTTGCCCAATGCGCTGGCGTACGCGACGGGGATCGGCTGCTCTCGCGCCGGCGTCATCGGCACGACGTTCGCCGAGGAGACCGAGACCGATCTGTTCGGCGAGCAGGCGGTGCTGTGCGGCGGCGTTACCGCGCTCATCCAGGCGGGGTTCGAGACGTTGACGGAGGCGGGCTACGCGCCGGAGATGGCCTATTTCGAGTGTCTCCACGAGCTGAAGCTGATCGTCGACCTCATCTATCGCGGCGGCCTCGGATTCATGCGGCATTCGATCAGCAACACCGCCGAATACGGTGATCTGACCCGAGGGGAGCGCGTCATCAGCCCCGCCGTGCGCGAAGAGATGAAGCGCCTGCTCGCGGACATCCGCAGTGGCGCATTCGCCAAGGAATGGATCGCGGAAGCACGAGCAGGCTCGCCGCGGTTCAACGAGCTCCGTCGGGCCGCACAACAGCATCCGATCGAGCAAGTCGGCGCGCGGCTGCGGGCGATGATGCCGTGGACCGAGGAGGGGAAGCGCGCGAAGGCCAAAGGCGCGCCGGCCCCCAAGCCGTCGGAGCGGGAGCCCGCTCGGGCGTGACCACGCTGTTCGATCGCGTGTGGGATGCGCACGTCGTGAAGCAGCTCGCAGACGGCGTGGCGCTCCTCTACGTCGATTTGCACCTGGTCCACGAGGTGACGTCGCCGCAGGCGTTCGCCGGCCTGCGGCGCGAAGGTCGTCGCGTGCGTCGTCCCGAGCGCACGCTGGCGACGGTCGATCACAACGTCCCCACGGGCGAGCGCACGCTGCCCATCGGCGATTCGGTGGCGGCGGTGCAGATCGACGCCCTCGGCACGAACGCGCGCGATTTCGGCGTCGAGCTGTTCGACCTGACGTCGCCGGGGCAGGGGATCGTGCACGTCATCGGCCCCGAGCTGGGCGCGACGCAGCCCGGCATGGTGATCGTCTGCGGCGACTCCCATACCTCGACGCACGGCGCGTTCGGTGCATTCGCGCTGGGGATCGGCACGAGCGAAGTCGAGCACGTGCTGGCGACGCAATGCATCGTCCTCTCCAAGCCGAAGAACCTCGAAGCCCGCATCAGCGGCAGCCGGGCGCCGGGTGTATCGGCGAAGGATTTGATTCTCGCGCTGATCGGCAGGATCGGCACGGCCGGCGCCGCGGGTCACGTGATCGAGTACACCGGCGATGCGATCCGCGCACTCTCGATGGAGGAGCGGATGACGGTGTGCAACATGTCGATCGAAGCGGGCGCGCGCGCCGGAATGATCGCCCCCGACGAGGTCACGTTCGCCTATCTGAAAGGTCGGCCGCGCGCCCCAACCGGTCAGTCATGGAAGAGCGCGGTCGAGCGCTGGCGGGCGCTGCGCTCCGACCCGGGCGCGCGCTACGACACGCAGGTGCAGCTCGACGCCTCCCAAGTCGGCCCCCAGGTGACCTGGGGAACGACGCCCGGGATGGTCGCCGATATCGGCGGGCGTGTCCCCGATCCCGCGAAGCTGCCGGAAAGCGAGCGCGAGGCCGCGCAGCGCGCGCTCGAATACATGGGTCTCGTCCCCGGTACGCGGCTCGAAGGCATTCCGATCGATCGAGTCTTTCTCGGATCGTGCACCAACGCGCGGATCGAGGACCTGCGTGCGGCCGCCAACGTGGTGCGCGGCCGGCACGTCGCGTCGCGGGTGCGCGCGCTGGTGGTGCCCGGGTCGCAGCGCGTCAAAGCGCAGGCGGAGCAGGAGGGACTGGATCGCGTGTTTCGCGAAGCGGGATTCGAGTGGCGCAACGCGGGTTGCTCGATGTGCCTCGGCATGAACGCCGACGTGCTGGGCGCCGGCGAGCGCTGCGCCGCGACGTCGAATCGCAACTTTGAAGGCCGGCAGGGCCGCGGGGGGCGGACGCATCTCATGAGTCCCGTCATGGCGGCGGCTGCCGCGATCGAGGGTCGGCTCGTGGACGTCCGGGCATGGTGACACCGTTCGTGCGCCACCGGGGCAAAGTTGCGGCGTTGCCGCGCGCCAACGTCGATACCGACCAGATTGTCCCCAAGCAGTTCCTGAAAGGCGTCGACCGCACCGGATTCGCGGCGAGCCTCTTCTTCGATTGGCGCGCGAACCCGGACTTCGAGCTGAATCGTCCCGCTGCGCAGGACGCGACGATTCTGTTGACGGGCCCGAACTTCGGTTGCGGGTCCTCGCGCGAACACGCCGTGTGGGCGCTCGCGCAGTACGGATTCCGCGCCATCATCGCGCCGTCGTTCGCCGACATCTTCTCAGCCAATTGTTACCGCAACGGCGTCCTGCCGGTCCGGTTGGCGGGGAACGAGGTCGACATCCTGATGCGGAATGCGGCGCGCGGCAATTACGAGCTCGTCGTTGATCTCGCCGAGCTACGCGTGACGGATGACCAGGGGTTCTCCACTTCGTTCAGTGCTGACGCCTACGGCCGCGAGCTGTTGCTGCGCGGTCTCGACGAAATCGGGCGTACCCTGCTCGAGGAGCCGAGCATCGCGGCGTACGAGCGGAGCCATCCATGAAGACGTACTCGATAGCGGTGCTGCCGGGCGACGGGATCGGGCCGGAAGTGACCGCGCAGGCCGTGCGCGCGCTCGAGGCGGTCGGCGAACAGTTCGACCTTCGCTTCACGTTCACGACCTTCCCCGTGGGTGCGGCGGCCGTCGCAGCGGCCAACGATCCGCTGCCACCCGTGACGCGCGCCGCCGTTACGCACAGCGATGCCGTGCTGCTCGGCGCGGTAGGAGATCCCGCGCTCGATGGTGCGCCTCGCGAGCTGCGCCCCGAGACCGGCCTGCTCGCGCTGCGCAAGCTGCTGAAAGTGTATGCCAACCTGCGGCCGGTGGCCGTTCATCCGGCGCTGCTGGGCTGCTCGCCGCTCAAAGCCGACCGGTTGCGCGGCGTCGATCTGCTCGTCGTGCGCGAGCTGACGGGCGGGCTCTACTATGGAGAGCCGCGAGGGCGTAACGGGAAGAGCGCGGTCAACACGCTGGCGTATACCGCCGCCGAGATCGAGCGCGTCGCGCGCGTCGCGTTCGACGCCGCGAGGGGCCGCCGGCGGCTCGTCACATCGGTGGACAAGGCGAACGTCCTCGAAGTGTCCCAGCTGTGGCGGGAGACCGTCACGCAGGTCGCGCGCGACTACCCGGACGTCCGGCTCGAGCATTCCTACGTCGACACCGCCGCGATGCGGCTGGTCACCGATCCGGCATCACTGGATGTGATCCTGACGGAAAACATGTTCGGCGACATCCTCAGCGATGAAGCGGCGGTCCTCGCCGGCTCACTCGGTCTGCTCCCCTCGGCGTCGCTCGGTCCCCCCCCGGGGCCCGGGTTGTTCGAGCCGGTGCACGGCTCGGCGCCGCCGCTCGCGGGCCGCGACGTGGCGAACCCCATCGGGGCGATTTCCACCGCGGCCATGCTGTTGCGTCATGGCTTGCGGGTTCCGGAGGCGGCCGCTGCCGTGGACGACGCGGTTGCGGCCGCCCTCGACGCCGGTGCGCGCACGCGTGATCTCGCCCTGCCGGGCGAATCGTGGATCGGGACGGCGGAAATGGGCGCCCGCATCGCGGAATTCATTCTGGCCGAGGCGCTCGAGGGGCTTTCGTGAGCGACAATTTCCGCAGCCGGGCGGTGACCGAGGGGCTCGAGCGCGCGCCCAACCGCGCGATGCTGCGCGCGGTGGGGTTCAAGGACGGCGACTTCGCGAAGCCGATCGTCGGGATTGCGAGCGCCCACAGCACCATCACGCCGTGCAACGCCGGGCTCGACCGGCTCGCGCGCCGCGCCGAACAGGCGCTGCGGCAGGCGGGCGCGATGCCTCAGACCTTCGGGACGATCACCGTCAGCGACGGCATTTCGATGGGCACGGAAGGAATGCGCTACTCCCTGGTGTCGCGCGAGGTGATCGCCGATTCGATCGAGACGGCGTGCGGCGCGCAGCGCATGGACGGGCTGCTCGCGGTCGGCGGCTGCGACAAGAACATGCCCGGCGCGATGATCGCGATCGCGCGGCTCGATATCCCCGCGATCTTCGTCTACGGCGGGACGATCAAGCCGGGGCATCACGCGGGACGCGACCTCACGGTGGTGAGCGTGTTCGAAGCGGTGGGGGCCGCCGGAGCGGGGCGCATGCCGGAGGGTGAGCTGCTCGAGATCGAGCGCCGCGCCTGTCCGGGCGCGGGATCGTGCGGCGGCATGTTCACCGCGAACACGATGTCGGCGGCGATCGAGGCGATGGGGATGAGCCTCCCGTACTCGTCGACCATGGCCGCCGAGGATCAGGAGACGGCCGATAACGCCGCGCGCGCCGCCGAGGTGCTGTACCAGGCGGTGCATGCGCGGCGACTGCCGCGCAGCATCCTGACGAGGAAGGCGTTCGAGAACGCGATTGCGGTGGTCATGGCGATCGGTGGCTCCACCAACGCGGTGCTCCACCTTTTGGCAATCGCACGAGCCGCGGGCGTACAGCTCGCACTCGACGACTTCGAAGCGATGCGCCAACGCGTCCCGGTGCTGTGCGACCTCAAACCGTCGGGGCGCTACGTCACGACCGACTTGCATCGGGCGGGCGGGATTCCCCAGGTCATGAGCATCCTGCTCGCGAACGGCGTGCTGCATGGCGATGCGCTCACGATCGATGGCCGCACCGTCGCCGACGTGCTGAAGGGGGTTTCCCCGCGTCCCTCACCCGATCAGGATGTGATCCGCCCGTGGGACCAGCCGCTCGCGCCGTCTGGGCACATCGTGATCCTGCGGGGCAACCTGGCACCCGAAGGCGCAGTCGCCAAAGTCAGCGGGCACGGCAATCACGAGATCACCGGTCCGGCGCGGGTCTTCGATTCGGAAGAGGCGTGTCTCGCCGCGATCCTGGCCGGAGCGATTCACGGCGGCGACGTCGTGGTCATCCGCCATGAGGGCCCCAAGGGTGGCCCCGGGATGCGCGAGATGCTGGCTCCGACGGCGGCGCTGATCGGGGCAGGCCTCGGCGATTCCGTCGGGCTGATCACCGACGGCCGGTTCTCCGGCGGAACGCACGGGCTCGTCGTTGGACACGTGGCGCCGGAAGCGGCACTCGGTGGGCCGATCGCGCTGGTGCAGGAAAACGATTCCATCACAATCGACGCCGACCACCGCGAGCTGAAGATCAACCTCCCCGACCGCGAGCTGGCGAAGCGGCGCGCCGCGTGGACCGCGCCCGCGCCGCGCTACACGTCCGGAGTGCTGGCAAAGTATGCGCGGCTCGTCTCGAGCAGCAGCCAGGGTGCGGTGACCGATGCCTGACGCCGTCGCGATCCAAGGCGAAGCCGGATCGTTCAGCCACGCCGCGGCGATCGAGACGCATGGCCCTGGGCTGCAGCTCGTGCCGTGCACCACGTTCGTCGACCTGTTCCGAGCCGTCGAAACGGGTGATGCATCGCGCGGGGTCGTGCCGATCGAAAACACGCTTGCCGGTTCGGTGCACGAGAACTACGACCTTTTGAGCGCGCACGAGCTGCACGTGGTCGCCGAAACCGAATTGCGCATCCGCCACTGTCTGATCGCGCCGCCGCGCACCGCGCTCGACGCCATTCATCGCGTCGCGTCGCACCCGGTGGCCCTCGCGCAGTGCCGGCATTTTTTCCTGACGCATCCCGGCGTCGTTGCGGTTCCGGCGTACGATACCGCCGGCAGCGTCCGCGATCTCATGGCCGGCCGCGGCGGGTCAGACGCGGCGATCGCGTCGAAGCTGGCGGCGGAGTTGTACGGCGCCGAAGTGCTCGCCGAGGGGTTGGAGGATCACGCCGAGAACTACACGCGGTTTCTGGTGATCGCCCGTGAGCCGGCCGCGCGCCGGCAGACGGACTCGAACAAGACGTCGCTGATCCTCGCGCTGGCAAACACACCCGGGTCGTTGCATCGGGCGCTCGGGGTGTTCGCGGCTCGTGGGCTGGATCTCAGCAAGATCGAATCGCGCCCGCTGCCGGGCCGTCCCTGGGAGTATCTGTTCTATCTCGACGTCATCGACGCCGGGCAAGGCACTGTCGGTGACGCGATCGAGGAGCTCCGCACGTTTGCCTTCGGCGTGCGCGTCCTCGGGACTTATCCGGCGCGGTAAAGCCTGCTCGACAACTGTGTTGAGATGCCTGCATAATTGGCGCTCAACCGATAATCAGGGAGCGCCCCCATGACGAATCGTCCACCCTCCACCTGGTCCCGCCGTGAATTTCTCGAAGCGAGTGCCGTCGCTGCCGGCGTCTCACTCGCGCCCTTCAAGTTCCGCGTCGTCGCGCCCAGCGACACCGTCCGCTTCGGGATGGTGGGCGTGGGCATGCAGGGCTCCGGGCTGCTGGGTACGGCCAGCCAGCTGCCCGGCGTGACGTGCGCCGCCGCGGCGGACCTGTACGACGGCCGCCATACGTTGGCCAAGGAGATCACCCGGCCCGACCTCCCCACCACACGTGAGTATCGACGGCTGCTCGACGACAAAAACATCGATTGCATCGTCGCCGCCGTGCCCGATCACTGGCACCGCCGCATGGTCGTGGAAGCGGTGAGTGCGGGGAAGGACATCTATATCGAGAAGCCGATGTCGCACACCGCGGCCGACGGTGTGGCGATGGTGGACGCCGTCAAAAAGAGCGGCCGGATCCTACAGGTCGGCTCGCAGCGGGTCAGCTCGCAGATCTGCGCCAAGGCCAAGGAGATGATCGCGCAGGGCATGCTGGGCGACTTGACGCTCGTGGAGGGATGGCTCGGCCGCAACGATCCGACGGGCGCGTGGGAGTATCCGCCGCCGCCCGATCTGTCGCTGCGCACGCTCGACTGGGATACCTGGCAGAACGACGTACCCAAGCGCCCGCTCGATCCGAACATCTTTGCGCGCTGGCGCTGCTGGAAGGAATACGGCACCGGTGTCGCAGGCGATCTGCTCGTCCACCTGATCAGCGGCATGCAGTTCATGCTCGGCATCAACGAGCCGCCGAAGCAGGCGGCCGCGGTGGGCGGGATCCGGCGCTGGAAGGATGGGCGCAACATGCCCGACGTGCACGCGACGATGTACTACTACGGCGACACCGATCTGCCCGTGTACATGCGGCTGAATCTCGGCACGGAAATGCCCGAGCAGTATCGCATCCAGGGATCGAAGGGGGTGCTCGAGGTGTCGGGGAATACCCTGACGTTCTCCCCGCAGAGCGGCAAGGACAACTGGCCGAGTTATTACACCGGCAGCTATCCGCGCGCGCTGCGGGACGCCTACCAAGCACAATGGCACAAGGACAACGATCCGAAGGTCGGCCAGCCGCTCCAGCTATCGGAGACGGTGACGTTCACGAGTCCCGACTTCGATGACACGCAGCCGCACCTGTGGAATTTCTTCGAGGCCGTGCGCACCCGGAAACCGGTCGTCGAGGACGTGGTGTTCGGGCACAACGCCGCGCTGGCGTGTCACATGGCGAACGAGGCGTACTTCCGGCGCACGACGGTGACGTGGGACGACGCGACGAAAACGATCAAAGGCTGACGCTGAAGTTCACCCAGGGGGTCCGCAGCGGCTCGGGCGCGTCGGACGGCAGGATCCCGTGGGCGCGATAGTGACCCGGTTCGCGAGGCAGCCAGTTGTCATGCCACTGCATCGTCTCACCGGGCTTGAGGGTGCGGATCTGGAGAATGGTGGGGCCCACGCCTTTTTCCAGCCGGCGCCACACAATTGCCCCATCGTCGCGCGCGACCACGATGTCGAACACGATCGTCCGGCCGAGAAAGTGCGCCTCGGTCGGCCGGTCGGACGCATTGTGGAGTCGCAGCGCGATGGGAACACTCGCCCCGACGCGCGCACGCGTCGGGGCCGAGATCGTAAACTCGAGTGGCGAGACACCCGCGGCGGGCACGTCCGGTCCCCCGATCACAAGCAGAGCAGAGAGGGCCGCGTAACCGGTCACGGCGTGACTTGCAGGGACCCGAGCTCGTCCTCGATGTTCTTGAGCGGGCTGAACACCAGCATCGTCCCGGACGAGTTGCCGCCCCACAGAATGCCGGCCAATGCGTTGGCCGACGTGTACACGGGGGAGCCGCTGTCTCCGGCCCCGACGATCTGGACCGAGTTTTCGACGATCGTCTGGCAAATCTGGCTGATATTCGAGCCCGAGACGTTCACCGTCACGCACGTCATGGTCACCTGCCCCTGCGTCCAGCCAGTCGTGCGGCCGACCTTGTTGATCGTTTCGCCGATCGTGAAATGATCGCGTGGATCCCCGCCCGAGAGGGTGATGGATCCGTTGAGCACGAGCGAGTACTTGTTGGGGCTGGTCGCGTCGGTCTTGGCGATTTGTCCGAGCGCGGAGTTGATCCCCGGGTTGTACGCCGCGCGCGACGCGTCGCTGTGGCGACACTTCTTGCCGCGCGGGCAGCCCGTGATGTTGCGTTTGTAGACCGGATCTTCCATTTCAGTACCGATCGAGACGCCGTCCACGCTTTGCAGCGGCTGATAATAGACCGTGCCCTCGACGCCTCCCTGCGTATTCGTGCAGTGCGACGCCGTGACGAAAGATGCCTGGCCCCCGTCCACGGCGTTGAAGCCCATCGAGCAGAGGAAATTTCCGAAGTGGATCTGGACTCCGCCGATGCGCGGATCGACTTGGTCGCGCAGCGTCTG
>DASPXJ010000013.1:0-20001 GCA_035637355.1 Gemmatimonadales bacterium
GTGCTTAACTATATTTGTGAAGTGCACCATAATTCTTACTATTCACTTGACAACCTTAGTACAACTAGCGTATCTTGCAGTGGTTAGAACGCACGATAGTTCGTTGCAATCGACTCACAAGAGCAAAAGAGGACCATATGGTCGGTATTATGACGAGGGACCCGATGCTGGATCTGCTGCATCAGCTGGAACACCGCATGGGCCGGACTTTCAACGGCGAGCCGTTACGCGCGTCCGAGTGGTCTGTACCCGAGGCCGCGACGACCGCCTGGCTGCCGCTGGTGGACATCTTCGAGGAGCCCGATGTCATCCGCTTGGTCGCGGAGGTACCCGGAGTGAGGCCCGAGGACGTGAAGATCTCGGTCGAGGGCAACCTGCTGACGATCACGGGCACGAAGGCGCAGGTGGCGGAGGAGAAGGCCGAGAAGGTCCATCGCTATGAGCGGACCTATGGCGCCTTCGAGCGGACGTTCAGGCTGTCGGCCTCGATCGATCCCAAAAAGATCAAGGCGACCTACGACCTCGGTGTGCTGACGATCACGCTGCCGAAGGCGGAGACGGCCAAGCCGCATTTGATCGAGGTGGAAGTCACGCAGCAGAAGGCGGTGGAACTTACGCCGCAGAAGGCGTTGAACGCCTGACCGGATCTGTTCGGAGGAGGAGGGTGGAGGGTATTTCGCCCTCCTTCTCGCCCGGAGAGGCTACGTGCTGACGGAGTACACACTATGGAAGGCCTGCTAACACACGTCGCTACGGCGGACTGTTTCATCACTCCACCTCATCCGGCGCTGGATTGCGGGATCGTCACAGCGTGGTGGCACTACCAGGTGAAGGGCGCACGGCCACGCCACGGCAGCACGGGGACGAGCAACGCGAGCGGCAACGTCAGGGACGACCCTAGCGAACATGAATCGCCCTGAGGACCGACCGAGAATCGTAGCAGAATCACAACAAGACTCACAACGCGCGACCCCCTGAGCAGAGTTCAGGGGGTCGCCGTCTTTTCCGAAACCCCACAGCGAAAGCCGCTGCAGAGCCTGATCTTCACTCAGTCGGGACGGCGGGATTTGAACCCGCGACACCCTGAACCCCATCCGCTGTAGCTAAGTTGTTTGCCGTCGTGTTTGCCGGTCCCAGACGGACGTGGGGGGATTTGGGGGTCCTGGAGGGCGCGGCCCGAGCACAAAAACAGCGGGCCCGCATGGACCCGCCGTCTTTGGACACCGCTGGTCTACACTCCGCGGCGCGGACCGATCGCCGACGCCACAGCTCACGAGCGCTGCTTGCGCGGTGACGGTTTCGGTGACGGTTTCGGGACCGACTTTTCGCCTCTCGGCCGCTCCACTGGCGGAGACTCCGCTCCTGTTTTAGCCTCAGTTGCACTGTCTGAGGTAGGCGCGCCCGGCTCGCTCAGGCTACGGGTCGCAGGTTCGAGTCCTGCCTCGGGAGCTTTTCCCCCCACTAGGTCCCGAGGACGGCTTGCACCGACTCCACAATCTCGCGCGTCGTGAAGGGCTTCCGTAGGCTCTTCACTGCGCCGAGAAACTCGGCGTCCTGACGCAGATCCAGCGTCCCCGTCGAATCGCCGCCCGACATCACGATGACCTTGACCGTCGGGAAGCGTTTGCGGATTTCGCGTAGGGTGACGATACCGTCCTGGCCGGGCATGAAGATGTCGGTGATGACCACGTCGGCCGAGTGCCGCGCGAGTATTTCCATCCCCATTTCCCCGTCACTCGCATCCAGGACGTCATGTCCTGCTTGCTCCAATGCCCTTCGCACGATGCGCCGAATCGGCTCCTGATCGTCGATCACGAGTATGCGTGCCATGGCTCAACTTCTTTCGCGCACGATGTTGCAGGTAGTCAGCAAGCCCCTACACTGTCTCGCGATACCGACAAATCAGGGGCGCGGCGTCTCGTCCAGTACCTGACGCACGCGCGCCAACAAATCGGCGCTGGTCCATGGCTTTGGCAGGAACGGCAACGTCGGATCGAGCGGGTCTTCTCCGCGCCCCGCGCCGGCGTAGCCGCTCGTAAAGAGGAAAGGCGCGTGACGCCCTTCCCGGCGGTCGATTTGATACAGGCCGCGCCCACCCAACCGGCCCATGACGAGGTCGGTGAAGACGAGATGGATCGGAGACGGGTGCTGGCGCAAGAGGTCGAGGGCTTCAATCCCGTCGGCCGCTGTCAACACGGTGTAGCCGGCGTGCTCGAGCGTGTAGACCGTCGCACGGCGGAGTTGGGCCTGATCCTCCACTACGAGAATCGTTTCCTGCCCGCCCTCGGTCGCCAGCGGCATTTGCGCGTGCGAGCCCGACGCGCGGCGACGGGACGTTTCATCGACCACGGGGAAGTAGATGCGCAGCCGCGTGCCCGCGCCGGGTGCGCTGTCGATCTGCACGAACCCGCCATGCTGCTTCACGAGACCGTACACCGTCGCCAGACCCAGCCCCGTCCCCTTCCCCACCGGCTTCGTGGTGAAGAACGGTTCGAAGGCCCGTTGCCGCGTCGCTTCGTCCATTCCTTCCCCGGTGTCGTCCACGGCGAGACACACGAACTCCGACGCCGATCCCGGGCCGAGCACGTCGCGCTGCGCATCGCTGATCCAGCTGCAGCTCGTCTCCAGCCGCAGCACGCCGCCGTCGGGCATCGCGTCGCGGGCGTTGTTCACGAGATTCAGCAGAATCTGCTCGATCGCATGCCCGTCCGCGGAGACTTCCGGCAGGTCCTCATCGGCGAACACGAGCAGCTCGATGTCGGCGGGCAGGACGCGGCGCAGCACCGCCGAGAGGTCGTTCAGCAAATGCCCCAGATGCAGCGATTCGAGCGTCAGGCTGGAGCGCCGGGCGAAGCCAAGCAGCTTGTTGACCATCAACCGGCCGCTCACCGCCGCTGATTGGATGTCGCGCAGGCTGGCCTCGTCCGGCCCGCGCGCCAGCAGCTCGGCGTTCGCCAGGATGATCGTCAGCAGGTTGTTGAAGTCGTGCGCGATGCCGCCGGTGAGCTGGCCGATCGCTTCCATCTTCTGGGCCTGCCGCAGCTGCTCTTCGAGGCCCTGCCGCTCGCTCACATCTTCGGCGAAGACTTCGTGACACTCCACGCGGCCGTCTTCATGCCGCACCGAACGGCCGTACAACCGCACCGTAATGGTCTCACCATCGTTGCGTCGCCAGTGCGCCTGCGTCTCCACGGCGCCGGTCGCGTCATTCATCTGCGCGAGATAACGCGCGCGGGCCCCGGGGTCCTTGAACACGTCACGATCGAGATGCCGGCTCAGCAGCTCCGCCTCGGTCTCGCAGGCCAGCATCTCGACGAGGGCGGGATTCACGGACAGCAAGGTGCCATCGGGCGTGGCCCGGAAGATTCCAAACGGCGCCTGCTGCACCAACGTCCGGCTGGCGGCGTCGGCGCGCCGCAGCGCTTCTTCGGCGCGGCGCCGCTCGGTGATGTCGGTCGCCACCCCCACGACACCGGCGATGCTGCCGTCCCGCTCTCGAAGCGGTGAGTACTGCGCCTCGAACTCGAAGCCGAACAGCTCGACGCGCGCCGTGACGGATTCTCCCGCGAGGGCCCGGCGCACGTCGGCCACCGCCTGCGGCACGTCGCCCAGCAGCTCGAAGAACGACTTGCCGAGCAGCATCCCCGGCCGGACACCGAGTGAATGGAGTCCCTTTCCTTCGGCGAGGGTGAAGACGCCCCGGGGATCGAGCGAGAAAAGAATGACCGGCGAGCCGGCCACGACCGTACGCAGGCGCTGCTTGCTGGTGTGCAGGATTTCGTCCTGCCGGACGCGCTCCGTGACGTCACGGGAGTTGACGATCACGCTATAGGCGTTGGGCTGATCGAGTCTTGCCTGTCCGATCGACTCCAGCATGCGCCAGGTGCCGTCCGCATGCTTGAACCGGAACGTCGCCGTATGCGGGGTGCCTGGACGCTGGATCGCATCCGCCAGGGTTTCCATCACGGGCGTGAGATCGTCGGGATGCATGAACTCGAACGCGTTGCGTCCCAGCAGCTCGCTGGCGCCGTACCCGAGCAGGCGCTCGACCGAGGGGCTGACGTAGCGCAGGATGCCATCGTCGCCAAGGATGGTGACGATGTCGGATGCATTTTCGGTCAGGGAGCGGAAGTGCTCTTCGCTCTTGCGGAGCGCCTCTTCCACGCGCGCCCGTTCGAGCGCGGTCGCAAGCACGTGAGCCAGCGCCTGGACGAACAGGATGTCCGGACCGCTGAACTCGCGCGGCTGGGCGCTGTAGCCGCCCAGCACACCCCACGGCCGCTCGCGGCCTTGCACGACGATGCAGAGACCGCTGACGATGCCATGCGCTTCGAGGTGGGGCGGCGCGGTGAATCGGGTTTCGGCGGCCAGATCTTCAACGACGAGGGGACCGGCGGCGCTCAGGGCGTACCCGCCGAGCGCGCCGCTGTCCGCGGCGACGAGCGTCCTGCCGACACATCCGTCCCGCCATCCTTCGCCTGCGCGCAGCAGCAGGTTGCGATGCTCCGGCTTCAGCTCGAGGATGTCACTGAACTGGACGTCGAGGCCGCGGGCGACGAGCGTGGCGGCGGTGTTGAAGAGATCGGCGCGCGCCACGCCGGCCAGCGCCTGCTGGCCGAGATGGGCGACCGCTTCCTGCTGGCGGGCCGCCGCGCGCAACTGCTGCTCGGCGCGGCTCGATTCCTCGACGCCCGGCCACCGAAACCGTTTCGGTCGCAACCCAGCCGCTCCGTCCCGAGAGGGAACGAAAGCTAGGTGCGATTCGCCCTCGGTCCCGTGAGGCTGGTCACCGGAGCCGGCACCCGTAGATTCGGGCCATGCCCGCACGCCGTTCCAAGCCGAAGCCGAGGGCGAAGAAACCCCGTAGGGTCTCCGATTCCCTCACCGTGTCCGTGCTGCAATCGACGCTCGAATCGACGGCGGACGGGATCCTGGTCGTCGACGACGAGGGCAGGATCGTTTCGCATAATCGCCGCTTCGAGGAAATGTGGCGGCTCTCCGCCCAGCAGATCGCCGCCAACGATTCCCCGGCCCTCATCGCGCACGTCCAGGACCAGCTCGTCGATCCGGACGCATTCGCAGCGGGCGTCCGACAGCGCTACGCCGACCCGGAATCGGACAGTTTCGACATCCTCAGCTTCAAGGACGGCCGGATCCTGGAGCGCTATTCCCTCCCCTTGCGGATGGACGGCCATGTCGTGGGCCGGGTGTGGAGCTTCCGCGATGTCACGGCGCGGCGCCGCGCGGAGTGCGTGCAGGAAGCGGTGTACCGCATCTCCCACACGGCACACATGGTCGACAACCTGCAGGAACTGCTGGGCGCCATCCACGAAATCGTGGGCGAGCTGATGCCGGCGAAGAATTTCTACGTCTCGCTCTACGATGCGGAACACGACCGGCTGGAGTTTCCCTACTTCGTCGACGAGTACGACACCGCCCGCGACATCCCGCCGCGCAAGCTGCGCAAGGGACTGACGGAGTACGTGCTGCGCACCGGCCGGCCGCTGCTCGCGACGCCCGAGGTCTACGAGAACCTCGTCGCGGCGGGCGAGGCGGAGCTGATCGGCACGCCCTCCATCGACTGGCTCGGCGTCCCGCTCAAGGTGAGGGACCGCACCATCGGCGTCGTCGTGACGCAGACCTATTCGCCGGGCGTGCGCTACGGCGAAAGCGAGCGCGACATCCTCACGTTCGTCTCCGCGCAGATGGCGATGGCCATCGAGCGCAAGCGCGTCGAAGACGCGTGGCGCGAGCAGAGTGAGTTGTTGCAGCGGATCGTGGACAACATTCCCGTGATGCTGGCGTTCCTGGACGAGCAGGGACGCATCCAGTGGGGCAATCGGGAGTGGACACGCACGCTGGGATACGACATCGCGGAAGCGCGCGAGCGCGACCTCTTCGCGGAGTTGTATCCCGACCCGGGGGAACAGCGCCGCCTGCGCGATTCCATCGGCGCACCCGTGGGCCAGTGGACCGACTTCCGGACCCGCACCCGGCACGGCACGGTGCTCGATACGATCTGGGCAAACGCGCCGCTTACCGGTGGCGGCTGGCTCGCGATCGGGATGGACGTGTCGGAGCGGCGGCGCGCCGAAGAGCGCTATCGCTCGTTCATCGCGCAGAGCTCGGAGGGCGTCTCACGGCTGGAGGTCGATCCACCGGTGCCGCTGAAGCTGCCGGAAGAAGAACAGGTCGATCGTGTATACGCCGGCGCGCGCATCGCGGAGTGCAACGACGCGATGGCGCGCATGTACGGGTTCAAGGAAGCCCGGGACCTCGTGGGCACGCGGCTGGCCGAGCTACACAACGTGAACGACCCCACCAACCGCGAACAGATCCGCAGCTTCATCCGCGCCGGGTACCGCGTCTCCGACTCGGAAACACGGGAGCACGACCGCGACGGCCGGCCCCGCGTATTCCTCAATAACGTCGTCGGCTTCGTCGAGGACGGGCACCTGGTGCGGGTGTGGGGCACGCAACGGGACGTCACCGATCAGCGGCACCTCGAAGAGCAGTTCCGCCAGTCCCAAAAGATGGAGGCCGTGGGACAGCTCGCGGGGGGCATCGCGCACGACTTCAACAATCTGCTGACGGCGATTCTGGGCAATACGCAGCTGCTCCTCCGCGAGCTGCCTCCGGGGGACAGCAAGCGCGGCGACGTGGAGGAAATCCGCAAGGCGTCGGAGCGGGCCGCCTCGCTGACGCGCCAGCTGCTGGCCTACAGCCGCCGGCAAATGCTCCAGCCCGTGGTGCTGGACCTCAACGTCGTCGTCGCCGAGATGGACAAGCTGTTGCGCCGGCTGATCGGCGAGCACATCGCGCTGGTGACGGTGCTGGCGCCGGGTCTGGGGCGCGTGAAGGCGGATCCCAACCAGCTCGAGCAGGTGATCGTGAACCTGGCCGTGAACGCGCGCGATGCGATGCCGGAAGGCGGCAAGCTCACCATCGAAACGGCCAACGTGGACCTCGACGAGACATTCGCCCAGGCGCACCTCGGCTCGGTCCCCGGTGCGTACGCGATGCTCGCCGTGACCGATACGGGCTTCGGCATGGACGCCACCGTCCGCGCGCACCTGTTCGAGCCCTTTTTCACGACCAAGGAAGTCGGCAAGGGGACCGGGCTCGGCCTCGCCACGGTCTACGGCATCGTGAAGCAGAGCGATGGATACATCTCGGTGTACTCGGAGCCGGGCCACGGCTCGAGCTTCAAGATTTATCTGCCGCGGATCGCGACCCCTGCCCGCGCGGCGGCCGGTCCCCAGAAGGGCGGTCCGGCACGCGGCACGGAGACGGTTCTCGTGGTCGAGGACGAGCCGGCCGTGCTTTCGCTCAGCCGCCGCGCCCTCGAGGCCCAGGGCTACGTCGTGCTGGCGGCCTCCGATGCCGCGTCCGCGCTGCGCGTCGTCGAACGGCACGGCGGCATGATCCACCTGCTGCTCACCGACGTCGTGATGCCGGGATTGTCGGGTCGCGAGCTGGCCGACCAACTGGCGGGACAGCGCCCGGGAATCCGCGTGCTGTATATGTCCGGATACCCCGGCGATGCGGTGGTGCAGCACGGGACCCTCCCCTCCGGCAGCGCCTTCCTGCAGAAGCCGTTTTCGCCCGATGGCCTCGCGCGCAAAGTGCGCGACCTGCTGGACGCCCGTCCATGAACTCGCTACCCTAGCACTATGACCGACGTAGCGAGCTCCACCATCAGCCGTCCGGGAGGGCTGGATCCGCAGCAGTTGGGCCGTTTGGTGGACCAGCTGCCGGTGCTAGTCTGGTCGACCGATGAAAAGCTGCGCCTCACCTCGAGATACGGCGGCGGTCTCGCGCTCGTGGGACCCGTGCCGGGGCCCGGTGAGGGACTCCGGGTGGGCGAAGTGGAAAGTCCGAGTGAGGCGGTACGTGCGGTCAACGCCCATCAGGCTGCGCTCCGTGGCGAGGCGACGACGTACGAGGTGTCGTTCCGAGGACGGACGTTCACTTGCCGGGTCGAGCCGCTCTACAAGCCGGAGGGTCGCATCTGCGGTGTGGCTGGGATCTGTTTCGACATTACGGAAAGGCGCCGAGCCGAGGTCGCGCTACAGGAAAGCGAAACTCGGCTGCGCACGATTATCGAGTCCGAGCCCGAGTGCGTCAAGCTCCTCGATGAGCAGGGACGCTTACTGGACATGAATCCCGCTGGCCTGGCCATGGTCGAGGCTGATTCGCTCGACGTCGTGCGCGGCCGGCAAATCGTCGAGGTCGTGGTGCCGGAGCATCGTGCGGCATTTACCGAGCTGCATCGCCGGGTGTTCGCGGGCGAGTCCGGGACGCTCGAGTTCGAGATCATCGGCCTCAAGGGGAAACGCAGCTGGATGGAGACCCACGCCGTGCCGCTCCGGGACGCGTCGGGCGCGATTCGGGCGGCACTGGGCATCTCGCGCGACGTCTCGCGCCGCAAGATTGCGGAGCTGGCACTGGTCGAATCGGAGGAACGGTTCTGCAAGGCGTTCTACGCGAACGCCCTGCCGCTGCTGATCACGCGACTCGACGATGGTATGGTCCTGGACGCGAACCAGGCGTTCACCGCGTTGGTGAACCGCCCGCGCGACGAGATCATCGGCCAGACGACCGTCGCCCTCGGCGTCATCGACGCCGGCCGGCGGGCCGCGATCATCGAGATGCTCGCCAAGACCGGCGTCGTCACCGATATCGAGATCGAGCTCCGGCCCCGCGGCAGTCCGCCGCGTACGGGCGTGCTCTCGCTGGTCCGCATGGAGCTGGGCGGCCAGCAGTGTACGCTCGGCACGTATCGCGATGTCACCGAAGCGAAGCGCGCGGAGGAACAGATGCGCGCCTCACGCGCGGCGCTGCGCAACCTCGCAACCCGGGAACAGGACATTCGCGAAAGCGAACGCACGCGGATCGCACGCGAGATTCACGACAGCCTGGGGCAGGCCCTGACCGCGTTCAAGCTCCAGCTCGCCGCGGCACAGGATGCGGCACACAAGGAAGCCCCGGCGTTGGAGGCACGTCTGCATGAGACGGCGTTGATGGTGGACGATCTGGTGAAAAGCGTCCGCCGCATCGCCACCGATCTGCGACCACCGATTCTCGATCAGCTGGGCTTGCCCGCCGCGGTCGAGTGGCTGGCCCAGGATTTCTCACACCGGACAGGCATCCGGTGCGAAGCGACCGTCCTGCCGACCGACGACGCCATCGTCGACGAGCTCGCGACCGCATTATTCCGCATCGTGCAGGAAGCGCTGACCAATGTCCTGCGCCATGCCGGCGCGACACGCGTGAACATCGAGCTCGCCATGAAGAGTGGCTGCGTGGCTTTGGAGATCAACGATGACGGGAGCGGCATCACGGAGGCCGATACGATTGGCCCCGGCTCGCTCGGCATTCTCGGCATGCGGGAGCGGGCTTCCGCGGTCGGCGGCGTCCTCGAGGTGACGCCGCGGGCGGGAGGAGGGACCCGCGTCGCCGCGTGGTTCCCGCCCGCAGCGATCGCCGGTCGCGAACGGCCCGCGCGATGATTCGCATTCTCGTCGTAGACGATCACGCGCTGGTACGCCGCGGACTGATCCAGCTCATGCAGGGACTCCCGGACGGAGTTCAATTCGGAGAAGCGGGCACGGCAGCGGAGGCGCTCACCCTCGCGTACGGCGACCGGTGGGACGTCGTGCTGCTCGACCTCGGCCTTCCCGACCGTCACGGCCTCGACGTCCTGCGGGAGCTGCATGCGTCACGGCCGCAACTGCCGGTGCTCATCCTCACGATGTTTCCCGAGGATCAGCTCGCGTTGCGCGTGCTCGAGATCGGGGCCGCCGGGTATCTCACGAAGGAATCGGCACCCGAAGAGCTGCTGCGCGCGCTGGAGCGCGTCATGGCAGGACACAAGTATCTCAGCCCGGCGATGGCGCAGGCCGTCGCCGACGGCCTGGGCGGACCGCCCCCGCCACCGCACGAGCAGCTGTCCGACCGGGAGTTGGAAGTCCTCCGGCTGCTGGCCGCCGGCCGGCCGATCACGGCGATCAGCCGGCAACTGGGACTCTCGCCCAAGACCGTCACGACATATCGCGCGCGGTTGCTGCATAAGCTGCGCATGCGCTCCAACGCGGAGCTCACGTTTTACGCGACGCAGCATGGACTGATCAGTCCCGCCGCCCTGCGCGCGACGTCGTCAATCCCTTCGTAGGTAAATCCCTACTCACGGAGTTCCCGCCCGCCGACAGACACAAATCCAAGGCGGCGCCAAAACTGTTGCATGGAACAGGTTCGAGTGCTGATGGTCGAGGACGACGAGAACGACGCGGTGCTGGTCCGGCGCGAGCTCGATCGGCTGAATCCACGGCCCGAAGTTCAGCACGTCAGAACCGAACTGGCGTTCGTCGCGGCGCTGCAGGGGGTGGCACCGCACGCGATACTCTGCGATCACAACATTCCGGGCTTCAGCGGGTGGCGCGCGCTGGAATTGGCGCGCGCAGCGCTGCCCGATGTCCCCTTCATTCTCGTTACCGGATCGCTCGATGAAGAAACCGCCGTCGCATACCTCAAGGGCGGTGCAGCCGATTACATCCTCAAGGACCGAGTGGTCCGCCTCGGACCGGCGTTGCTGGAAGCACTCGAGCGCGCGCAGCAGCGGGACGCGCTGCGCCGGCACGAGCGCCTGCTGCGCCAGATCATCGACGCGAATCCCAGCCTCATCTTCGTGAAGGATTGGGATGGCCGGTTCGTGCTCGTCAACCAGGCCACGGCGGAGATCTACGGGACGACCGTCGATTCACTCGTCGGGAAGACCGATGCCGATTTCAATCCCCACGCGGAGGAGGTCGCGCACTTTTTGCGCGACGATCGAGAGGTGATATCCTCCGGCCGGCCCAAGCTCGTCTCCGAAGAGCAGGTCACCAATCCCGTTACCAAGCAGACCCGCTGGTTCCAAACGATCAAAGTGCCGTTGCGCCTCCCGGAGCAGGAAAAGTCCACGATGCTCGGCGTGGCCACCGAGATCACCGAGCGCAAGCGTCTGGAAGAGCAGCTGCTGCAGTCGCAAAAAATGGAGGCGGTGGGGCAGCTGGCTGGCGGCGTGGCGCACGACTTCAACAACATCCTCACGGCGATCGTCGGCTACACGGACCTGTTGGCGGTCGAATGCGGCGCCAACTCGCGCCAGCTCGAGGATCTCGAGGAGATCCGCAAGGCGGCGCGCCGCGCCGCGGCGCTGACCAGGCAGCTGCTCGCCTTCTCCCGCAAGCAGGTGCTCGAGCCACGCATCATTGACCTCAACAGCGTGGTCATGAACCTCGAGAAGATGCTGCGATCACTGATCTCCGCGAACATCGCGCTCAAGACCGCCCTCGCACCTGATCTCGGCGCGGCGCGCGCCGACCCGAATCAGCTCGAGCAGGTGATCATGAACCTCGCCATCAATGCGCGGGATGCCATGCCGGAGGGAGGGACGCTGACGATCGAGACCGGCAACGCGAGGCTGGACGAGAACTATGCGGCGCAGCACGTCGCGGTGGTCCCGGGCTCCTACGTGATGCTGGCGGTCACCGATACCGGTTCCGGGATGAGCGAGGAAACCAAGGCGCGCATTTTTGAGCCGTTCTTCACGACCAAACCGCCCGGCTGCGGAACCGGACTGGGCCTGTCGACGGTGTACGGCATCGTGAAGCAGAGCGGCGGCAACATCTGGCTGTACAGCGAGCCGGGCAAAGGGACGACGTTCAAGGTCTACCTGCCAACCGTCGAGGCGCTGCCTGCGGACATCGACAAGGCCGCACCGGCCGAAGCCGGCCGTCACGGCGGCGGCACGGTGCTGGTGGTCGAGGATGACGAACAGCTTCGCCGTCTGACGCATCGCGCACTGGCGGCGCACGGATACACCGTGCTGGAAGCCGACCGCGGGCGCGCCGCATTGGATATCGCGCGCCGTCACCAGGGAACGATCGACTTGTTGTTGACCGACATCGTCATGCCCGACACCAACGGCCGCCAGCTCGCGGACACGCTGCGCGCCGCGCGCCCGGGGCTGCGCGTGCTGTACATGTCCGGGTATCCCGATGGCGCGATCGCCAGTCAAGGGATGCTGGAGTCAGGCGTGGCCTATCTCGCCAAACCCTTCACCACCGACGCGATCACCCGCAAGGTCCGCGAGGTCCTGGAGGCGCCATGAAGTCGTCGATCCAGCGCAAGCTGCCCTTCTTCGTCACCGGCCTGCTGCTCGCGGTAACGGTCGCGCAGTTGACCATCGGATACGAGAAGGTGCGAATGGCGTCCCGCGCCCTCGCCGACAAACGCTTGCCGCTGGCCACGAAGGTGCTGGCAGATTTGTTTCAGATCTCGCAACAGCGCGCCCGCATCACGGGACTGGCCAAGGATCCCGCCATCGTGGCATTCCTGCGCTCCGGCGGGCGCACCAGCCGGGAGCAGGCCCGGACCGCCATGCAGCGCATCACCAATGACACGTTATCGACCGGCAGTCTCGAACTGCGTGACTTCGGGGGAAGGCTGCTCCTGCGCACCGGCAAGTTCGACATTGCCGACAGTGTGCTCATCTCCCCGGGGAGCGATTCCGCGCGCTTCGGACCCTTCATGCGGCGCGATACGATCCTCTACATCGCCGTCGCCGCATCAGCCGGTGGGGAGCGCTCCGGCGGAATCGTGCAGCAAGTGGGGCGCGTCACGCTCAATCAGCGCACGCGCACGGCGCTGACCGGCCTGGCAGGCGGCGACGTCACCCTCCTCGTCGGCAACGCCGCTGGCGATCCGTGGACCGATTTTGCCACCATTGTCCCCGCCCCGCCGGAAGTCGTGCGCACGAGTCACGCGCCGGTCCGCTACGAGCGGGGCGAGATGAAACGAGCCGCCGCGGCGCCCGTGCCGGGCACGCCCTGGATGGTGGTCGCCGAGCTTCCCAGCCGGATCATCGCCGCACCGGCACGCTCCTACATCCTGACGATGGCACCGATCGCGGCGCTCATCGTGCTCGTCGGCGCATTGGCGGCGTGGTGGGGGAGCCGGCGACTGACCTCTCCGCTGATCGGCGTCACCAAAGCGGCGGAGGCGATCGCATCCGGCGACCTCGAGCAGCGCGTGCCTCAGGGGCGCGACGACGAGCTGGGCCGGCTGGCGCGGTCGTTCAACACCATGGCCGAGCAGGTGGCGCGCTCGCATCATCATCTCGAGGCACAGGTCGCCCAGCGCACCGAGGCGCTCGAGGGGACGAACGCGGAGCTGGAATCGTTCTCGTACTCGGTGTCGCACGACCTGCGGGCGCCGCTGCGCGCCATTCACGGCTTCGCGCGCATCCTGCTCGAGGACCACAAGGCCAAGCTCGACCCCGAGGCACAGCGGCTGCTCGGCGTGATCGACCAGAACACTCGGCGGATGGGGCAGCTCATCGACGATCTGCTCGCCTTTTCACGGCTCGGCCGCCAGGGGATCACCACGGGGCAGGTGGACATGAAGGAGCTCGCTCGCACCGTCGCCGACGAAGTCCGACGCGGTGAAGCTGAGCGCCAAAGATCGCTCGAGATCCGGATCGATCCGCTGCCCGTCGCGCGCGGCGACCGCGCCCTGGTGCGCCAGATCATGAGCAACCTGCTGCAAAACGCGGTGAAGTTCACCCGCGGGCGGGATAACGCCCGCATTGAAGTCGGCTCCCGCCCCGACGGCGACCAGACCGTGTACTTCGTGAAGGACAACGGCGCGGGATTCGACCCACGATACGCCGACAAGCTGTTCGGCGTATTTCAGCGGCTCCACAGCGCCGAGCAGTTCGAGGGTACCGGCGTTGGGCTCGCGATCGTCAAACGCATCGTGCAGCGGCACGGCGGGCGCGTGTGGGCAGAGGGCCAGCTGGACCAGGGCGCCACGTTCTACTTCACACTCCCCGGTGAGGAGAATTGATGGACCCACATGGAGTCGAGATCCTGTTGGTCGAGGACAATCCCAATGATGCCGAGCTCACGCTGCGCGCGTTGAAGCAACGCAACCTGGCAAATCAGGTATTCGTCTGCCGGGATGGCGCTGAAGCGTTGGACTTCTTCGCGACTGGATCGAGTCCCGTCCCCAAGGTCGTGCTGCTCGACCTCAAACTGCCCAAGGTCGACGGGCTCGAGGTGCTGCGCCGCCTCAAGGGGGAGGCGCGCACGAAGTCCATTCCCGTCGTCGTCCTGACGTCGTCCGGGGAGGAGCCGGACATCGAAAAGGCGTACGAGCTGGGGGCGAACAGTTACATCGTAAAGCCGGTGGATTTCGAAGCCTTTGCGCGCGCGGTATCGGACGTCGGCTTGTATTGGCTGCTGTTGAACCACCCGCCGCAATAGCGGGCTGCTTGTTGTAGCCCCGAATAGCTACCGAAAAAACCGATAAAACCGGCACTATCTGGCGAGTGCGCGCTCACTTAAGTCTGTAAAGTGCAGTGAATTAATGCTTTACATGGGCGCAAGGCCAGGATGATAAGTGTACTTGCTTGCCCCACAATAACTTGGACTCGATAGTGGCGCCGCGCACTGACCCCCTAGCTAGATTGGCCCATGCCTTTACCGCCCCTCATCGGGCACGAAGGGGTTAAGACCAGACTGGCGGGCGCCCACGCCTCCGGAAAGCTGCCGCAAGCCCTATTGCTTGCCGGACCACGTGGAGTCGGCAAACAGCGTCTCGCGCTGTGGCTCGCTCAATTGATTCAATGCGAAGCACCGGGACAGGAACCGTGCGGCCAATGCCGCCCTTGCCATCTCGTGCTCTCGCTGCAGCACCCCGACGTGCATTGGTTTGTGCCGGTAGAGCTGAGCAAACGCGGTGGCAGTGGCGGCGTGGATGCGGACAAGCAGGTCGACCTCGTCGCCGAGGCTCTGGCGGAGGAAGTGGCGGCGCGGCGCGAGCAACCGTTGTACGGGTCGCCCGCCGGACTCGCCAGCCACCCGATCGCGGCGGTGCGCCTGCTGCTCAAGCGGCTCGTGCTCACGCCGGCGATGGGCACGCGGAAGGTGTTCATCGTTGGGGAGGCGGAGCGACTGATTCCGCAGGTGGGGACCGAAGTGGCGGCGAACGCGCTTTTGAAGGCGCTCGAGGAGCCGCCGGCCGACTCGGTGATCATCATCACCGCTGCGGACGCCAACGCCCTGCTTCCGACGATTTTGTCGCGCGTTGTGCTCGTTCGTATGGCACGAATCGCCGACAGTGCCGTGACAGCTTTCGCGCAGCAAACGCTCGGAATCGGTGATAAAGCTGAACTAGCACAACGAGTTACAGCGGCAGAAGGGTGCATTGGCAAGCTCTTTGCGACAGTAACACCCCGTTCCGGACAGTCGGGGGCCGAACAGGCAGCCCGGTTTGTGGATGCTCCGCTGCTGTTCGCGCTTGGGCAGGTGCCGTTTCAAGCGCGCGGGGCCTTCACCGACATGCTGGACGCATTGGCCAACAAGTTACGCAGCGAAGCCAAGCGCGGTGGCGATACGGACAAGCTGGTCGAAGCCATCGCCCTGGTACTGGATGCACGCGATCTTGCGCAGGGCAACGTGAACCCGCAGCTTCTCGCGGCCGCATTGGCCGAGGATCTGCAGGCGACGAGACGCTCATGAAGCTGTCGCATCTGGACCACGCCGGCCGCGCCCGGATGGTAGACGTAGGCGGCAAGCCGGTGATGGATCGCACGGCCGTCGCGAGCGGGACGATCCGGATGTCGCAGGAAGCGTTTCGGCAGATCGCCGATCAAGTCGTCGCCAAAGGCGACGTCCTGGCGGTCAGCGAGATCGCCGGAACGCTGGCGGCGAAGCGGACGGCGGAGCTGATCCCGCTCTGCCATCCTCTCGGTCTCGACCATGTGGAGGTCGAGGCGAGTTTGGCCGAGTCGCTGCCGGGAGTGCGGGTCTGGGCCAGGGTGCGGAGTGTGGGCCGGACCGGTGTGGAGATGGAAGCCCTGACGGCGGTCGCTGTCGCGCTGCTGACTGTGTACGACATGGTCAAGGCCGTGGACGGCGGCATGGTGATCGGGGACGTGCAGCTCGTAGAGAAGCAAAAGGCTCCGGTCGATGCTTGAGGAGCGCTTGACGCAGGTGTCGCATGTTTGACTCACAGGGAGACGTAGACGAGGGGAGGAGTATGCAGACGAAAACGCAACGTTTGATAGTGCGCGGTGGCATGATCGTGCTGGCCGCTCTGCTCATCAGTACCGTGGGCGGGTGGGCGGGTGGCACGACGAGCGACGCCGAGCGCGTGCCGGCCTCCGGCACGGAGCTGCTGGGTGAATTGCGGTCGCTCCGTCAGCAGCTCGACGCCAAACAGGGCGAGCTGGAAGTCGCTCGGCTGCAACTCGACCGCGTCGACGCGATCATGCAGTACTCGACCCATTACCGGCTGCCCGCCGACATGGCGACGGCGGTCTACGACGTCGCGCTGAGCGAGGGGATCGATCCCGGCCTGGCGTTCCGTCTGGTGAAGGTGGAGTCGGGCTTCAATGCGCGCGCCACCAGCCACGTCGGCGCCGTGGGGCTCACCCAGGTGTTGCCGAGTACGGCACGGCTGTACGAGCCGGGTCTCACGACGCAGCAGCTATATGACCGGGATACGAATCTGCGGATCGGGTTCCGCTATTTGCGGGACCTGCTGGACCGCTATCCGGCCAACATGAGCCTGGCGCTCCTCGCCTATAACCGCGGTCCGGCCAAGGTGGAGCAGCTGCTTGGCGCCGGCCGCAACCCGGCCAACGGCTATGAAGCGGAAGTCATGAAGGGATTCCGGCACCACTAACCACGGGTGCCGGTAGCTTTACCGGCTCGGAATACGCAGGACGTCGCCGGCCCGGATCACGCTTCGCATCGTCAGATCATTCGCGTCCAGTAGCGCCATCAGGCCCACGCCGTGCTGGCGGGCGATCCCGCTCGCCGTCTCGCCGGCCGCCACGCGATGCCGCGTGCTGCCGTCGCTCGACGCGACGTAGCGTGTGGACACGCGGCGCATCCGGGGCTCGGGTGGCGTGCTCCACGCGCCCCGCGGCACGACACGCCCACTCATCGGCACGATGATCCGTTGGCCGACACGCAGCGCGTGCGAGCGCAGGTGCGGGTTGGCCGCCTGCAGCATCGTCACCGTAACCTGGTACCGCTGCGCGATGCCGGACAGCGTCTGCCCTGACGTCACGTAATGATCGACGAAGGTGACACGCTCGTTGATCGGCAGGTCGGCGTAGCGCTCCGCCACGCGCGCCCCTCTACCCCGTGGCACGCGCACGACGACGCCGCGTCCCGGCGGCGTAATGCCCCGCACGTACTGCGGATTCAGCTCGAGCAGCGCCGCCACCGAGGTGTCGGACAGCCGTGCCAGCACATCGAGGCCGGTGGCGTCCGGGACCGAGACCTCGTCGAACACGAGCGGCGGCAGCCGCTCGACATCCGTGAAGCCGTAGCGCGCCGGCTGCTTCGCGATCAGCGCCGCGGCGATGAGCTTGGGTACGTAGTCGCGGGTTTCGCGCCGCAGGTTGCGGCGGTCGGCGATCTGGAAAAAGGTCTGATCGTCCACGGTGTCGGGCTCGCCGGGCAGGCGGCGGATCTCCCGCTCGATGCGGCCGGCACCGGCGTTGTACGCCGCGGCCGCGAGGTAGACGCTGCCCAGACGCTGCACCAGATCCTGGAGGTGGTTGACCGCCGCTTCCGTCGCCTTGAAGGGATCGCGGCGCTCGTCGACCCAGGGGTCGATCTGGAGCCCATAGCCACGGCCGGTCGCGGTCATGAACTGCCACATGCCGACCGCCCGCGCGCGGCTCACGGCCGTGTTCGAGAGGCCACTCTCGATGAGCGTCAAATAGACGAGGTCCTCGGGCAACCCGCGCGCGCGCAGCCGCTCGCGGATCATCCCCTCATAGCGGCCCAACCGAGACAACCAGATTTCGAACCGGTCGCGGGCGTCGAGCTGGAAGAACTCGAGATACTCGAGCACGCGGCGATTGCCGGCGAAGTTCGTGACGTCGATGTCGAACGTAGCGTTCGCGTCGCCGCCGAACAGGTCCTCCGCCTCCTGACGCACGTCTTCGCCGCGCACGGCGACATTGGTCCGCGGCGGCGTGAGAGAATCCGCGGAGCGCTGATGCAGGCTGTCCAGCGCCGACTGATCGGCGGCGGAATCCTGCTCGACGGTGGCCAGCGCCGTGCCGAGCTGCACGGCCGAGCTGTCGCGCGTGCTGAGATCGGTCGTCACGATCGGAGCGGGAGGGATATGTGCACCAGCACAGCCGGCGAGCAGCGCCGCTGTGCCCATCATCGCAATCGAGTGAACAATGTGTCGTGTCATCGTGTCGCCAAGTAATTCCCGAGTAAACGGTTTGTCGCATTCAAGACTGCAAGTGCCGCGCCACGCGGCGGATCCGCCTCCGTCAAACACGACCCTACCAGGCGGGTCGCCTGCTCCGCGCGCGCCGACAGCGAAACGATGACCACCGTCGCGTCGAACGCCCGCACCGCTTTCACGCCCAGCAATTCAAACGTGAGACGCGGCTGTACCGCCTGCTCCAACGCATTCACGGCTGCGACGGCGCAACACCGCAGCTCGCCGGTCTGCGACGACACGCCGTCCGAGGAGCCCTCGAAGCGGCGGCCGTCCGACCACGTCAACACCACCTTTGCGCGACAGCGGCCGTTGGCCAGCCGCTGAAACCCGAACTCCTGAAATCGCAGGCGCTCGTCGGGCACGCGCGAACCCTCAGTCGAACCGGACTTCGATCTGCTGCTTGGCGCCCAAATCCTGCATCGCCTCGACCACATCCACCTCGAGACGGGGACGCCCTTGCGAATCGCGCTCCGCCGAGATGAGCAGAATCAGTCCGCTGTCGAACTCCACTTTCAGGTGCCGGACATCGGAACGCACCGTCACCTGCTTGACCGTCTCACCCCGCAGACGCGTCACGGCGCCCACGACCCGCCGGAGATCCTGCAGGTCCGCCGTGCTCACGTGAGACGCTCCGCGAGCAGCTGCGATAGCGCAGCATCGGGAATCCGCTCGGCCTGGATGAACAGTGACGACTTCGAGGTGGCCTCCAACGGATACGGCGTCCAGAACGACCGGCGCCGACCCGGAAGAGGCTCAGACGCGGCGCGAAACGACAACACCAACTGCCAAGCGGCTGTATTCGCGCGACGCTCGGCGACCGCGTCCACATGCCAAACCTGGTCCCCGTGCGCGATCACTCGCCATGACATGGCTCACCTCGAGCGGGGAAAGGGCGCAAAGGGGCCCCAATATGGGGGTTAGATGATTCCCAGTCAATACTTTAGGGGGTTTTCCACAATTGAGACGCGGGTGTGGGAAATCAGTCGTCGCGGGTCACGTAGGCGCGGAATCGGGTCGCCAAGTCTCGGGTGATGGGGCCGGCCACCCCGCTGCCGATAAGGCGGCCGTCGAGCTTCGAGATCGCCACCACCTCCGCGGCGGTACCGGTGAGGAACACCTCGTCGGCCGTATAGAGGTCGTAGCGGTTCATCGGCAGCTCTTCGACGCCATATCCGGCCTCACGGCCCAGCTCGATGACGGTATCGCGGGTGACGCCCCGCAGGATGCCTGTGTACGGCGGAGGCGTACGCAGTGTGCTGTTGGACACGGCAAAGAGATTCATGCCGCTGGCCTCGGCGACGTAGCCGGCGGAGTCGAGCATGATCACTTCGTCCACGCCGGCGGCGATGCCCTCGACCTTGGCGAGGATATGGGAGAGGTAATTCAGCGATTTGACACGTGGCGACAGCGATTCGCGGTGATGAATCGGTGTTGCGGCCGTCAGTGCCGTCAGCCCCTTATCGTAGCGGTCCTGCGGCCACAGTTTGATCGTGTCGAAGATGCAAAAGACGGTCGGCTTCGCGCACTTCCGCGGATCCAGACCGAGGTCCCCGACACCGCGCGTGACGACCAGGCGGATGTAGGAATCCTTGATGCCGCTCTTGGCGACGCCCTCTTCGACCATTCGCGCCATGGCGTCTTTCGCCATGGGGATCTCCAGCCAAATCGCTTTGGCCGAGCCGTAGAGACGGTCGA